>DATBRF010000012.1:0-6914 GCA_036560425.1 Methylocystis sp. | reverse complement strand
ATGTGGGGACGGCGCCCCTGGGGCGGCTGGGGCGGAGCCTGGCAATAGCGTTGAACGAAGCACGGCGCCTTTGGCGCCTAGACGGCTAACAGGTGAAGTTGACGCCCCTCGTGCTTCGAGACGCCTGCTGCGCAGGCTCCTGAGCAAGAGGGGCTTCTGCGTCAAACGCTTAAGCCTCATCAGCTCGCGTCTCGAAGGACGAGGCCGCCTCGGAGGTTCGTCGACAAACTGACGGCCGCCCGAAGGCGGCCGTCCAATTCTCGCTCGCCCCTTGCCTTACACGGGCGCCTTTTCCTCTTCGGCGGCAACCACCTGCAGAAAGGTCTCCGCCGCCTCGCGGCGCTCGAAGACATGAGGCTGCAGGCCGCGCTTGGCCATGGCTTCCTTCATCTTCATGCGGGCGAAGGCGCTCGTCGCATAGCGGGTGGTCGTCAGATAATAGTGCTGGCTCAGATATTCGATCATCTCGGCGTAGTCGTCGTAGAGCGCCTCGCTGATCCGCGCCCCGTCGTGGTTGACCACGGAATTCACGCGCTTGCCGACTTTCTGACAGGCGGCGACGAGCGCCTGGCGCATTTCGTCGACGTCCTTCTTGGTGCGCGCATTCCAGCCCTCGAGATTGAGGAAGAGAATATTGCGCGCCGCATCGTAGCTGATGCGCTGATCCAGGTTGAGGTTCAGCAGATCGTTGATCAGCCCCATCGGCTCGTCGATGAAGATGCGACGGTCCATCAACTCCGGCTCGTTGATGATCGGCTTGAAGTCCATGAAGGGCAGGATGTGCTTGTCGATGTCGATGCCCGGGGCGACCTCGACCAGCTCTAGGCCGTTCTCCTTCAATTGGAAGACGCAGCGCTCGGTGACGTAATAGACCGGCTGCTTGCGTTTCTGCGCGAATTTGCCGGAGAAGGTCGTCTGCTCGACCGAATTCAGGAATTTCTTGTTGCGGCCTTCCTGAAGGATATGGACCTTGCCGTCGGCGATCTCGACGCGCAGGCCGCCATTGGTGAACGTGCCGGCGAAAACGACGAGCCGGGCATTCTGGCTGATGTTGATGAAGCCGCCGCAGCCGTTGAGGCGTCCTCCGAATTTGGAGGTGTTCACATTGCCCTGCAGGTCGCATTCGGCCATGCCGAGGCAGGTCATGTCGAGACCGCCGCCGTCGTAGAAGTCGAACTGCTGGTTCTGCTGGATGATGCTGTCGGCGTTGGTCGCCGCGCCGAAGCTCGAACCCGACGCCAGCACGCCGCCGATGGCGCCGGCTTCCGTCGTCAGGGTGATGTAGGGCGTGAGCTTCTCTTCATTGGCGACCGCGGCGATGCCCTCCGGCGCGCCGACGCCGAGATTGACGACGCCGTTCGGTGGCAGTTCGAATGAGGCGCGGCGGGCGATGACCTTGCGCTCGTCGAGGGGCATCTTGGAAAGCTTCTCGATCGGCACGCGGACTTCGCCGGCGAGCGCCGCATTGTACATGACGCCGTAATTCATACGGTGCATTTCCGGCTGATCGGCGACGACGACGGCCGAAACCAGAATGCCCGGAACATGCACGTCCTTCGGCTTGATCGAGCCCTGCTCGACGATGCGCTCGACCTGGGCGATGACGAGGCCGCCATTGTTGTGGGCGGCCATGGCCTGCGCGAGATTGTCGAGAACGAGCGCCTCCTTCTCCATGCTGATGTTGCCGGAGGGGTCGGCCGAGGTGCCGCGAATGAAGGCGACGTCGATCTTCGTGGCGATGTAGAACAGCCACTCCTCGCCCTGGATGTTATGGTATTTGACGATGTCTTCCGTCGTGACCTCGTTCACCTTGCCGCCGCCGAAGCGCGGATCGACATAAGTATAAAGACCCACTTTGGAGAAGAGGCCGGGCTGACCGGCGGCGCAGGCGCGGTAGAGCTGCGAGATGACGCCCTGGGGCAGATTGTAGCCCAGGATCTTGTTCTCCTGAGCGGCCTGGGCGACCTTGGGCATGCGGCCGAAATTGGCGGCGATGACGCGCTTCAGCAGGCCCTCGTGATGGAAGCGCCCCGTGCCGAGTCCCTTGGAGTCGCCGGCGCCGGCGGTCATGATGAGGGTGAGGTCGCGGGGATGCTGGGTCTCGACGAAGCGCTTTTCGAGCGCGGCGTGAAGCGCCTCAGGGATGCAGCTCTGAACGAAGCCCGTGGTGGTGACGACGTCGTTATCGCGAATGAGCGCAATCGCCTCGTCGGCGCTGATGACCTTATTATTCGCCATGTCCTCAGGGTTCCCCTCGAATCCGCTTCTTTGCGCAGCGCCGGCCGCAGCCGCGTCGGCGGACATTTTGCTGAAATGGTGGGCGCAAGCGTAGAGACCGCGCCTTGGAATCGCAATAGCGACGATGCCGCAGGATTTCCAGCGCTCTTTTGGGCCATGACCAAGGGGTGGGTCGGAGCGCGCTAGTCGCCCCGATAGACGCAGCCCTCGAAGCAGCTGTCCCGGAAGATTCCGATCTCGCAAAGACCCGGGAGCGCGGGCGCGAGATCACGCCAAATGTAAAGGCAGAGGTTTTCGAGCGTCGGCTTGCCGAGGCCCTCGAGATCATTGAGAAAGGAATGATCGAGCTTTTCACGCAGCTCGGCGAGGCGCCGGCCGAGCTTTCCGAGGTCCATCACCCATTGCTCCTCGGGGTGGCGCTCGCCGCGCAGGGTCACGCGCACGCGGAAGGAATGCCCGTGGAGGTTGCGGTATTTGCCGCCGTCCTTGGCCTCGGGGTCGTAAAGGGCGTGGGCCGCCTCGAAATAAAACTCGCGATAAACCTCGAAACTCGCCACCGTCACTTCACCCCGATCATCTTGTGCGTCTGCACCGACAGCCGCCAACGCGGATGGGCGAGGCAGTAGTCGACAGCGGCCCTCGTATTGCGCAGAATCTCGGGCCCGTCCATGGGCTGCAGCAGGAAATGGTCGAAGTCCAGCCCCTCATATAGCGCCGGATCGGCGCCTTCCTGCGGATAGACGAGCTTCAATTCGTCGCCGCTGGTCTGCGCCAACGCCGCGCCGGCTTTGGGGGAGACGCAAATCCAGTCGAGTCCGGGAGTTGCGGGGAGCGTTCCATTGGTCTCGACAGCGATCTCGAAGCCCTCGGCGTGCAGCGCCTCGACGAGGGCCGCGTCGATTTGAAGCATGGGCTCGCCGCCGGTAAGCACCGTGAAACGCCCGTCGCGGCCTTCGCCCCAGAGCGCGGCGAGATGAGTGGCGAGCGCCCGGGCGTCGGCGAATTTGCCGCCGCCATCCCCGTTGGCGCCCACGAAATCGGTATCGCAGAAGCGGCATTGGGCGCGGGCGCGATCCTCCTCCCGCCCGCTCCAGAGATTGCAGCCCGCGAACCGGCAGAAGACGGCTGCGCGGCCGGCGTGCCGCCCTTCGCCCTGCAGGGTCTTGAAGGCTTCCTTGACTGCGTAGGCCATGAGGCGGGGGCTTCCCAAGTCGTGCGCCGCGCCCCTTCAGGCTCGGTCGAAAACGCGGGCCCGAAGCTCGCGGTCCTTCGCCATCAGCCCTTCCTCGGCGGCTCCTCGTCCTTTTCTCTCTGCTCGGGCGGCTGCGGGCGCGGATCGAGGCTGCGGATATAGGTCGTTATATCGTCGATCTCCCTGCGCGTCAGATGCATGTCGGGCATGGGCGGATGCGGCGCGACGAGGAAATTGCCGATCTGTTTTTTGTCCGTACGCCGCCGGGCGATCTCGAAAAAGGAGGGGGCGTCCGCGACGGCCGAGGTTTGATCCTGCGAAACCACATGGCAGCTCGCGCACCAGCGCTTCGCGATGATCGCGCCCTTTTGCGCATCCCCGCCAAAGGCTGGGGCGGCGAAGAGCGCTGCGACCACAGCGCAACTCAGATGGGTGCCCGCGCGTGAGTATGAAACCATGCGTTATTTCCTTCTCAGGCAAGCGCAGCTGTGATTCGCCTGCGCCCCCGTTTGCGATGTAAGCACAACTTCTACTGGTCGAGAAACGGCCACGCATCTTAACCGCTGCGCAATATATTTGGCATATGCGGCGCCGCTTTCGTTTTTGCGGGCGTAAGCGCTGCTGTTGTTGTGCCCTGGCTGCAACACTCCCGAACATTAGACGACACAGCCTCGAACGCGGCTCATAAGCCCCTTTTCAGCCATAAAAGCTGAGATATGGTCCTCCTGTCACTTGCTGATCCAAGACGCGGGAAGACACCTCCGGCGGCGTTTCGCCCCGTGGGAGCGCCCTCCTGTTTTTTCGCTTTATGCGAGGATGGCGGCCGGTGCGCTCAGTGTCGCGTTCAGGCGCCGAAATTCGGCGCCGCGGGTCGAGGAAGTCGGATCATTATGGTCGGATTTGCGCAAAAGAACAACTCTTTCGCTGCACCGCAAAAAATCAGGCGTGCGGCGCTTCCGGCCGGCCTGTTCGCAGCGAGCTTCGCCATGCTCGTGACCGCCTTCGTCGCTCCCGCCCCGGCGCTCGACGCCCCCGCTGCGCGCGCGCCCGCGACGACTCCGCTGCCCATGTTCAAAAATCCGCGGGCCGCTCTACGCGCCGGGCTCGAAAGCTATCACGCCGGCGACGCCGCTATGTCCGTGACGGCGCTGCGCTACGCCGCCGAGGGCGGCGAGCCGCTGGCGCAATGGAAGCTCGGCCGCATGTATGCCGAAGGCGACGGGGTCGTCCGCGACGACGCGAAGGCATACAATTATTTCTCGAAGATCGTCGAGCATTTTGCCGAAGAAGAGCCGGATCCGCGCGAGCGCTCGATGGCGGCGAACGCCTTTGTCGCCATCGGCCTCTATCTGCGCGACGGCTTATCGTCGGCCAAGATCGAACCCGATCTCGACCGGGCCTTCGAGCTCTTCCGCTACGCCGCGACCTATTTCCGCAACGCCGATGCGCAATATTACCTTGCGTGCATGTATCTCGACGGCGTCGGGGTCAAGAAGGACATGCGCCGCGGCGTCAACTGGCTGGAGCTTGCCGCGCGCAAAGGCCATCCGCAGGCGCAGGCCCTCCTTGGCCAAATGATGTTCAGCGGCGAAGCGGGCGGCGGCAGCCAGAAGGCGCGCGGGCTGATGTATTTGACGCTGGCTCGAGACGCGGCTGCTGGCGGCGCCAACGAGCAATCCATCACCGAGTCCTACGCGAAGGCGCTGGCGACGGCGAGCGAGGCGGACCGCAGGGCCGCTGTCGCCCTGCTCGAAGGATACCTACGCGAGCGGAACTGATCGTTCACTCCGGGGGCCCCGCCGCGCCCTTGAACGTCAACGGAACGAGCAGGCGCCGCACACCGTCCGGGCCCGGCGGCGGAAAGCGTCCGGCGCGGATATTCACCTGTATCGAGGGCAGCAAGAGGCGCGGCGCGGCGAGCGCCTTGTCGCGCTTCTGTCGCTCGGCGACAAAATCCTCCTCATTTACCCCATCCCCGATCTGAACGTTCTTGGCGCGTTCCTCGGCGACCGTTGTTTCCCAAAGATAGAAATCGCGGCCGGGCGGCTTGTAATCGTGGCACATGAAGAGCCGCGTCTCCGGGGGCAGCGTCAGCAGGCGGCGAATGGAGCGGTAGAGCGTGCGCGCGTTGCCGCCGGGGAAATCGGCGCGCGCCGTGCCGTAGTCCGGCATGAAGATTGTGTCGCCGACGAAGACCGCATCGCCGATCTTGTAGGAGACGCAGGCGGGCGTGTGGCCGGGAGTATAGAGAACCTCGACCTCGAGCTCGCCGAGCGGGAAGCGATCGCCGTCCTTGAAGAGGCGGTCGAAATCGCGGCCCTCGGGCGCGATGTCGTCGGCCAGGAAAACAGGCCGGAAGATATCTTGCACCTTAAGGATATGCTCGCCGATCCCGACCCTGGCGCCGGTCGCGGCCTTGACCACCGGCGCGGCCGAAAGGTGATCCGCATGCGCGTGGGTTTCCAAAACCCAGTCGACAGCCAGCTTCTCGTCGCGCGCAATCTTTAGCACCATCTCCACCGAGCGCGAATCCGCTATTCCCCCACCGGGCTCGTAATCCAGCACGGGGTCGATGATCGCCGCTTTCTTCGTCATAGGATCGGAAACGAGATATGTGACGGTGAAGGTGGCTTCGTCGAAAAAGCCCCTGATATTCGGCCGAGACATCGTTTTTCTCCTCGCCGCGCGCTTGATTGCCCCGATGTTATATGCGATTTACCTAATTAAGCAATCTCTAATGTGTGTTGGGAATCGAGATGCTGACGCCCGAACTCGTCAAGCTCGCCGCCGGAACCTTCTCCGGCGTATTCGTCGGCTTTTCCCTTGGCCTCGTCGGCGGAGGCGGTTCGGTGTTGGCTGTGCCCCTTCTTGTGTATTTCGTGGGCGTGCCAGAGCCGCATGTCGCCATCGGCACCAGTGCGGTCGCCGTCGCCGCCAACGCCGTGTTCAATCTCGTCAACCACGCCCGGTCGGGAACGATCAAATGGCGCTGCGCCTCCATCTTCGCCCTGTTTGGCGTCGCCGGCGCCTATGGAGGATCGACTCTGGGCAAGCTGATCAACGGCGAAAAGCTGCTGACGCTCTTCGGTCTGTTGATGCTCGTTATCGGCGCGCTGATGTTCGTTACCCGTAGTGGCGAAGGCTATCCGCAGGTGCGCCTCAACCGCGAAAACTTCCCGCGCCTCGCCGCGACGGGCGCAGCGACCGGCGCCTTATCCGGGTTTTTCGGAATCGGCGGCGGTTTTCTTATCGTGCCGGGGCTGATGCTCGCCGCCGATCTGCCGATCCTCAACGCGATCGGGTCCTCGCTTGTCTCTGTCACCGCCTTTGGCGTGACGACAGCGGCGAATTATGCCTTCTCAGGCCTCGTGGATTGGGCCCTGGCGGGCGCGATTCTCGGCGGCGGGGTCATCGGCGGCGCAGTCGGCGCCGCAACCGCGCGCCGGCTCGCCGCCCAGCGCGGCACGCTGGCGGCTGCTTTTGC
>DATBRF010000011.1:0-10323 GCA_036560425.1 Methylocystis sp. | reverse complement strand
AGCGTCGTCGTGTCTTGCGTGACGTCAATATTGGGATTGTAAATGCCTGTCGACCAGTCCAGCACTCCCGGCACCTTCCAGCGCGCATCGCCCGTGCCATTGCCCGCGATACGCTGCACGGCCGAAACGAGTTCGTGATCGAAAATCCGGCCATAATCGGGCCCAGTCACCGCGCGCAGCTCGACGCGCCCGTCTTCGATCTCCAGCGTCTCTTTATCTGCTCGGCGCGGTGCGAGGTCAGGCCATATTGCAGATTGATACCGGCGAGCGGCGCCGGGAGCTGACGAAGATAAGTCGCCGGCGCGCCAACCAGGCTTGCGAGCTGGCCGAAGCTCCAATGCGTCGGCGCGACGGGCGCGTCCGAATCCGGAAGTATCAGCGATAGCTTCTCCGCATCGTCGCGGCATGCTTCCACACGAATAGCCGCGCTCTCGACCGTCCGCGTTCGGCTGCGCTCGGTCCGGGTGCGTACGGCCGCGAACAGCTCCGACAGGGATAGATACCGCTCATCCCCCGGGCGTGAAAACCACTCCGACGAAACGCGCCTGATCTGCGCGCCGCGGCTCGCATCCACCTTGTAGCCGCCGTCGCGTCCGCGCGCGGCGTCCAGAGTCTCAACCTGGGTCATGGGCCCTACTCCCCATGACGGGCGCCGAAAGCCTTTCTCTCGGTCCTCAACCCGTCACGGAGAACTTGTCCGCACTCTGACTCTAACCGGGACGCTGGTTGCCGCAGAGGCGGTTGGAAACACTTCGCGATCTCGACACACGAGGCAGACAACGCGCATCGCGCGGCGTCATAGGGTCGATCACTTGACCTGATCACGCCTTTGCGCTGCGCCGCGCTGGCGACCACGAGTGATAGGCGCCGGGCGACATACCGGCGTAGCGCCGAAAGGCGCGCCGGAAGCTCGTCTCATCGGCATAGCCAGAGGCCGAGGCCAATTGCTTGACCGAGTTCTTGGTCGTTTCGAGCAACAGCCGCGCGGCTTCGAACCGCACGCGATCGAGAAAATGTTTCGGCGTCTCTCCGGTAGCCTCCTTGATACGGCGATGTAGCGTCCGTTCGGAGACGTTCAGCGCCCGCGCCAATTGCGTCGAGGTCATCGGCGCGTCACCGGCCTGCCGCACCGCGTGTTCCGCTTCCAGCACGAATGGGTTGGAAGCCGTGAGATGTCCTGGCGGGATGTAAATCGTCTGGGTGGAGGGCACCGTATCGACAACCGTGTAGTCGGCCGCCTTTTTTGCCGCTTCCGCGCCGCAGAGCTCGCGGATCATATGCAATGACAGGTCGATCCAGGAGAGGGGGCCGCCGGCCGTGACGACGCGGCGATCCTCCAGAAGCGACGCGCCCCAGGCGACGTCGGCGCGGGGGTAGCGGGCGCGCAATTCGTCGTGACGCCACCATGTCGTCGTGCAGCGGCGCCCGTCGAGCAGCCCCGCCTCTCCAAGCAAAAACACGCCGTTGCAGGAGCCCGCGACGATGGCGCCCATCGCGTGCTGGCGCCGCAACCAACCGGCGGCGGCGTTGAGATCGGCGGCGGGCGGCATGGGATCGTCGCAACTGCACAAGAAAGGCGGCACGATCACCGCCGCGCAATTGTCGAGCGACGCGAAAGAGGCGTCGGCCGCGTGGGTGCGGCCGAAACCGTCGCGGAACGGCTTGCCATCGTAAGTGACGGTGACGACGCGATAAGGCTCGGGGCGCTGCGTCGACGCGAGCATACGCCGGCTCATCAGCAACAAATCCGCCGCCCCGATGAAACCCTGACCTAAACAATCCGCATAGCCAAGAATGGCGATGTCCATTTCCGCCTCCCTTTGGCAGGAATTACCTCTTTAATGGCAAATTCTCTGTCAGGCTTTGCAAGAGTAATGGCAAATCTGCCACGCTGGCAAGGCCACTGCGGTGCGTATCCTTCACCCTACGGCAAGCGCCGACGCGCTCACCGGTAAAACGGAGGATGAAAAATGAGCCTATCAACGCAAGCAGCTTCAGGCGCCGTCGTCGCCGAGAAGCCCATCGTCGATCTGAGGGGCCTGTGGATCGGGCTCGCGCTTCTCAACAGTTTCTATCTGATCGTGCGCATTTACGAGCAGATCTATGGCTGGCGCGCTGGTCTCGACTCCTTTGCCCCTGAATTCCAGACGTATTGGATGTCAATCCTCTGGACGGAGATCCCGCTTGAACTGGTCTCGGGCCTCGCGCTTGCCGGCTATCTGTGGAAGACGCGCGTGCGCGACATGTCGACGGTCACGCCGCGGCAGGAGATGCGCTCGATCGTCGATAATGTGAAGTGGCTGGTGGTCTATGCGGCGGCGATCTATTGGGGCGCGTCCTTCTTCACCGAGCAGGACGGCACCTGGCACATGACGGTGATCCGCGATACGGACTTCACGCCCTCGCATATCATCGAATTCTACATGAGCTACCCGATCTACTCGATCCTGGCGGTGGGTTGCTTCTTCCATGCGAAGACGCGCATTCCCTATTTCTCGAAGGGCTATTCGCTCGCCTATCTGATCGTCTCGATCGGTCCCTTCATGATCATCCCGAATGTGGGCCTGAACGAATGGGGCCACACGTTCTGGTTCATGGAAGAACTCTTCGTCGCGCCGCTGCATTGGGGCTTCGTGTTCTTCGGCTGGATGGCGCTGGGCGTGTTCGGCGTGGTTCTGCAGCTCCTGATAAACGTGCACCGTCTGCTCGGCAAGGAAGGCGTCGCGATTTTGACCGAGTAACGCCAAAAGCCCGGCCCGAGCTGCATGAAAGCCGCGGCCAGAAAATGCTCGCTCCCCAAGCGCGCCTTCCGATCCCAGTCGGAAGGCGCGTCTGCCCCAATGAATCCTTGGCCTTCCGGGTGATGAGGGGGCTAACGCATAATGGAATCGCATGAGCCGTCACCGGCGCTCTGCACCCCTCGGCAATTGTTCTGACCAGGTCCGAGTCGATCGGATTTCGATCGCCGGCTCGGCGAGGGGGCCTGGAAACGCAATCAACGCACCAGGCAATCAAGGCCGATAATACCGCTATGAGTAACCGTCATTTTCTCCGAAGCGCTTGATCATACATCTTCTCGCGCTCTGGAAGAACGGGGATACGCCGTGAAGAATAAGCTTCTTTTTGCTCTTGCCCTCGCTCTGCCCGCTATAGCGGGAGAGCCGGGCTTCGCGATGGATCAAAATTTCGATGTCGTGGCGAGGTTGGCTCAGGGCCCGGGCAATGTGACAGTCACTGCCAACGGCCGGATCGTTATGAGCCAACACCAATTCTACGAGCCTTCATTTTCGGTGGTCGAACTACGGGATGGAGCCACCTCGCCGTTTCCGAATGCGGAGACAAATAGCCGGGAGCGTCCTGGCGGCGTGTCGCTGGATTCGGTGCTTGGCCTCCGCAGCGACAATGGCGTCGTCTGGTTGCTCGATAACGGCATGCGCAGCGGCGTGACGCCGAAGCTTGTCGCATGGGATACGACGACGAATCGATTGTCGCGCGTCATTTACCTGCCGCCGCCGATCGCTCCGAAGGACGCCTTCGTCAACGACTTTACGATTGACGCCCGGCACAAGAAGATTTTCATCGCGGATCCCGCAGGCGGTCAAAATGCGGCGCTGATCGTGGTCGACATGGAAACCGGGGCCGCGCGTAGGGTGCTCGAAGGGCATCCGAGCGTCGTTCCGGAGAATGTCGACCTCGTCATGGAGGGCCGTCCAATCCAGGTTAAGGACGCCAATGGCCACCTCGTCAAACCGCATATCGGCGTCAATCCGATCACGGAGGATTTGGTGAATGAGTGGGTCTATTTTGGACCCATGCACGGGTTCAGCCTTTATCGCATCAAAGCTGCGGACCTCGCCAATGATGGGTTGGATGCAAAGGCCCTCGCATCCAGAGTCGAGCGATATAGTGCGAAACCCGTATGCGACGGCATCTCAATAGACAAGGATAACAACATATACCTCGGCGATCTGGCGGAGAGCGCGATCGGCGTGATCAGGCCCGATCGCAGCTATCAGCAGATGGCGAAGAGCGATCAACTTACTTGGGTAGATTCCTTTAGCTTCGGACCGAATGGGAAGCTCTATGCCGTCGTCAACCAGCTGAATCGCTCAGCAGCTTTGAACAGTGGAAAGGATCTGTCGAAGCCGCCCTACCTTCTCATTGAGGTCAAGCCTTTTGCTGCCGGATTAGCGGGTCGCTGAGCGGCCCGAGTTCCCCGCAAATTCCCGTGATCTGATCCCGCAACCAGCGATGGGCGGGGTCGGGATCATGGAGCGGGTGCCAGACCATGACGAGGTCGTAAGCCGGCAATTCAATCGGGATGGGCAGAATCTTCAGTGGGGCCAGATCGACGAAGTCATTGGCGATCCGCTCCGGCAGGGACAAAATCATGTCGGTCTTCGCGACAATGAAGGGGGCCGAGAGGAAGTGAGGGACGATCAACGCGATGCGTCGCGTGAGCCCCCTCTCCGAGAGCCACTCGTCGATCAATCCAACGCGTGTGCCAGTGCGTGAAATCAGCATGTGCTTGCATGAAACATATTCTTCGAGCGTCAAACGCCCGCTCTTGCCGAGGGAATTCTGCTTCCCGCCGACGCAGGCCATGCGGTCGTCGAAAAGTTTCGTCTTGCTCAAATAGGCAGGCGGCTTCAGCACCGCATCGAAGCCCAGCACGACATCGATATCATTGTGTTCGAGGTCCGCTTCGGGAAACGGCGACTCTGTTCTCTTCACATGAATGTCGATGCCGGGAGCCGCGAAGGCCATGCGCTCGACGAGCGGCGGGAGCACCAGAAGGTCCATGTAATCGGTAGCGGCGATCACAAACCGCCGCCTGCTCCGTGAAGGATCGAATTCCTCCGGCGCACGGATCAGCCGCTTGACGTCGCGCAGGACGGCCTTCACCGGTTTGACTAGGGACAGTGCGCGATCTGTCGGCTTCATACCCGCCGGGGTCTTGACGAGTAGCGGATCGTCCAACTGCTGCCTCAGCCGCTGCAAGGTATGGCTCATCGCCGATTGCGTGACGAACATGCGTTCGGCGGCGCGCGAGACGTTCTTCTCCTCCATGAGGAGATCGAACGCCACGAGCAGATTGAGATCGAAATTATGCAGCTCCGTCACGGTTCAGCCCTCGCAGAATCTTTAGCGCCACGCACCGATTGCGCACGTGACTTTTATTCATATGCCTATCAATACTCACCATTTCACGCAGCCCCCAGCCGCGCTTAGCTTCCCACAAGTTGCGCCGCATCGCCGATCGCCATTCCGGCCCCCGTCGGGAAAGAGCGCACAGAGAGCCAAGCTTCGTGGAGGACAGCATGACAGGCAAATCCTTAGACCTTCCAGCACAGCCGTATACAGGAGAAAAGGCGCGGCTGACCCGCGCCTATGATTACCTCATCCTGGTGCTGGCGCTGTTCCTTTTCATCGGATCCTTCCACCTGCACGTCGCTTTGACGGTGGGCGATTGGGACTTCTGGGTGGATTGGAAGGACCGCCAATGGTGGCCGTTGATCACGCCCCTGATGATGATCACCTTCCCCGCGGCGGTGCAGGCCGTTCTATGGCCCAACTTCAGGCTGCCGTTCGGCGCGACGCTTTGCATTTCCTGTTTGCTGATTGGCACCTGGATCACGCGCTTCTTCGCCTATCACATGTGGAATTTTTTTCCGATCAACGAAGTCTTGCCGGCCACTATGTTGCCGAGCGCGCTCGTTCTCGACGCGGTTCTGATGTTGAGCAACAGCCTGACCGTCACGAGCATCTTTGGCGGCATGGCTTTCGCCCTGCTTTTCTATCCGACCAACTGGCCAATTTTCGGCATGTTTCACGTGCCGGTGGAGTATGGCGGCGCGCAGCTCACCGTGGCCGACCTCTTCGGTTTTCAATACATCCGCGCGGGGACGCCTGAATATCTTCGTCTCATCGAGCGCGGAACGCTGCGAACTTACGGCCAATATGCGACGCCGCTGTCGGCGTTCTGCTCGGCGCTGCTTTGCACCCTCATGTATCCGCTCTGGTGGTATCTGGGCAAATTGTTCGCGACGACGAAATACGTCACGAAAATCTGAGGGGAGAGTAGAAGATGAAAAAGCAGATCAAGACGCTTTTCGGCGCTCTTTTCCTAGGATTATGCGCGGGTTCGCTCGCGCCAGACGCAGCGCTCGCTCACGGCGAAAAGGCTCTGGAGCCTTTCATCCGTATGCGGACTATTCAGTGGTACGATGTGGAGTGGTCCAAAAGCAAACTCAACGTCAACGAGGAAGTTGTCATCACGGGCAAATTCCACGTTGCAGAAGATTGGCCGCGCGGCGTGGCGAAGCCCGATGCGACCTATTTGAACGTCTCGGCGCCGGGGCCTGTTATGGTGCGAACCGAGCGCTACCTGAATGGGCAGCCATCCGTCAGTTCGGCCGCTTTGAAACCTGGCGGAGACTACGACTTCAAAATGGTGCTGAAGGCGAGGATGCCGGGGCGCTTCCATCTTCACCCATTCTTCAACTTGCATGATGCGGGATCGGTTGTCGGGCCGGGGCAATGGCTCGAGGTCGACGGCGATGCGTCTGCCTTCACCAATCAGGTCAAGACGCTCGACGGCAGCGTCATCGACATGGAAAGCTATGGCCTCGCAAATGGCCTCGCCTGGCATTTCTTCTGGATCGCGCTGGGCTCCGCATGGTTGCTCTGGTGGATCAGGCGTCCCCTCTTCATCCCGCGATACAAGATGCTGCATTCGGGCCAGGAGGCGAATCTCATCACGCCGATGGACCGCCACGTGGGAACGGCGATCCTCGTTGGCGTTCCTCTGATCGTGCTCGCCGCGAACTTCATAACCGACCGTCAATATCGCAACGCCATTCCGTTGCAGGCGGCCATGGATCAGATCGATCCCCTGCCGCCGATCGTCGACGCCGGAAAGGTGAAGGTCAAGATTCAGCGCGCCGAGTACAACGTGCCCGCACGCGCAATGACCATGACGGCGCAGCTGCACAATGGTTCCGAGCATCCCATCCGGGTTGGCGAGTTCTCGACTGCAAATGTGCGATTCCTCAACCCCTCGGTTGTCCAACCGCCGCAGGGCGAAGGCGCCGCTTTGGCCGTCGCCGAGGGGCTTACCCTCGATTCCTCTGCGCCAATCGCGCCGGGAGAGACACGAACTGTCCGCATCACGGCGACGGATTCGCTATGGCAGCGTGAGAGGCTCGACGGGCTGATCCGCGACGCGGATACGCGCATGGGAGGCTTGCTCTTCCTCTACGGCGACGACGGCCAGCGCTACGTCTCCAGCGTGTCCGCTGCGGTCATTCCGAAGTTCGACTGACGCACGCTCGCGCGGCGGAGAAAGGACCGCCGCGCGCCCCAAACCAATTCGAGCCAGTAAGGGAACTGACATGAGCAACACGACGCAAACAATCTCGCGATCCGAGCCGCGAACCTTATTCAATCTCCCGTGGTATCTGAGGGACCTCCCGAAATATCTGCTGACCTTCGCCATGATGACCGTCATGTATGTCGGCTTTAGAATGTATCAGGGCGCATACGCCGTTTCGACCGGTCTCGATTCTTCCGATCCGATGTTCGACGCGCATTGGATGCGGCTGCTCTATCTCGAAGGGGCGTTTCTCGCGATCGTGTTTCCCTCGCTGTGGGGCTATCTTTGGTTCACACGCGATCAAAACCTCGACGCGATTACGCCGAAGGAGGAACTCACCCGCTACTTCACGCTGACGATGTGGATCAGCATCTATACATTCGCAGTCTATTGGGCCGGCAGCTATTTTGCCGAACAGGACAATTCCTGGCACCAGGTGTCGATCCGCGATACGCCTTTCACGGCCAATCACATCATCGAATTCTATTTCAACTTTCCATTCTATATTCTGATGGGCGGGTCCGCGTGGCTCTATGCGAGAACGCGCTTGCCGCTCTACGCCAAGGGCATTTCTGTCCCGTTGACCCTGGCTGTCGTCGGTCCTTTCATGATCTTCGTCAGCGTCGGCTTCAACGAATGGGGTCATACCTTCTGGTTCCGTGAAGAGTTTTTTGCCGTGCCGATCCACTGGGGCTTCGTCACAGGCGTCTGGTTCGCCCATGGCGTTGGCGGAATCTTGCTGCAGCAGGTCATGCGGATGATCAAGCTGCTGGATGAGATCGAGGACGTGGCCTGACAAGGTCGCCCTACTCGATGCGAGCGCCCCGATGAACCCCCGGGGCGCTCGTCCCCATGAAGCAACCGCGCGCCAAAGCGCGCTCCTTATCAAATACAAGGGAGGAGGATTAAAATGCCTCTCGTGCGCATCGATCTCATGGAAGGCAAGCCCGTCGAATATTGTCGCGGGATCGGCGAGGTAGTCTATCGGGCGATGATAGAAGTGTTGAAGGTTCCCAAGGATGACCGATTTCAAGTGATCGCTGAACATCCGCACCACTCGCTGATAGCCGACGAGAATTACCTCGGAATCAAACGCACGCAGGACTGCGTGTTCATCCAGATTACCCTCAACGCGGGTCGATCGGTCGAGCAGAAGAAATCCTTTTATCATGCGGTGGCGGAAGGCCTTCACTCCAGTCTGGGACTTCGCCGCGAGGACGTCTTCATCAATCTCGTGGAGGTTCCCAAAGAAAACTGGTCGTTCGGAAACGGCGAAGCGCAATACGCGGATAAGTGACGCTTTGAATCGGGCCCCTACGGAATGCGAGTAACACGAGATGCAGTGCAAAATCATGAGTTGGATCACAGAGCGGCGCTCAAGAGTATTGCTATGTGCGTCCGGCGTATCGTTTATGATTGTGCTGGACTCCAACATCGTCGCCGTCGCGCTTCCGACGATAGCCCGAGATCTCAATGCTGCGTTCGCCAGCGTAGAATGGGTCGTAAGCGCCTACGTGCTTACGTTCGCCGTAGGGCTTATGCCGGCAGGATCCCTGGCTGATCACTACGGGCGCCGACGCCTTTTAATGTTCGGGCTGTTGTTCTTCACCGTCGCGTCCCTGGCTTGCGGACTGGCGCAGACCGCGTGGCTGCTCAATTGGGCGCGCGCGCTCCAGGGCGTCGGAGCCGCAATTCAATTGAGCGCTGCGCTCGCGGTGTTGGGGCACGAATTCCGCGGAATGGAACGCGTGCGTGCATTCGGTTTTTGGGGCGCCGTACTGGGGGTCGCCGTAACGGCGGGACCGATCCTTGGCGGGCTGGCGACTTCCTACCTTAGTTGGCGTTGGGCGTTTCTAGTGAACATACCGACGGGCGTGGCATTGCTCGCAATAGCGGCGCGGGATGTCGAAGAGTCCCGAGATTCTGACGCCGTCGGGCTCGATATTGCGGGGATGGCGAGCTTCGGTTTCGGCTTGTTTTGCATCGTCTGGGGATTGATCGACGCTAACTCTGATGGTTGGCTGAACGATTCCACCATTGCGAAAATTGGTGGCGGCTTAGGTCTCTTTTTCCTGTTCTACTTCGTTGAACGACGCCAGTCGCGGCCGATGATCGACCTTGACCTCTTCAGCAACAAGTCGTTTCTCGGCGCATGTGCGGCAATGCTCGGATACGCGGCAAGCGCCCAAGTCATGGTCACCTATCTGCCTCTGTACCTCCAGAACGCTTTTTACTTCGGACCTGCCGTCACTGGCATAGCAATGCTACCCTATGCGCTCCCACTTCTCGTTTTTCCGACTGTAGGCGCAAGGCTGGCGGTCCGCGTTTCCGGAAGAATGCTTTTGACGAGCGGATTGGCTTTGGTTGCCGTCGGCAATCTCGTCGCTGCGATCATGGCCGGTGCGCACACGCCTTATCTGCCATTCGCGCTCGGCATGCTGCTCATCGGCACGGGCGCGGGGCTCCTGAATGGAGAGACGGTCAAGGTGTTGATGAGTGCAATATCGCCAGAACGCGGAGGGATGGCGTCGGGGATCAGCTCCTCGCTTCGCTTCGTCGGCATCGTGATTGGCTTTGCGGGGCTTGGGGCGATACTTGCCCGAGGCGCGCGGCGCCGATACGGTCAACTGACGGAGACGCTGTTGGATGTTCCAAATTTTGGCATCGGCGACAACCTCATCGCATCACGCCTCGTGGCGGGCGATGTCGACTCTTTGCTGAGCGTTCTCGATCCCGCGAGGCGAGAGCAATTCTCTGAAATATTCCATGCGAGCTTCGAATCTGGATTTGCAATGCTTCTTTTTTCTGCGGCCTTGATTTCGGGAGTGGCCGCGCTGCTGACTTATTGGCTGGTTTGCGCACGAGAGACCGCGCCCCTTCAGGAATCTCGACAGCTATTTGAGGAATTCGGAGATTCGGTGAATGATTGAGCACATGGCGGCGGTTGG
>DATBRF010000010.1:0-34840 GCA_036560425.1 Methylocystis sp. | reverse complement strand
GGAGTTGCTCACCGCGGTTCTGCCCAATGTCGACGCGCGCGAGCTGCGCGACCGTCTCGCCTCGCGCAAGGGCTTCGTCTGGGTGAAGCGCGAGGTGACGCCCAAGCAGCGCGACGAGGTGTTTCATCTCGGCCTGCCGGGCGTCGGCCTCGTGCCGGAGAATAAGCGCGTCTATCCCAATGGCCCGGCCGCCGCGCATGTGCTCGGCTATGTCAATATCGACAATGCCGGCATTGCCGGAATCGAGAAATATATCGACGGACAGGGCCTCGCCGATCTGCATGACGCGGGCTTCAGCCTGACGCCGGAGGAATTGAAGCCGATCTCTCTGTCGCTCGACATAAAGGCGACGCATGCGGTGCGCGACGAGCTGGAGAAGGGCGTCGCGCATTTCAAGGCCAAGGCCGGCGCCGCCGCGATCATGGACGTCAACACGGGCGAGGTGATCGCGCTCGCCTCGCTGCCGGATTACGATCCGAACAAGCCGCCGGACATGCGCGATCAGAACTTCATCAACCGCATGAATGTCGGCGTCTATGAGATGGGCTCGACCTTCAAGGCGCTCACCATCGCCATGGCGCTCGACTCCGGCAAGGTGAATCTCAATTCGCGCCTCGACGCGCGTGGGGCGCTCTCCTTTGGCCGATTCAAGATCCATGATTACCACGCGCAAAACCGCGCATTGAGCGTGCCGGAAGTCTTCACCTACTCGTCCAACATCGGCACGGCGCGCATGGCGATGGGGCAGGGCGTCGAGAAGCACAAGGCGTTCTTGCGCAAGATGGGGCAGCTCACGCGCATGCGCACCGAGCTTCCCGAAAGCGCCGAGCCGATCTATCCGAAGAACTGGAGCGAATTGAACACGATGACCATCGCCTTTGGCCATGGTCTCGCGGTCGCGCCGCTTCAGGCGATGATGGCCGTCGGCGCGTTGATGAATGGCGGCTATCTCATCACCCCCACTTTCCTGAAGCGCTCGCGGGAAGACGCGATGAAGGACGCCGTGCGGGTCGTGAAGCCCGAGACGAGCGAAGCCATGCGCTATCTGATGCGGCTCAACGCGGAGATCGGCACGGCGAGGAAGGTCAATATCGAGGGCTATTTCGTCGGCGGCAAAACCGGCACGGCGGAGAAGGTCATCCACGGTCATTACGACAAGAACCGCCTGTTCACGACCTTCATGGCCGTCGCGCCTTCGGACGAGCCGAAATATCTTTTCCTCACCATCATGGACGAGCCGCAGGGCCTGTCCGAGGACGGCGGCCACGCCACCGCCGCCTTTAACGCCGGCTATGTGACGGGTCGGATCATCGAGCGGGTCGGCCCGGTTCTGGGCCTCGCGCCGCGCTTCGAGCCGCCGCATCAGCCCTTTCCGCTGCTCGCCAAACTCGGTTATGGCATGGCCAATCTTCCTGCTGCCGGAGGCCATGGCCACTGATGCGTCTCTCTCAACTCCTCGCCCGAGACGATCTCGATCCCGCCATCGGGAGCATCGAGATCGAGGGCCTCTCGGCGGACAGCCGAGTCGTCGGCGAGGGCTTTGCCTTTTTCGCCATTCCCGGCCATGCCGGAGATGGCCTTTCCTATGTGAACGACGCCAAGGCGCGCGGCGCGGTGGTCGTGATTGCGCAGCGGCCGGCCGAATGCCCTTTGCCGCTCGTCGTGGTTCCCGACGTTCGCGCGGCTTTGGCGCATGCGGCGGCGCGCTTCTATCCGCGCCAGCCCGAAACGATCGTCGCGGTCACGGGCACGAGCGGCAAGACCTCGGTCGTCGCCTTTCTGCGCCAGATCTGGGCGGCTCTGGGCCATGAGGCGGCCTCGCTCGGCACGGTCGGCGTCGTGGACTCGAAAGGCGCGCACTATGGCGGGTTGACGACGCCCGGCCCCGTCGAGCTGCATAGGACGCTCCAGGAGCTCGCCGCGCGCGGCGTCACCCATCTCGCGATGGAAGCGTCGTCGCTCGGCATTGACCAGCGGCGCCTCGACGGCGTTCGGCTGACGGCGGCGGGCTTCACCAATTTTTCGCGCGATCACCTCGATCACCACCGCGATATGGAAGAGTATTTCGCGGCGAAGATGCGCCTCTTCGATACGCTGCTCCAGCCCGGGCAGACGGCGGTGATCGACGCCGACAGCGACGCCGCCGCGCGCGTCGCTGGCGTTTGCGCCGCTCGCGGCTTGCGGATCTTCGAGGTTGGCGCCAAAGGCGAAGCCATCGCGGTAAAAAAAGCGCGGCCACATGCGCTGGCGACGAGCCTGGAGCTGATGCACGCCGGCGAGGACTATAAAATCGAATTGCCGCTGGCCGGCGCCTTCCAAATGTCCAACGCGCTCGTCGCGGCGGGTCTCGCCATCGCCGCGGGAGACGATCCGGCGCGCGTCTACGCTGCGCTCGATCATCTGAAAGGCGCCCCCGGCCGTCTGGAGCTCATCGGCGCCCGGAATGGGGCCCCGGTCTTCGTGGATTACGCCCATAAGCCCGACGCGCTGGAGAAGGTGCTCGCCACGCTGCGGCCTCTGACCAAGGGCCGCCTCATCGTCGTGTTCGGTTGCGGCGGCGATCGCGACAAGGGAAAGCGTCCGTTGATGGGCGAAATCGCCGCCCGCGCCGCCGATGTCGTCATCGTGACGGACGATAATCCCCGCAGCGAGGAGCCCGGCTCGATACGGGCCGCCATCATCGAAGGGGCCAAGGGCGCCGGCCCGGCGCAGCTTATCGAGATCGCCGACCGTGGCGAGGCAATTTCCCAAGCTGTCGCGACGCTTCGCGCTGGCGACGCGCTCGTCGTCGCCGGCAAGGGGCACGAGACTGGTCAGATTGTCGCCGATCGCATATTGCCCTTTTCCGACCACGAAGCAGTCACGAAAGCGCTGCAGGAGCAAGGCTCATGAAGCAGGAACCTCTATGGTCGGGACTGGCGCTTGTCGGCGCCCTGCAGGCCCGCGTCAGCGGCGCGCTGGCGCGCGAGGCGACCGGAGTCTCGATCGACACGCGCACATTGCAGCCCGGCGATCTTTTCGTCGCCATCAAGGGCGAGGCGCGCGATGGTCACGATTTCGTCCGAGCGGCTTTCGAGAAAGGCGCTGCGGCGGCGGTCATCGACGAAGCGCATGCGAGCGAGCTTGCGGGCGCAGGGGCGCTCTTCGTCGTCAAGGACGTGCAGCGTTCGCTGGAGCTGCTCGGAATGCGCGCCCGCGACCGAACGGCGGCCTTCGTTGCGGCCATCACCGGCTCCGTCGGCAAGACCTCCACCAAGGATATGACGCGGCTGATGCTGTCGCATTGCGGCGCCACGCACGCCTCCGTCGCCTCCTACAATAATCAGTGGGGCGTGCCGCTCTCGCTTGCGCGCATGCCGGCCTTGACGCGCTATGGCGTTTTCGAACTCGGCATGAGTCATCCGGGCGAGATCGCTGCTCTTGTGGGGCAGGTGCGCCCGCATGTCGCTGTAGTCACGCGTGTCGCGCCCGTGCATCTCGAACATTTCGATTCGGTGGCGGCCATCGCCGACGCCAAGGCGGAAATATTCACGGGACTTGAAGGCGGGGTCGCCGTCATCAATCGGGACGACGGACAATATGCGCGTCTCGCCGACGCGGCGTTCGCCTACGCCGGCCACGTTCTCGACTTCGGGGAAACCGAAGGCGCCCAGGCGCGGCTGCTTTCTTATAAGCAGATCGACGCAGGTTGCGAGGTCGAGGCCGACATTCTCGGCAAGCGCCTCGTTTATCGCATTGGCGCGCCCGGTAAGCACGTCGCGCTCAATTCGCTCGCCGCGCTGCTCGTCGCGCTCTCTTTCGATCTCGACCTGGAGAAAGTCGCCGCGACGCTCGTCGATTTCGCGCCGCCCCCGGGCCGCGGCCGGCGCGAGACGCTTCGGGTCGGAAATGGCGCCTTCACGGTCATCGACGAGAGCTACAACGCCAACCCGACCTCCATGCGCGCCGCCCTGGAGCTTCTCGCAGCCACGACGCCCGGCGTGGGCGGGCGTCGAATCGCCGTGCTCGGCGACATGTTGGAGCTTGGGCCCGAAGGCGCGGAGCTGCATGCGGGGCTGGCGCCGGATCTGGTGCGCGCCAAGGTCGATCTCCTCTTCACGGCGGGGCCGCTGATGCAGCGCTTGTATTACGCGGCGCCGGAGGCCATGCGCGCCGCCCATCGCGCCACCGCCCTCGAGCTCGAGGAGCCTGTTCTCGCCGCAATTCGGTCGGGCGACGTCGTCATGATCAAGGGCTCCAACGGGTTGCGCATGACAAAGATCGTCGCCGCGACAAAAGAGAAATTCGCGCCCCAGACGGCCAGTTGAGGAAGCCCATATGCTGACCCTGCTTGCGGATCTGTCTTATCTTTACAGTCCGCTCAATATCTTCCGCTACATCACCTTCCGTGCGGCCATGGCGGCGGCGACGGCGCTGTTTTTCGTTTTCTTCTTCGGGCCGGGCATCATCGCGGCGCTGCGCATCAAGCAGGGCAAGGGGCAGCCGATCCGCGAGGATGGGCCGCAGTCGCATCTCCTGACGAAAAAGGGCACGCCGACCATGGGCGGGCTGATGATCCTCTCCGGACTCGTCGCCGCCACGCTTCTCTGGGCGAACCTGCGCAACTACTACGTCTGGATCGTGCTCTTCGTCACGGCCTCATTCGGCGCGATCGGCTTTTACGACGACTATCTAAAGGTCACGAAGCAGTCGCACGCCGGCTTTTCCGGCAAGGCGCGGCTTGCGCTCGAATTTCTTGCCGCGGGAATCGCCTGCTACCTGCTCATGAAGGCCGGCGGCGAAAACATGTCGAATCTCGCCATCCCGATGGTGAAAGGTTACGTTGGCTCGCTCGGCCTGCTCTTCATCGCGTTCGGCGCCTTTGTCATCGTCGCGGCGGGCAATTGCGTCAATCTCACCGACGGCCTCGACGGGCTCGCAATCGTGCCTTCCATGATCGCGGTGGGCGCATTCGCGATCTTCGCCTATCTCATCGGCAATTCGATCTTCTCGAACTACCTTGGCGTCAACTACATCCCCGGCGTCGGAGAGCTTACGATCGTCTGCTCCGCCTTCATCGGCGCAGGGCTTGGCTTCCTGTGGTTCAACGCGCCGCCCGCGCAGATCTTCATGGGCGACACCGGCTCGCTTGCGCTCGGCGGCCTGCTCGGCACGGTCGCCGTCGCGGTGAAGCAGGAGTTCGTGCTCGCTATCGTCGGCGGACTCTTCGTGCTCGAAGGCGCTTCGGTCATCATTCAGGTCGCTTACTTCAAGGCGACGGGCAAGCGCATCTTCCTGATGGCGCCAATCCACCATCACTTCGAAAAGCTGGGCTGGAAGGAGCCGCAAATCGTCATCCGTTTCTGGATCATCTCCTTCGTTCTGGCGCTCATGGGTCTGTCGACCCTCAAGCTGAGGTGACGATGACTCCGGTCAAGACTTTCAAAGGCAAGGCTGTCGCGCTGTTCGGCCTCGGCGGATCGGGTCTTTCGACCGCGAAAGCGCTGATGGCGGGCGGCGCCTATGTCCATGCCTGGGACGACGGCGAGGCGGGGCGGCGTGCGGCGGCCGACGCTGGCGTGCCGCTCGAAGATTTGTCGCGTAGCGATTGGTCGCGCTTCGCCGCGCTTGTTCTCTCGCCCGGCGTGCCGCTCACGCATCCGGCGCCGCATTGGACGGTCGAGCGCGCCCGCGCGGCGGGCGTCGAGATCATCGGCGACATCGAGCTTTTCTGCCGCGAGCGCGCGGCGCATGCCGGCGGCTCGACGTTCATCGCCATCACCGGCACCAATGGCAAATCGACGACGACCGCGCTCGTCGCCCATATTTTGCGCGAAGCCGGCCGCGAGGCGCAGTTCGGCGGCAACATCGGCGTCCCTGTTCTCGATCTCGAGCCGCCCGCGGACGATCGCATTCACGTCATCGAATGTTCTTCCTTCCAGATCGATCTCGCGCCTTCGCTCAATCCCACGATCGGCATATTGATCAATCTGACGCCCGATCACATCGATCGCCACGGGACGATGGAGAATTACGCGGCGGTGAAAGAGCGCCTGGTCGCGGGCGCGGAGGTTGCGTTGATTGGCGTCGATGACGCCTATACGCATGCGATCGGCGCGCGCCTTGCCGCCGATTCGAAGCCTGAACGGCGCGTCGCGCCTGTTTCCGCCGCGCGCCGGCTCGATTGGGGATTTTACGTCGAGGACGGCGAGATTTATTTCCGCGAACAGGGCCATCCGCCGGAGGAAGCGGAATTGCTCGGGACGCTGAAAGGCGCGCGGGCGTTGCGCGGCGCGCATAATGCGCAAAACGCCGCTTTCGCCGCCGCCGCCGCTTGGGAGTGCGGGCTCGACGGCGAGGAAATCGCGCGAGGGTTGCTCACCTATCCCGGTCTGCCCCATCGCATGGAGGAGGTCGGCCGCATCGAGCGTGCGCTCTTCGTCAACGATTCCAAGGCCACGAACGCCGACGCAGCGGAAAAGGCCCTGGCCAGCTTCACCGATATTTACTGGATCATCGGCGGCAAGGCGAAGGAGGGCGGCGTCGAGCCGCTGCGGCCTTACTTCCCGCGCATCCGCAAGGCCTATCTCATCGGCCAGGCGAGCGATGACTTCGCGCGCACGCTCGAGGGCGCCTTGCCCTATGAGCGTTGCGAGACTCTCGACGTCGCAACGACTCGCGCGGCGCTCGATGCGCTGGGCAGCGACGCGGCGGAGCCCATCGTGCTGCTCTCGCCCGCCTGCGCCTCATACGATCAATTCAAGAATTTCGAAGCGCGCGGCGACGCCTTCCGCGCCCTTGTCACCGCATTGCCCGCCGTCATCGCCGCTCGCAGAGGAGAGCATCCATGATTTCGCGCGCCGAGCGCACCCCCCTCTCCGATTGGGCATGGACCATCGATCGCTGGCTTCTCGCCGCCATCGGCCTCCTCATCGTCGCCGGTCTCGTCTTCGGCATGGCGGGCAGCCCGCCGGTCGCGGAGCGGCTGCATCTCTCGACCTTCCATTTCGTCAATCGCCAGGTGGCCTATCTTCTGCCGGCGCTCGTGGTGATGATCGGCGCCTCCTTCCTCTCGCCGCGCCATGTGCGCCGCGTGGCGCTCATCGTCTTTCTGATTTCGCTCGCGCTCGTCGTCGCGACGCTGTTCTTCGGTCAGGAAGTGAAAGGCGCGCGGCGCTGGATTTTCGGCGTTCAGCCGTCGGAGTTTCTCAAGCCGGCCTTCGTCGTCGTCGTCGCCTGGGCTTTTTCGGAAGGCGCGCGACGGAAGGACGTTCCCGGCAATTGGCTCGCGCTGCTGCTTTTTCCGCTCACCATCGGGCCGCTCATCCTGCAGCCCGACTTCGGCCAGACCATGCTCATCTCGATCGTCTGGGGCGCGCTCTTCTTCATGGCGGGCCTGCATTTGATCTGGCTTTTGGGCCTTGGCGGCCTTGCTGTTTCCGGCGCGGCGCTGGCCTATAAATTGGCGCCGCATGTCCGGGCGCGCATCGACGCCTTTCTCGATCCGCCGCCGCCGGTCGCTGGCGTCCCGCTCAACTTCCAGTCCGAGACGGCGCTCGAAAGCTTCAAGGCGGGCTCCTGGTTTGGCAAAGGGCCGGGAGAGGGCACGGTCAAGCGCATCCTGCCGGACTCTCACACCGACTTCATTTTTGCAGTGATCGGCGAAGAATTCGGCGTCATCGTCTGCATCGCGCTTGCGATGGTCTTCGCCTTCATTGTCGTGCGCGGGCTTTTTTCGGCGGCGCGCAATGAAGACCCGTTCTGCCGTTTCGCCACCGCGGGCCTCGTGATGCTCTTCGGCCTGCAGAGCTGCATCAATATGGCGGTGAATGTGCATCTCATGCCGGCGAAGGGCATGACGCTGCCCTTCGTCTCCTATGGCGGCTCCTCGCTCATCTCGCTCTCGCTCGGCATGGGCTTCCTGCTCGCCGTCACGCGCAAGCGTCCGCGCACGCGCGTGCTCACCGAGCTCGCCGTGAGCGGCGAACCCGTTCCGGCGGCGGCCTGATATGAACGATCGTCCTATTCTTCTCGCCGCCGGCGGCACCGGCGGCCATCTCTTTCCGGCCGAGGCGCTCGCCCACGCGCTCGGCGCGCGCGGCGTTCCGGTGGAGCTCGTCACCGACGAGCGCGCATTGGCTTACGGCGGGAGCTTCCCGGCGCGCGCGATGCATTGCATCCCTTCCGCGACGCCGCGCGGCGGCTCGCTGATCGCCAAGGCGCAAGCGGTGGCGCGTTTGGCTTACGGCACGGCGCAGGCCGCGAAGGTGATGCGCTGGCTGCGCCCGCGCGCGGTCATCGGCTTTGGCGGCTATCCGACCGTGCCGCCGCTGCTTGCGGCGTCTTTCTTGAAAATTCCGACTGTTCTGCACGAGTCGAACGCCATCATGGGGAAAGCGAACCGCTTTCTCTCCAGCCACGTCGACAAGATCGCCGCGGGGCTTCCCAATCTCGCGGTCGCCTCCGCTTTGCAAAGCAAGGTCGTCGTCACCGGCAATCCGGTGCGGCCCGCCGTGCTGGAGGCCGCGAAGCTCGCCTATCCGGACTTTGCCGACGGCGATTTCCGATTGCTCGTCACCGGCGGCTCGCAGGGCGCGCGCGTGATGGCGGACATCGTGCCCGAGGCGATCGCCGCATTGCCCGATCATCTGCGCTCTCGCATCCGGCTCGTGCAACAGACGCGGCCAGAAGACATTCCGCGCGTCGAAGCGATTTACCGGAGCGCCGGCGTGAGCGTCGAAATCGCGCCCTTCTTCAAGGATCTGCCGCTGCGCATCGCTCAGGCGCATTTCGTCATCGCCCGCGCGGGCGCCTCGACCGTATCCGAGCTTGCGATCATCGGACGGCCGTCGCTGCTCGTGCCATTGCCTCAGTCACTCGACGGCGATCAGGCGGCAAACGCAGCGGTCATCGAGCAGGCCGGCGCGGCGGAGACAGTAAAGCAAAGCGATTTCTCGCCGGCCCTCCTTGCCGTCCGCCTCGCGTCGCTCATCGAAGCGCCGGAGACCCTGACGCAAAAAGCGAACGCCGCAAAGCGCGTCGGCGTCGCCGACGCAGCCGAGCGGCTCGCCGATCTGATTTTGAACGTGGCGCAAAGCCGCGCGTCCTGAGGAGACACATTGGAATGAAACTGCCGCGCGATCTCGGCCCCATTCATTTCGTCGGAATCGGCGGCATCGGCATGTCGGGCATCGCCGAGGTGCTGCACAATCTCGGTTACACCGTGCAGGGCTCGGACGCCGCCGAGAACGCCAATGTCAAGCGCCTCGCCGAAAAGGGCGCAAAGGTCTTCATCGGCCACGACGCCAAGAATCTGGGCGACGCCGCGGTCGTCGTCGTGTCGACCGCCATCAAGCGGGACAATCCGGAGCTCGTCGCCGCGCGCGAGAAGCGCCTTCCCGTGGTCCGGCGCGCCGAGATGCTCGCGGAGCTGATGCGCCTCAAGCAATGCGTCGCCATCGCGGGCACGCATGGCAAGACGACAACGACATCGCTCGTTGCGACGTTGCTCGACGCCGGCGGGCTCGATCCGACGGTCATCAATGGCGGCATCATCAACGCCTATGGCACCAATGCGCGCTTGGGCGCGGGCGACTGGATGGTCGTCGAGGCGGATGAGAGCGACGGCACTTTCCTCAAGCTTCCGGCCGACGTCGCGATCGTCACCAATATCGACCCGGAGCATCTCGACCACTTCCATACCTACGACGCGATCAAGGAAGCATTCCGCGCTTTCATCGAAAACCTGCCGTTTTATGGCTTCGCTGTGATGTGCCTCGACCATCCGACGGTGCAGGAGCTCGTCGGCAAGATCGAGGATCGCCGGGTCTTCACCTATGGCGAGAATCCGCAGGCCGACGTGCGTCTCCTCGACGTCAATCTCGAAGGCGGAGTGTCGCGCTTCAATGTGCTGTTGCGGGACCGCAAGACCTCGCAGGCGACCTATCTCGATAATCTCGTCCTGCCCATGCCGGGCCATCACAACGCCCTAAACGCGACGGCCGCGATTACCGTCGCCTATCAGCTGGGCCTTTCGCCCGATCAAATCCGCAAGGCGCTTTCAGGCTTCAGCGGCGTGAAGCGCCGCTTCACGCGCACCGGTGAATGGAACGGCGTGCAGATCTTCGACGATTACGGCCACCATCCCGTCGAGATCGGCGCCGTGCTGCGCGCCGCGCGCGCGTCCACCAAAGGCAAGGTCGTCGCCGTCGTGCAGCCGCACCGTTATACGCGCCTGCAGTCGCTCTTCGACGCTTTCGCCACTTGCTTCAACGACGCTGACGTCGTGATCGTCGCCGACGTCTATCCAGCCGGCGAGCAGCCGATCGTGGGCGTCGATCGCGACGCGCTGGTTTCGGCCATTCGTGCGCACGGGCATCGCCGCGCCATGGGCTTGCCGTCCCCGGAAGTTCTGCCGGCGATGGTGCGCGAGATCGTGGCGCCGGGCGATTATGTTGTGTGCCTCGGGGCGGGGAACATCACGCAATGGGCTTATGCGCTGCCCGAGCAGCTGGCGGCGGGCGGGCAGGCGTGAGGATGCGGCGATTTTCCCCCAGCCTGTCCCTCCCCCGCTGGCGCGGGAGAGGGGACGCTCACGATCGGCGTTGTCGCGCCCTGTTGAAGGCCCGCGCCTGCTCCCCCTCCCGCGAAGCGGGGGAGGGGTGGGGAGGGGGCCTATGACATTCCCCGACCTCACCCGCGACATCACGGCCCTGATGCCGGATCTGCGCGGAAAGCTCTCAGCCAATGAGCCGCTTGCGCCCTATACATGGTTTCGCGTCGGGGGGCCGGCTCAGCTTCTTTTCATGCCCGCGGATGAAGCGGATCTCGCGTATTTTCTCGCGCGCCTCCCGAAGCACATTCCCCTCACCGTCATCGGACTCGGGTCCAATCTGATCGTGCGCGACGGCGGCGTCGAAGGCGTCGTCATCCGGCTTTCGGCAAAGGGCTTCGGCGAGATCGCGGTGGAAGAGAACTGTCGGCTGCGCGTCGGCGCCGCTATCCCGGATGTGAAAGCCGCGCGCGCGGCTGCGGAGGCGGGCGTCGACGGCCTTGCCTTCTATCGCGGCATTCCCGGCGCCATCGGCGGCGCGCTGCGCATGAACGCGGGCGCGCATGGCGGTGAGACGAAGGATAGGCTGATCGAAGCGCGCGGCGTAGACCGGGAAGGAAACATCCGCATCTTCTCCAACGCCGACATGGGCTACAGCTACCGCCACTGCTCGGCGCCCGACGACGTTATTTTCACCCAGGCGCTGTTCCAGGGCCGGCCCGGCGATCCCGAGGCGATCCTCGCTGAGATGGACCGGATTACCCAAGCGCGAGAAGCCTCGCAGCCCATCAAGGAAAAGACCGGCGGCTCGACCTTCAAGAACCCGGAGGGTCACAAAGCCTGGCAATTGATTGACGCTGCTGGCTGCCGGGGACTCATCGTCGGCGACGCGCAGGTGAGCGAGATGCACTGCAATTTCCTCATCAATCGCGGCCGCGCAACCGCCGCCGACATCGAAAATCTCGGCGAGACCGTGCGCGCCCGCGTCCTCGAGACGAGCGGCGTCGACCTGCATTGGGAAATCAAACGGATCGGCGTCGCTTAAATGAGCGCCGTCGCGCCGGGCGGCGCTGTCGCCGATCGATCCGGGAGGCTTGCGGCCTTGGCCGCGAGCTCCTGGACGACGCTCGGCTTGATCGCCATCGCGATCGGCCAGCAGCTCCTGGGCCACCTTGATTGCGACGTCTCCTGGTTCATTACTTTTGCAGAGAAGTTCGTCGACGGCGCCGTTCCCTATGTCGACGTCACGGATCCTAACCCGCCCGCCGCCTTCCTCGTGATGACGCCGGCGATTTTGCTCGCGCGCGGTTTTGGGGTGGCCGCCGAGCCGGTCGTGGCCGCGCTCGTCTTCGTCTTTGCGCTTCTCTCATTCGCCGCCAGCGCCCTGATCCTGCGTCGCAGCGGGCCGCGCGCGCCCGAGGATCGGCGTCTCCTGCTCAACGTCGCCGTTTTTCTGCTGCTTGTGGCGCCGGCTTTGGTTTTTGCAGAGCGCGAGCATCTTGCGCTCCTTGCGCTAACGCCCATGCTCGCCACATTCGCCGCTCTGGCCGAGGGAGGGCGCGTGGCGTGGCCGTTGCGGATCGTCGCAGGGCTCGGCGCGGGGCTCGCCATCTGCTTCAAGCCGTTTTTCGCGTTCGCTGTCGGCCTGCCGGCGCTGGCGCTTGCCTATCGCGAAAGGTCGCTGCGTCCGCTGATGACCGCCGAAATGGCGACCGCCGTCGCGTTCTGCGGCGCCTATGGCGTCGCCACTATTCTGATGTTTCCGGCTTATGCGCAATACGCGCTGCCCGTGATCGCGGATGTCTATCAACCGGCGCGCGAGAGCTTCGCCAATCTGGCTTTCCGTACGCTGGCGCCCTTCAATATCGTGCTCCTCGCCGCGTTTTTCTCGGCTGCGGCGCAGGCGTTGGCGCCGCCGGTTGCGCCGGGCTTTGTCGCGCCAGCCTCGGCTCGGGTTTGCGCTTACGCCTCCACCGGTTTTCTGGCGAGCTTTTTCCTTCAAGGAAAAGGCTGGATGAATCATGCCTATCCCGGCATCGTGCTTGCGCTTCTCGCCTGGCTCCTGCTTACGCTGGACTCCCATCCGACCGCCCGCGCCGCGAGAGAGGGGAGCCTCTTCAAATTCGTTTTTCTGCCGGCGTTGATCGCCGCGCCGTTCCAGTTCGGCGCGGCCCGTGTGTTGGCCGACGTCGAGGAGCATCCCGGCCTGCGGGCCGAGATCGCGCGTGTCGGGCCGGCGCATCCGCGTCTCATCGCCATGGCGCGCCAGCTCGATTACGGCCATCCGGCAACGCGCCATCTCGGCGGCGTCTGGGTCGGCCGCCCGAACGCGCTTTGGGTCGCGAGTTTTGCCGGCCATCTCCTGGGCGGCGGCGCTGATCCCGCTCGGCGGGCGAGGCTGGAGAATTACCGCCGCCGCGACCTCGCGGGATTTGCGGAGGATGTCCGCCTTGGCAAGCCTGACGTCATTATCGTCGAGGACGAGGAGACCCGCGACTGGGTTCTCAAGCAACCCGAATCCGCGTCCGTCCTCGAGGGATACGAAAAGGCCGGAAAGGCCGGGGATATCGAGCTCTGGGTTCGCAGGACGTCTGACGGCGTTGCGCGGGCGCCAGCGCCGACATAGCTTCGTCGAATAGGGATTCGCCCGCGAAAGCAGGCGCGCGCGCCCGTCGGCGTCGCGGCGTATCGTCTTTCCCGCCAATCAAGAGATCAACATGACCAAACATGTCGCCGTGCTGATGGGCGGACTTTCCGCCGAACGCGAAATCTCTCTGCGCTCGGGCGCGGCATGCGCCAAGGCGCTGGAGGAGCAGGGCTACCGCGTCACGCCGGTCGATGTCGGGCACGATGTCGCAAGCGTGCTTGCGTCGCTCAAGCCCGATGTCGCCTTCAATGCGCTTCACGGCAGATTTGGCGAAGACGGCTGCATCCAGGGCGTGCTCGAGCTGCTGCGCATCCCCTATACGCATTCCGGCGTGCTCGCCTCCTCGGTCGCGATGAAGAAGGACGTGGCCAAGGTCGTGATGGCGGCGGCCGGCGTGCCGGTGCCGAAAGGCCGCGTGGTGCACCGTCTCGAAGCCGCGAAGGCGCATGTGCTGCCGACGCCCTATGTGCTGAAGCCCATCTCCGAGGGCTCATCCTTCGGCGTTTTCATTGTCAGGGAGGACCAGGCCCACCCGCCGCAGGAGCTGATGCGGGAAGATTGGGCCCATGGTGATTTGATGCTCGCCGAACAGTTCGTGGCCGGCCGCGAACTGACCTGCGCCGTGATGGGCGACCGCGCCCTCGACGTGATCGAAATTCTCGCCGCCGACGGCGGCTGGTACGACTATCACGCCAAATATGCAAAAGGCGGTTCAAAACATATTCTTCCAGCGAATCTTAAAGAGAATATTTACCAAGAGGTTCAACATTTAGCCATCGAGGCTCATCGAGCTCTCGGCTGCCGCGGCGTCAGCCGCGCGGACTTTCGATACGACGACCGCCCGGATGGCGCGGGAGAGCTTGTCGTGCTGGAGGTGAACACGCAGCCGGGAATGACGGAGACCTCGCTCGTGCCAGAAATGGCGGCTTACGCAGGTTATTCCTTTGGCGAGCTTGTGAAATGGATGGTGGAGGACGCAGCCTGCGATCGTTGAGGGAGTCGTTTACGACTTCCCTTCCGCTTGTCCATTTTCCTTTTGGCGCGCCCCGGCCGGCTGTCGTCGGCGCCCCCTATGCGAGCGCCGCGCCTGTCGATTCAGCCGCCTCCAGCTCCTTGTTCCGCCGCCCGTCGGAAGAAAACGCCTCGCTCACGCGTTTTGCTTTTTTGGCGCGTCCGGGCGTTGGTCTCGTCGCCTTGTTTCTTCTCTTCGGCGGCGTCGGTCTTGCCGGACTCGTGCAAAACGGCGGCTATGACGCAATCGTCGCGCGCGAAGGCCAGCCCTGGGATATCGCCGCCCGCGCCGTCGGCTTCGAGATTTCGGCGGTAACCATTTCCGGCCAGTCGCGGCTAGGCGAAAAGGAGCTGCTCGAGGCCGCCGGCGTCGGGCCGCAGCATTCGTTGGTCTTTCTCGACGCGGGCGCCGTCCGCGATCGGTTGATGGCGGTCCCGCTCGTCAAATCCGCGCGCGTGACGAAGCTCTATCCCAATCGCCTCGTCGTGGCGATCGAGGAGCGGCGGCCGCACGCGCTCTGGCAACGAGACGGCCGCGTCTCGGTGATCGCCGAGGACGGCGTCGTGATCGACGAGCTGCGGGACGAGCGTTATCTCGGCCTGCCCTTCGTCGTCGGCGAAGGCGCGCAACAGCGCCTGCCCGAATTTCTGGCGCTCATGAGAGACGCGGGCGATCTTGCGCAGCGGGTCAAGGCCGGCGTTTTGGTCGCCGCCCGCCGCTGGGACATCGAGATGACCAATGGCGTCATCGTGAAGCTGCCCGAGCTCGACCCCGGCCGCGCCATCGGGGCCCTTGTTCGCCTCCAGCGCGAGGTTCGCATCCTCGACAAGGATCTGCTGTCGGTCGATTTGCGCGCCGCGGACCGCGTGACCGTGCGCCTCACGGAAGAGGCCGCGGCGGCGCGCGAAGCGGGTTTGTCTCACAAGACCAAGAAGGCAGGTGGGTAGAGTCATGAAGTCCCAGCTTGTTCCGCCGCGTCTGAAGCAACTTTCGCCGCGCCGCGCTGCGACGCTCGCGGTCCTCGACGTAGGCACGTCGAAGATCGCTTGCCTGATTGCGCGCCTTGCGCCGGCCGGCGAGGCGGCGCCGGGGGGCTGGCGGACCCATCGCATCCGGGTCGTGGGGATCGGCCATCAGCGTTCGCTCGGGGTCAAGCATGGCCTCGTCGTCGACATGGACGAGGCCGAGCGCGCCATTCGCCATACGGTGGACGCCGCCGAGCGAATGGCCGGCCTCCAGATCGACCATGTCATCGTCACCGCCTCGGGCGGCCGGCTGGCGTCGGAGCATTTTGCCGCAAAGCGCGCGATCGGCGGCCGCGAGGTGGCCGAAGCGGACATTCATCGCGTGCTGGAGGCCTCGGCCGGGCGGCATCTTCACCGTGGCCGCGTCGCCGTCCATTCTCTGCCCACCGGCTTTTCGCTCGACGGCGTCGACGGCATTCGCGAACCCAAGGACATGGTCGGCGACGAGCTCGGCGTCGACCTGCATGTCGCGACCTGCGATCAGGCCGCTGTGCGCAATCTCATGCTCGCCGTGGAGCGCGGCCATCTCGCCGTCGAGGGCATGGCGGCGGCGCCTTACGCGGCTGGTCTTTCCGTGCTCGAACCCGACGAAGCCGAAATGGGCGTCGTCGTCGTGGACATGGGCGCGGGCTCGACCTCGCTTGCGGTCTTCGCGCGCGGCGAGCTGATGCATCTCGACGCGGTGACGCTCGGCGGCAATCACGTCACCATGGACATCGCCCGCGGCCTCGACGCGCGGCTCGCGGATGCGGAGCGCCTCAAGACCTTTCACGGCTCGGCGATTTCATCTTCCTCCGACGAGCGTGAGACCGTGTCTTTCGACCATGTCGGCGAAAGCGGCCGTTACAAGGCACATGCGCCGAAATCGCATCTCGTGCGCATCATTCGCCCACGCGTCGAGGAAACCTTCGAATTCTTGCGCGACCGGCTTGCGCGCGCAGGCTTCCCTTCCGGGCCCAATCGCCGCGTCGTTCTCACCGGCGGCGCCTGCCAGCTTACCGGCGCGCCGGAATGCGCGCGCCGCATTCTCGGCGGCCAGGTGCGGGTCGGCCGCCCGATCGGAGTGGACGGTCTTCCAGATCCCGCGCGAAGCCCGGCCTTCGCGGCCGCCGCGGGGTTGCTCGTTTATCCGCAGGTCGCGGGTCGCGAATACTTCGAGCCCCATCGCGGCGAAAGATCTGCGACCGGTACGGATGGCTACATGTCACGAGTTGGTAGATGGTTAAAAGAAAGCTTCTAGAATCGGGAGTAAGTGATTCTCCGATTCGGCCTGTTGGGGCGGGCCTCGACGCAAACGACCGAGGACGACGCGTTCGGCGACGGGGCGTCCAAGGAAAGGGACAACCGACGCCGATGTGCAGTGAAATTTTTGAGAGGCCTGGCAAATGACGATCAATCTCAAGGCGCCCGAACTGCGGGAATTGAAGCCCCGGATCATGGTCTGCGGCGTGGGTGGCGGCGGCTGCAACGCCGTCAACAACATGATCGCCTCTGGTCTTACCGGCGTCGATTTCCTCGTCGCCAACACTGACGCTCAGGCTCTGGCGTCTTCCTCCGCCGAGCGGGTGATCCAGATGGGCCTGCAGGTGACGGAAGGCCTCGGCGCCGGCGCCCAGCCGGAGGTCGGCCGCGCCGCCGCCGAGGAGGCGCGCGAGGAAATCCGCGAGCATTTGCAGGGCGCGCATATGTGCTTCGTCACCGCCGGCATGGGCGGCGGCACGGGCACGGGCGCGGCGCCGGTGATCGCGCAGATCGCGCGTGAGATGGGAATCCTCACGGTTGGCGTCGTGACGAAGCCTTTCCATTTCGAGGGGCAGCGCCGTCTGCGCATCGCGGACGCGGGCATCACCGAGCTCCAGAAATGCGTCGACACGCTCATCGTCATCCCGAACCAGAACCTCTTCCGCATCGCGACGGAGAAGACGACCTTCGCCGACGCCTTCGCCATGGCGGATCAGGTGCTTTATTCGGGCGTCGCCTCGGTCACCGACCTGATGGTCAAGGAAGGCCTCATCAATCTCGACTTCGCCGACGTGCGCTCGATCATGCGCGGCATGGGCAAGGCGATGATGGGCACGGGCGAGGCGACCGGCGAGCGCCGCGCAAATCTCGCGGCCGAAGCCGCGATCGCCAATCCGCTTCTCGACGAAGTGTCGATGAAGGGGGCGCGCGGCCTGCTGATTTCGATCACGGGCGGCCACGACCTCACGCTCTACGAAGTTGACGAGGCGGCGAGCCGCATTCGCCAGGAGGTCGACGAGGACGCCAACATCATCCTGGGCGCGACCTTCGATACGGCGCTCGAAGGGGTCATTCGCGTCTCGGTCGTCGCGACGGGCATCGACCTCGCCGCCATCACCGCCGAAGATCCGACGAGCCAGAGCCGAATGGCCGAGGCCGCCGAGCGCCTGCGCCAGCAGATGACAAAGTCCCAGCCGGCGCCCGCCCCGGTCGTGGAGCCGGCCCCGGCGCAACTCTACGCCATGCCGGAACGTGCGCCGGCGCCGGTCTATCAGCCCGAGCGCGAGGCGGGGCCGGCGCAGGCCTATTACGCCGAGCCTGCTCACGTCGCGCATCCCCAGATGACCACGAATGGCGTGTATCTGGAGCCGGTCGCCGCGCGCCCAACCTATGTGGAGCCTATGCCCGAGCCCGCGCCGCGGATGATGGCCGCGGAGCCCGCCCCGTCGCCTTATGTGCCGCCGCCGCCGGAGATGCCGCGCACGCCGCGCATGCCGTCGATCGAGGATTTCCCCAAGCCGGTTCAGGATCAAATTCGCCAGCACCGCGCTGACGCGGCGCAGGACCCGCGCCGCAAGTCGATCTTCGAGCGCCTTGCCTCCTTCGGCGCCAGCCGTCAGGAGGACGCGATGCAGGCCGCTCCCGCGCCCTATCCGCCGGCGCCCATGCCGCCGCGCGCGCCGCAGCCGTCGCCGGCGCATGCCGAGTATGGCAAGCGTCCGGCGCAGCCGGCTCCCCAGCAGGCGCCGGCTCACGCCGCGCTCGATACGCACGGCCGTCGCGCTCCGGCGCCGCGTCCGGTGGAGGAAGACCATCTGGAGATTCCAGCCTTCCTGCGCCGGCAATCGAACCACTAGAGCAAGTTCCGAAAAAGCAGACAGGCTTTTTCGATCAGAGCTTGTTCCAACATACTGATCTGGCGCGTTTTTCTTTGGCGCTCGCACGATTCCATGCGAGCTCAAAGCGCGCTAGGCCAAAAGGCTAGCGAAGCCGCAAAGGTCCGCCGCGCGCGGGCCTTTGCTTTTTGCAAACGGCTCCAGTGGCTTCGGTTTTGTAACAAACTGTAGGAAAGCGTTACTGGAGCCTTGCCGCGCCCCTAGGTTAAGATTTATCCATCCAGTGGCTCCAACTTGGGCCTGTTCCAGCCCCGCGCCGGGAGGATTCCCTCATTCGCCCGCAGTTCCGCGCCCAAACAACCCTTGCGCGCTCCGTGATGCTTTACGGCCGTGGCGTCCATAGCGACCGGCCGGCGCGGCTGAGCCTTTTGCCGGCGGCCGCGGATGCGGGGATCACCTTCAGCGCCGGCGGAGCCGACATCCTTGCTGACTGGCGGAATGTCGACGCGACGCAATTGCGCACGAGGCTTACCGGAGAAGGCGCCAGCGTCTCCACCGTCGAGCATTTGCTGGCGGCGCTCTCGGGGCTCGAGGTCGACAACGCTCTTGTCGAGGTCGAGGGCGACGAAATACCCGCCATGGACGGCTCGGCCGAAGCCTTCGTCTCGGCGATCGTCGAGGCGGGCGTCGTCGAGCTATCCGTCCCACGCCGCTTTTTGCGCGTAACCGCGCCTGTTCGCGTCTCCGACGGCGCCGGCTGGGCCGAGCTGACGCCGGCCCGCAGCGGGCTCAGCCTCGACGTCGAAATCGCCTTCGAGGGCCGCGTCGGCCGGCAGCGTCGCGCGCTGAAGCTCACGCCGGAGGCGTTTCGCCGCGAGCTCGCTCGCGCCCGCAGCTTCGGCTTTTTGCGCGACGCGGAACGCCTGTGGCGCGATGGTCTCGCGCTGGGCGCCTCGCTGGAGAACACCGTCGTGCTCGACGGCGAGGCTGTGCTCAACCGAGAAGGCCTGCGCTTCGCCGACGAATTTGTCCGCCACAAGATGCTGGACGTCGTCGGAGATCTCGCGCTCGCGGGGGCGCCGATCATCGGGGCGTTCCGGTCCTTCAGGGGCGGGCATGCGCTGAATCTGGCGCTGGTGAGGGCGGCCATGCGTGAGGGCGTCTTGGCGTTCGAGGGCGGCGGTCACATGGCCGAGAGTGCGGCGCGGCGCCCTTCGCCATAATCTCGCCAGAAGGGAATCCTTCTCTATCCGCCACGATCCATCGCCGCGCTCCGCCCGCGCCGCGATGACGCGGGCCCGACGGCGGCGCCGCGAGTGGCGGGGTTTGGCGGATTAGGCTAATAGGCATCTTGAGGATGCGGCGCAGTCGCCGCTCTTTGCCGGGGGCGCTTCTTATGTCGGTTTTTGCTGCTTCATTCCGCTCTTCCGCTTTGCTTGTCGCAGCGGCGGCCCTGGCGCTTTCAACCGCGCCGGCCCATGCGGACCTCATGGATTCGATCACGAGCGGCTTCGGGCTTTTGGGCGGCGGCGAGAAATATAAGACGGAAATCACGCCCGACATTCCAGCGGAAGACCTTTACAACCAAGGCCTCGCGAAGCTGAAATCCAAGCAATATGAAGTGGCGGCCAAAAAATTCGGCGAGGTCGAGAAAAACTATCCTTCGTCGGAATGGGCGCGCAAGGCCCTGTTGATGACCGTCTTCGCGCAATTTGAGAAGCCGGCCTACGACGACGCCGTGCAATCCGCTCAGCGCTATATCAGCCATTATCCGAATTCTCCGGATACGCCTTACGTTTATTACCTCGCCGGCATGTCTTTCTATAATCAGGTGCCGGATGTCATGCGCGATCAATCTTCGGCGGAAAAGGCGGTCTCGGTCTTCTCCGATCTGGTGCAGAAGTACCCGAAGTCGGAATATGTCGCGGACGCCAAATACAAGATCGGCGTCGCGCGCGACCAGTTGGCCGCCAAGGAGATGCAGGTCGGCCGCTTCTATCTGACGCGCAAGAACTATCCGGCTGCGATCAATCGCTTCCACGACGTGCTTGGCAAATATCAGACGACGCGCCATACGGAGGAAGCGCTCTACCGCCTCACCGAGGCCTATCTCGCGATGGGCGTCACCAACGAGGCGCAGACGGCGGCGGCTATTCTGGGCCACAACTTCCCGGATTCGCAATGGTACAAGGATGCGCACGCCCTGCTGAAGGCCGGCGGGCTGGAGCCGCATGAATATACTGACTCCTGGCTTTCCAAGGTGGGCAAGACGCTGCAAGCTCACATCTAGCGCGCTTTCCGAAAACTCAGCCAGATCAAAATCTTGTAGCGCATCCCCCCGTGTGGGATCGAATGAATGAGCCCGCCTGCGCCAGCGCGCGCCGGCCATCGGCCAGACGCGCGTTCCACAGCATCCAGGCGTGGATCATATGCGGCCAGATTTCAAGCGTGACCCGCACATGGGCGGCTCCGGCCTTGGCGGCGAGTCGGGTGGAATCCGCAAGCAAGGTCTCGTCCGACCCGACCTGAATGAGGGTCGGCGGCAAGCCCGAGAGATCGGCATAGAGCGGCGAAACGCGAGGGTCTTTGCGGTCCATGTTCGGCGCAACATAGGCGGCCGCCAGCTCTTCCAGATAGGGCTTGCGGATCAGCGGATCGACGCTGTCCTTTGTCGCCATCGTCTCGCCGGACATGGTCAAATCCGTCCAGGGCGAGCAGAGCCAGAGGCAGCCGGGCAGGTCTTCTCCCATGTCTCGCAATCTTAAGGAGAGCGCGACGGTCAGTCCGCCGCCCGCGCTGTCGCCGCCGACGGCAATGTCCTTGGCCGCAATTCCCTGGGCGCGCAGAAAACGCCAGGCCGCCAGGGCGTCGTCATATGCGGCGGGGAAGGGGCATTCGGGCGCGAGGCGATAAGCGATGGCGAGCGTCCGAGCCCTCGCCGCGCGGCCGGCCTCCGTCACCATGCGACGATGGCTGACGAGGGAGCCCGAGCAGTAGCCGCCCCCATGGAAGAAGAGCAGCGCACGGGAGGGATCTGCGCCCGGCGCAAGGGACCATTCGGCGGCCAATCCGTCGATTGCCGCCGGCGCGAGCAAGATATCCGGCGCGACGGGCCAGGCTGCGCCGACTTCCTCGATCCGCGCGCGCCGTTCCGCCCACCCCGCGGGTCGCGGCTTGGCGCTCAGCAGCGCGCGAATCTCGTTGATTTCGTCGTCAGCCATGCGAACCTCCGCGAGTGGCGAATCGCCGGTCATCCACAGAACAACAATCCATAGGCCGCCTGCCTAAGCGATAAAGTAAGCGCCATGCTCACCCGTCTGTCCATTCGCGACATCGTGCTCATCGACGCGCTCGATCTCGATTTCGGGCAGGGGCTGACGACTCTCACCGGCGAGACGGGCGCCGGCAAATCCATTCTGCTCGACGCTTTCGTGCTCGCCCTCGGGGGACGCGGCGATGCGTCGCTTGTGCGCGCGGGCTGCGAGCAGGGGCAGGTGACGGCGGTCTTCGATCTCGCTGCGGATCATCCCGCCCATCTCGCCGCGCGCGAATTCGGGCTCGCGAGCGAAGACGAGCTGGTGCTGCGCCGCGTTCAGACGGCGGACGGGCGCACGCGCGCCTTCGTCAATGATCAGCCGGCGACGGCGCAGGCGCTGCGCGCCATCGGGCGGGAGCTCGTTGAAATCCATTGCCAGCACGACGACCGCGCGCTCGTCGACCCGAGCGCCCATCGCGCGCTGGTCGACGCCCATGGCGGGCTGCTCGCGCAGGCGAACGACGTGCGCGCGAAATATGGCGCGTGGCAAGCGGCGTGGCGCGCGTTGGCCGATGAGGAGGCGCGCATCGCCAAGGCGCGCGCGGACGCAGACTATCTGCGCCACGCTCACGAGGAGCTCACCAAGCTCGCGCCTGAGCCGGGGGAGGAGGAGGCGCTGGCCGAGCGGCGTCTTTTCATGCAGCGCGCCGAGAAGGTCGCGACCGACATTCGCGACGCGCTCGCCGTTTTCAGCGAGGATCGCGCGCCGGCGGTCGAGATCGGCCATGCGGCGCGCCGCCTCGAGCGCCGCCTCGCGCAAAACCCGCAAATTCTCGAGCCGCCGGCCAAAGCGCTCGCCCAGGCGGTCGACGCGCTGTCGCTCGCCGAGCAGGCGCTCGAGCAGGCGTTGGCCGAAACCCGCTTTGATCCCGCCGAATTGGAGCGCGTCGAAGAGCGGCTTTTCGCCCTGCGCGGCGCGGCGCGAAAATATCAGGTCGGCGTGCCGGAGCTGCCGAAGCTCGCGGAGAAATTCGCTGACGACATCGCCGCGCTGGACGCCTCGGAAGCGAGGCTGGTCAAGCTCGCTCAGGAGCTGGAGGCCGCGAAAGCCGCCTATGATTGCGCGGCGCGCGCGCTTTCGACCGCCCGCCAGAAGGCGGCGAAGAAGCTCGACGCGCTGGTCGACGCCGAGCTAAAGCCATTGAAGCTCGAGGGCGCGCATTTCTCGACGCAGGTGACGAGCGATCCCGAGAATGGCGGGCCGGAGGGGATCGACCGGGTCGAATTCTGGGTGCAGACCAATCCGGGCTCGCGACCCGGCCCGCTGACCAAGGTGGCCTCGGGCGGCGAGCTTGCGCGCTTCATGCTGGCGTTGAAAGTGGTTCTTGCCGATCGCGGTTCGGCGCCGACCCTGGTGTTCGACGAGATCGACACCGGCGTTGGCGGCGCCGTGGCCGACGCCATCGGCCAGCGCCTCGCGCGCCTTGCGGGCAAAGCCCAGGTGCTCGCCGTGACCCATGCCCCGCAAGTCGCCGCCCGCGCGAGCCGTCACCTGCGCATCAGCAAGGGCGCCTCGGCCAAGGGCAAGGAAAAGCGTGTGGCGACGAGCGTCGCCGTGCTGGCGGAAGCCGAGCGGCGGGAGGAGATCGCGCGGATGCTGTCGGGCGCGGCGATCACAGACGAAGCGCGCGCCGCGGCCATGCGGCTGCTGGAGGGGGCGGGGTAGGGCTTCGTATGGCGGCAAAGCCGGACTAATCCCCTTGCTCGCAAAACTGGGGTTTTGCTGCGTGCCGGTCAGAACTCTGGCAATCCTGTCCGCTGTACGCATGGCTGCTTATAAAAAAGGCCATAGTAAAAAAAAGAGCCGCTAGTCTGGCTGTCATGCTTTATCTCTCCTCTGGTAGGCAGGCAGCTGCCGTATTGAAAATAACTAACCTCCCAGAATACTTGCTAGGAGTAAAACTCGCTGAATCGGCGCTTGCTTCCTCGTTTATAAAATCTTTGACGCCGAACGCGACGTACTCGACGCAGCGATTGCCTAGCTTCAGTATTTTCTCATGCGAAGGGTTTAACTCAACTGACTGCCTCCCCATTGGAAAGGGGCCAGCCGCAAGCGGGTAGGCGCCGATCTCGGGAGGCTGTCCATTTTGCTGTCGAATTCCCACGATGACCGAATATCTGTCTGCAGAATCCGATGGAATGAACCGGTGCGCACTGGTACGATTTTCATCAAAACCAAATGAGACGGTATCTCTTTCCGGATGGTAGCTCCACTCATAAAATCTGACTCTTTTTATTTCGCTTTGCAGAGAAAACTTTTCGACCATTTCAAGTGCTTTGCCACCATACGTCAGCCCTAGCTCTGAACTCACGCCAGCCAGGAAAAAAAGCAAAGCGGATACTCGAAATCCTCTGATCTCATGAAGGATTGTTACCCTCGGAGCTGGCTTAGCGATTTCTTGCTGTAGCAACCAATACGATAGAATAAGAAAAGCCAGACTGGCGCCAACCGCGCCTAATTTTACAAGCTCGATCAAAATTTGCATTTGTCTTCCCCTTAGGATGCGCAAGTGCGCTAAAGAGGGTTGTTAGTGTTTATGTGAAGTTAAATTTTATAGAACAGTAAAGCATAAAAATGGAGCGACTTCTAGTCCGCCAGGGTTGAAATTTTGCGCCCTACGCCGTCTTCTCCGTGAACTTGCACAAATCATACAAAATGCATCGCGCGCACTCGGGCTTCCTCGCCTTGCACACATAGCGGCCGTGCAGGATCAGCCAGTGATGCGCGTGCAGGAGATATTTCTCCGGCACGACGGCCTCGAGCCCCTTTTCCACCGCCTCCGGCGTTGCGCCCTTGGCGAGCGGCAGGCGGTTGGAGACGCGGAGGATGTGGGTGTCCACCGCGATGGTCGGCTGGTGGAAGGCGACGTTGAGCACGACATTGGCCGTCTTGCGACCGACGCCCGGCAGCGCCGTCAGGGCGTCGAGGTCCTGGGGCACCTGGCCGCCGTGGCGCTCGATCAACAACTGCGAAAGAGCGATGACATTCTTCGCCTTGTTGCGGAACAGACCGATCGTCTTGATCGCGTCACGGACCCGGTCCTCGCCGAGCGCGACCATTTTCTCGGGCGTGTCGGCGAGAGCAAAAAGCGCGGGCGTCGCTTTGTTCACGCCCGCGTCCGTCGCCTGCGCCGAGAGCACGACGGCGATCAGCAAGGTAAAGGGGTTCGTGTAGCGAAGCTCGCTCCTGGGCTCCGGATTGGCCGCCGCGAGACGCGCGAAGATTGCTTCGATACGGGCCGCCTCCGCCGCAGGCGGACGGCGGGCGGGGGTCTTCCTGGTTGGCGGCATTTCGCTGTTTCTTCCGGCCATGGGCGCGTTATATCTAGTAGGGCGCAGGGACGAAAGCGCTGCAGAGCCCATGCCTGAGCCCTTTGACGAGCCGATTTATTCCACGCGCCTCTCGCCGCATCGCTCGATGACGCCTCGCGCCTTCTATCTCTTTATCCTCGGCTATTGCGTTGCGCAGGGGCTGTTCGCATTGCCTTTCCTGTTCATGGGCGCCTGGCCCGTCGCCGGCTTCATGGGGCTCGACGCGCTGGCGCTCTATATTGCCTTTCGCCTCAGCTTCCGAGACGCGCGCGCCTATGAGACGCTCGACGTCACGCCATTGGAGCTCGTTTTCGCGAAGGTGGCCGCGGGGGGACGGCGGCGCGAATGGCGGTTCAATCCCGCCTGGGTGCGCCTCGAGCAGAAAGTCCACGAGGAATTCGGCACCCAAAGCGTGGCTTTGGTTTCTCGCGGCGAGACGGTCGAGGTCGGCGCCTTTCTGGGGCCGGAGCAAAAAGCGGCGCTCGCGCGCGACCTCACGAACGCCCTCGCGACAGCGAAGATGGGCCCGCGGTTTTCCTAAAGCGCGTTAATCAGCGCTTGCGCTGCGACAGCACATCATCGGCCTCGCGCAGCAGCCGGGCCTCGTTCGCTTTGTAATAGCGCCACAGCAGAAACACCCCCAAGAGCCCGCCAGCTGCGCCAAGGGTCGCGAATGGCCCCTGGATCTTTTCGAAACCGGCGGTAAGCCAATAGGCGCCAAAGCCGAAGACAGCCGCCCACACGATCCCGCCCGCCGCGTTGAACATAAAAAAGCGCCCCGCAGGCAGGTGGTTGGCGCCCGCGAGCAGCGCGGCGAGAATGCGCAGAAGAGCGATAAATCGGCCGAAAAAGACGATCGCGCCGCCCCATTTGTAAAAAAGATACTGTCCCAGCCGCAGCTTGTCCGGCCCGAGGCCGACGCGCCACCCATGACGCTCCAGAAAGCGGTAGCCAAGCTCGCGGCCGATCCAATAGCCGATATTGTCGCCCACGATCGCGCCGGCAGCCGCCGTCGCGACAATGGCCTCGATCGACAACGCGCCAGAGAGGCGCGCATAGATCGAGGCCCCGACCAATATTGTCTCTCCCGGAAGCGGGAGGCCAGAGCTTTCCAAAGCGACCACGATGAAAATCGCCCAATAGCCATAGGTCGAGAGAATTGCGGCGATCTGCGCCTGATCGAGGAAATGGTCCATTCGACGCCGCTCAGGCTCCGGCTGTGGTGCAAATGAAAAAAGCGACATCGCCGCGATGTCGCTTTTAACGCGTAAAGCTGTGAGAGGTTACTGATATTGATGCGCGCCCGCGCAGCTCATATCGAGCGGGTAGGAGCGGCCGAGGCCGATGCCGTCGTCCACGAACAGGGCGCCCTCTTCGAGGGCCGGCTCCAGCACCGCGCGCAGGCCCTTGAGCAGCGGCTGGTCGTCGCCCGTCATCGTCTCGCGCAACGAGTCGCGAACGTTGTCGTCCGCACGGCGCGCGAAGTCACGGACCACGACCGCTACGAATCTGCCGACACTCATGCCCCTCTCCTGCGCGGCCACGCGAACGCGCTCGGCAAAGCGGCCGCCGATGCATTTGAGCGCAGCCTGAGCCACCATCTCGTTGGAGCAGGAATGGATCAGATCCGTAATCAACATATCGTCCTCCGCTTTCGCTTCTTGTCTCACCTGTCCTCTTCGCTTCCTGCGCCGCGTCCGCCTCGGACGCTGGCGCGTCCTTCCTGAAAACTGAGCGGCGTCGACTGAACTGTCGATGAACGCCGCTCATGCTGAAAACCGCAGGCCCGAAACGGGCCTGGGCGCATTTCGCGCGCCGTGGCCGTCGCGCTTTCGCGCCACGAACACGGCCTCGCGCCACCGCCTTATCTTGCGCCTGTGAAGGCGTTACGACGAGCGGTTGCAATTTTGCGTGGGGGAAGCGCCGCGCGCCCGTGCCGCGCCTCCGCATGACCTCAACGCGTCACTCTGGCCATAGTTTCATGGCCCGAAGGAAAAATCTTTGCTGCGCACGCTCAGTCAAGGCGCAGCATCGACCCTTGTGCGGCGCCGCGCCGACGCCTCACCAAGCGCCGACATTCTGCGCCGAGGCCCAAGGCTCCCTGGGCTCCAGCGGCTTACCCTTTTGGAGCAGCTCGATCGAAATCGCGTCGGGCGTGCGGACGAAGGCCATATGGCCGTCGCGCGGCGGCCGGTTGATCGTTACGCCGGCTTTCTCGAGCCGTTCACAAACGTGGTAAATGTTATCCACGGCGAAAGCGAGATGGCCGAAATTGCGTCCGCCCGCATATTCGTGCTCGTCCCAATTATAGGTGAGCTCGATCATGGGGGCGCCCGTGCGCTCGGCCTCCTCGACGTCCGCGGGCGCCGCAAGATAAACGAGCGTGTAGCGCCCCTTTTCGTTCTCTGTGCGGCGCACTTCCCGGAGCCCGAGAATGTCGCAGAAAAAATGCAGCGAACGGTCGAGATCGCCGACGCGGATCATCGTGTGCAGAAACTTCATGGGTTAACTCCCAGTGGATGCCGCGCCATCGCGTTTGCGGCGGCGCCGGCGACTTGGTAGGCAAAACGCGTTAATCTTTGCGGACAGAACCCCATGACCGAGACGAGAGCGCTCGACGCCGAAGGCGCCAGCCGCAAGATCGCCGCCGCCAAGGCCTCCATCGCCGCGAGCGCGCTTCTCGCCGTCGCAAAGCTTGCGGCGGGGTTGTGGTCCGGCTCTCTGGCGTTGCTCTCCGAGGCCGGCCACGCCTTTGTCGACACGGGCGCGACCACCCTGACTTATTTCGCGGTGCGCGAGGCGGAGAAGCCGGCGGACGCCGAGCATCATTACGGACATGGAAAATATGAGGCGCTCGCCGCCCTTGTCGAGACCGGCCTGCTCTTCGGCCTCGCGCTCGTCGTGGTCGGCGAGGCGATCCGGCGGCTGGGCTCGGAACCCGTCGAGATCGCGACGGGCTGGCCTGCTTATGGCGTGCTCCTCGGCTCGATCCTGATCGATTTCGTGCGCGCGCGGCAGTTGGGCGAGATCGCGCGCGAGGAGCGCAGCGACGCGCTCGCCGCCGACGCCCTCCATTTCGCGAGCGATCTCGTTTCCTCCGTCCTCGCGCTGATCGGCGTCGCGGCGGCGCATTTCGGCTTTCCGCAGGGCGACGCGCTCGCCTCCTTCGGCGTGGCGGGTTTCATCGCCGTCGCCGGCTACCGGCTCGGCCGGCGCACGATCGATACGTTGCTCGACGCCGCGCCGCGCGATCTCACGCCCCAGATCGAGAAAGCGATCCTCGACGTGCCGGGCGTCATTGCGCTCGACGAGCTTCGACTGCGCAGCGCGGGCGCGGAGGTCATCGGCGACGCCACGATCGGCGTGGCGCGCACGTTGCGCGTTGAACAGGCCGCGCGCATCAAGGCTTCAGTCTCGGCGGGGATTCTCGCCGTCGCGCCCCATGCGCGCGTGACGATCACCATGGACGCCCGCGCGCTCGACGACGAGACAATGGTGGAGCGCATCATGCTCGTCGCCGCGCGCCGCCACGTTATGGCGCATCACGTCATCGCCCAGCAGATCGGCGAGCGCCTGTCCATCGGTCTCGACATCGAGCTCGACGGCGCCATGCCCATGGGCCGCGCCCACGCCATCGCCAGCGATTTCGAAAGCGCGATCCGTGACGAATTCGGCGCCGACACCGAAATCGAGACCCATATCGAGCCGCTCGCGCCCCATGTCCTCATCGGCCGCGACGCGCCCGAGGCGCTCGTGCGGGAGATGGCCGGGGCGCTCGACCGCAACAGCCTGCATGTGGGCTATATCGCCAATGTTCACGACGTGCGGGTGCGCGAGACCTCGGGCGGCCTCGTGGTGAATTATCACTGCGCCGTCGACGCGAGCGTGCCGGTCGAGACGGTGCACGAGGCCGTGGACAGGCTGGAGCGCCGCATGCGCGAGGAATATCCGGAGATTTTACGCATCGTCGGCCACGCCGAGCCGGATGATCATGATTGAAGAGGCAGCGCGCCTGAAGGCGCGCGGTCCGGACGGCGAGCCTCCGTTCAATTTGGCTGAAGCAAGCCGCTAGGCTAAACAGGCGCCATGACGACAGAGAAAGAAGCCGCCGAAGACCTCTCCACCGTGCCTTTCGAAAAGGCGATGGCCGAGTTCGAGCGCATCGTAGCCGATCTGGAAAAGGGCTCCGTTTCGCTCGACGAGTCGGTACGGCTCTATGCGCGCGGCAAGGCGTTGCAGGAGCGCTGCGAGAAATTGCTCGCCGAGGCCGAGGCGCGAGTCGAGAAGATCACGCTCGGCGAGAACGGCGCGCCCAAGGGCGCCGCGCCGCTGGATGTGGAGTAGGCGCGCCTGGGCGGTCAATCGACCTGCTCCTCCTTCGCCGCGCGGCTCGACAAGACCCGCACGCGCGCCATGAAGGCCCACGACAGGGCGAGCGCGAAAGGCACGGAGATCGCCTCGACCATATCGGCCGAGAGGGCGGGCGGGAGAAGGCCCGCCTCCTTCAATCCTTTCGCAACGAAGGCGAAGAGGCCGACGAGATAATAGGCGAGGCCGGCGACGGAGATGCCTTGCACCATGCGGTTGAGGCGCATCTGCAGGCGCGTGCGGCGAACCATGTCGTCGAGCAGGGCGCCGTTCTGGCGCTCCATCTCCAGCGTGATGCCGGTCCGCATGATGTTCGTCGTGCGCGCGACATCGGTCGAGAAACGCGTCTGCCGCGCCTGCACGGCGTTGCAGGTCTCGATCGCCGGATCGAGCCGGGCGTTCAGGAAGGACGAAATGGTCGGATATTGGCCTTCCTTCGCCTCCTGCAACAGCTCCAGACGGCTTTTCACGAGCGCGTGATAGGCGCGGCTTGCGCCGAAGCGGAAGGACGTGCGGGTCGATAGCGCATCATTGGCCGCGAGAAGATCGGTGAGGCCCTTCAAAAGGTCGTGATTGCTCCGCGATTCGTCCGTCCGCAGAGCGTTCATGATTTCCGAAAGCTCCTCTTCCATCATGGCGAGGTCCGGAGAGACCGCGCGCGCGAGCGGCAGACCGAGGAGCGCCATGCAGCGATAGGTCTCGACTTCGAGCAGCCGCTGGGCGAGACGGCCGGCTTCGAGCGCCGGCGCATTCAGAATGCGAATGGCCATGCGCGTGAAGCCGAGGCTATCTACGGCGAAATCGGTAAGCGCATGGGCGCCGTCCCTGCCAACCCCGATAACGCAGAGGCTCTGTGAATTGAAAAGGGCTGCGAGGTCGTCGAGCGTAATCTTCCCGTCGACGACGCTAAGATGCGTCGCGACGATAAGCCGCCCCGGCGGGCGAAAGCTGATTTCGCCAGACGTCAACGGATCAGGGTGAAGGAAGGGCGTTTCCGCCTCTTTGCCGGTCGACCAGCTATAGGTCGTGAACTCCGCATGCTGCTCCCAGCGAAGCCGCCAGTCGCCTAAGAGGAAATAATGGAATTTCGCATCCCGCCCCGGCGGTTCGAGCCGATGCGCCCGCGCCAGCTGTTCTACCGCGGCGCGGTCGGCGAGAGCCTCCTCGCGCGTGGTCGAGAAGGCGAAATGATAGACGCGGCGCGGGACCTGTAAAGGCAGAAACGGCCGCGCGTGAAGCTCGGCCAGGACCGCCTCGCGCGACTCATGCTCAATCCAATTCGCGCTCGTGCTGGCCTCGTTCATTTCGCTCCCCCCACAACGCGCATGTATAAGCGCGCGCGGGGTCGGAAGGCGAGAGGGCTCTCAGCGGGCCGGAGGCCTCTGGGGAATCGGCGGCGGCGGCATTGCCGGGCGCCGGATTCCCGATGACGCTTCGCGTCGACTCAAGTAATCACGCTCGGCGCTTTGCGTTGCGTGAAGCGCTCGATCTCCGCGATCTCGCGCGAGAGCGCGATCAGGTCGGAAAGCGCCTGCTGGGTCTCGATGAATTGCTTCGCCGGATCGGCCTCGTAGCGCTCGATATAGACGCGCAGAGTCGCGCCGGCCGTGCCAGTGCCGGAGAGCCGGTAGACAATGCGCGAGCCTTCCGCGAACATCACGCGCAGGCCCTGGTTTTTCGAGTCCGAGCCATCGACCGGATCATGATAGGCGAAGTCGTCGGCGTCCGTCACTTCCAGCGCGCCGAAGACTTTTCCTTTCAGAGAGGACAGGCGATCGCGCAGAGCCTTGATGAGGGCGTTGGCTCCGTCGCTGTCGATTTCTTCATAGTCGTGCCGCGAATAGTAGTTGCGGCCGAAAGTCGCCCAATGTTCGCGCACGATCGCATCGACGCTCTGCTTGCGCGCGGCGAGCACATCGAGCCACAGAAGCACCGCCCAGAGCCCATCCTTTTCGCGCACATGGTTCGAGCCGGTGCCGGCGCTCTCCTCGCCGCAAATGGTGACGAGGCCGGCGTCGAGCAGATTGCCAAAGAATTTCCAGCCCGTCGGGGTTTCATAGAGACCGACGCCAAGCTTCGCGGCGACGCGATCGGCGGCGCCGCTCGTCGGCATCGAGCGCGCGACGCCCGCAATGCCGTTCTTGTAGCCGGGCGCCAGATGCGCATTGGCCGCGAGAATCGCGAGACTGTCGGAGGGCGTCACGAAGCGGGAGCGCCCGATGATCAGATTGCGGTCGCCGTCGCCGTCCGAGGCGGCGCAGAGGTCGGGCGCCTTGTCGGACATGGCGAGATCATAGAGATGCTTGGCGTAGACGAGATTGGGGTCGGGATGATGCCCGCCGAAATCGGGCAAAGGCTCGCCATTGAGCACGCTGCCTGGCGCGGCGCCGAGCATTCCTTCGAGAATCGCGTGCGCATAGGGGCCGGTCACCGCCGACATGGCGTCGAACTTGATTGTGAAGCCCGAGCGGAAGTTCTCGCGGATGCGGTCGAAATCGAAAAGGGTCTGCATCAGCGCGGCGTAATTTTCGACGCTGTCGACGATCTCGACGCGCATGCCGCCGAGTTGCGTCGCGCCGAGCCTGTCGATGTCGACATCCGGCGCCTCCTCGATCTTGAAAGAAGTGATTTCCTTTGTGCGCGCGTAAATGGCGTCGGTCACCTTTTCAGGGGCCGGGCCGCCATTCGCCACATTATATTTGATGCCGAAATCGCCCTCGGGTCCGCCGGGATTATGGCTTGCAGACAGCACGATGCCGCCGAAGGCGCCGATCGAACGGATGAGCGCCGAAACGGCGGGGGTCGAAAGAATGCCGCCCCGCCCGACGATCGCGCGGCCCAAGCCGTTGCCGGCGGCGATCTTTAGGATCTTCTGGATCGCCTCCCGATTATAGTAGCGGCCGTCGCCGCCGATAACGAGCGTCTGGCCCTCATAGCCTTCGAGACTGTCGAAGATCGACTGCACGAAGTTCTCGACATAATGGCGCTGCTGGAAGACGGGAACCTTCTTACGCAGGCCCGAGGTGCCGGGGCGCTGATCCTGATAAGGGGTGGTCGCGACTTCTTTCGCCATTCCTGCCTCTATGCGCGACGTCTCGAAGGGACGCCGACGGGCGGAATGTATAGCCGAAACGGCGTTAAAAAAACGGCGGCGCGCCTTGCGCCGCCGCCCGAATGCTCTCTGGCGCGAACCGGTTCACCAGCCCCAATAGCCGCCGCCGTAGCCCGGATAAGCGTAGGGGTATCCATAGGCTGGATAATAGCCGCCGTAGTAATAAGGGTAGTAGCCGCCGTAATAGCCGCTGCTCGAAGCGGCGAGGCCCGCGCCGAGAAGGCCGAGGCCCACCCCCGCGGCGACCGCCGCGCCAGGATTGTAGCCGCGGCGGTAATAGCCGCCGTAGGGGCGATAGTAGCCCCCGCGCCAGCCATATCCACGACGATACCAGACGTTATCGACCGGGGCCGGCAGGCCGACCGTCGAGGGGACGGCGACGCCCATGGGGCCCGCGGAGGCTTCGGTCGGGATCGCCGTCGCCGCCATGGCGCCGAGCAGCGCGCCGGAAACCGCCAAATTCAGACTCTTACGCATAAGCACCTCCCCGTGGCGGGCGCACATGTGAATGACGCAACGAAAAAACGGCCCGCCGAGATCAAGCGTAAAACCAAATCTAGACCACAATGGTTCCGCGTCGAGAGGCGTTTGTGTGGCTTTTCGTCACCGTTCGGCCCCGAGACCCGCGACGGCGCTGCGGGTGAAATTGACGAGCCGGTCTTTGAAGAAGTCTCGCGTTCGCGCCGCGGTCGCCGGATGTTGCTCGAGAATCTGATGGAAAAGGGGGCGGCCGATTTTGAGGGTCGTCGTCGGCTCCATCGCGCGCGCGGTGACGGGCCGCCGCGATGGCGCCACCAGAGCCGTCTCGCCGATCAGCGCCCAAGGGTAAACGATATGTTTCGGCGGGTTCCCGTCGTCTTGCGGCGAGAGGCCGATCGAACCAATCGCAAGAATGTAGCCGCCGTCCGACTCCTCGCTCTTTCGAAAAAGCGCATCGCCGGTGCGAAAGAGGCGCGTTTCCGAAGAAAAGGCCAGTTTTCGCAGCGCGCGCGTTTCGAATATTGCAAAGAGAGGGATGCGAGTCAGGTTCTCGATGTCGTCGTCAGTGCTCATTTGCCTTTCACAAAGCGTTATGCCGCTTTTTTTGTGGCGATTGGTTTCGGAAAGGCCGTCTTTTTTCTTGCGCGCTGACGATCCTGTAGCCGCCGTCTTCGGTCAGCACCTTTTTCGGGCGACTCGGGTCCGCCTCTATCTTGCGCCGCAAACGATGAATGTGGGTCTCCAACGTCCGCGTCGAGACATTCGGACCATAGCCCCAAACATCGGCCAGCAATTCGGCCTTCGTGATGCTCGCGCCCCCGGCGCGCATGAGGCGGTCGAGAATCGCCGCCTCCTTTTCCGTAAGCCTCGCCCCGAATTCGCCCAGCGGCTGAGTTTTTGGCGCCGCCTCCAAAGCGGCGAGGAGGTCGCCGAAACGGAAGGGCCGCGCCAAAATGGCGTCAGCCTCGGGGGCGTCGGCGTCGATCACGGCGATCGCTCCGGCAAAGCCGGCCTCACGCAGCCGTCGCGCCCACGCCGGCGCATCGCAAAAGGCGCCGTCGAGAACCGCCGCATCCGCCCACTTATGCCCTTCAGGAGTGACAGAGGCGCCCCCCTCGGCGAACTCGCGCAACTCGCGCCCGCCGAGCGCCTCGAATTGCTGCGCAAGGTTTGCGAAGAGCCGCGAACTCGTGGCGATGAGCAGCTTTCGGACCATGAAGGGGCGCGCAATCTCTGCTATGGAGCGGGGAACGAAAAGGCATCTTTATCTATGCCGCAATTTTGCGCAACAAGCCTCTCGACCCTTCGCGTCGTCCGCCGCATCGGCGGCAAGCGGCATGAAGGGCGCCTGATCGCGGGCGACCTCGTCCTGCCCTGCGCCCTGGGCCGCTCGGGCGTCACGCACAACAAGCGCGAAGGCGACGGCGCGACCCCGGCCGGGCGCTGGCGGCTCTTGCGCTTCTATCTGAGGAAGCCCGCGCCGCTGCGCATGCCCTGGCGCCTCACGCGGCGGGACGACATCTGGTGCGATGACGCGCGAAGCTTCTTATACAACCGTCCCCTGCGCGGACCCTCGCGCGCGAGCCACGAAGAATTATGGCGCAAGGACAAGCTTTACGACGTCGTGGGGGTGATGGACTACAATATCGTCCCGCGCGCGCGGGGGCGGGGCAGCGCCATTTTCTTCCACATTGCGACGGAGGAGCTGGGCCCGACGGCCGGCTGCATCGCGCTGCGGGCGCGGGACATGGCCCGGCTGGCGCCGAGGTTGGGGCGGAAAGTCGCGATTGTTGTAGTTTAGCCTTCCGCCAAGCGGATTTAAGCCTGCGGATATTCCCGCGCGCCCATGATCGCCGAACCCACGCGCACGTAAGTGGCGCCGAGCTGGATCGCGAGCTCGTAATCCGAGCTCATGCCCATGGAGAGCTCGGCGACGCCATTGCGCTTCGCAATATCCGCG
>DATBRF010000009.1:0-18943 GCA_036560425.1 Methylocystis sp. | reverse complement strand
CGTAGCTTGTTTCGCAGTCGTATAGCCGTAGACGACGTCGGCCAGCCTGAACGGCGTCTTGCGCTCTATCTCGCCGACGAGCAGCTTGGGAAGGTTGGCCGAAGCGACGCCGGGAATGTCGAAGCGGCGGACGAAAAATGCCGAGCCGTCAATCTCGAGCCCGATTTTTACGGCCTTGCGGGCGATCCCCCGGCGCGCCAGCGCCTCTTCCAGGGAGGAGGTCGCGATTTCGTCGGCCGTTAGGCGCCAGAGCGGCGCGCCACGCGAGTCGACGCACCAAAGGTCGCGTTCGCCAGCTTTGAGAACAAGCTGCCGGTCGCCGCGGTCGGTGAGCCAAGCGAGGGTCTCAGGCGAGAAGAAGCTGAAAAACTGTTGGCGATACCAGGCGAAAAAGCGCTCGGCCGCCCGCTTCAGCGACCCTTCGAAGACATCTCGCGTCCAGAACTCGCTTGACAAGGGCAGGAGACCCCGGAGCGGAATGACGGACAACACGAGCAAGCGCGTCGCGCCGACGGAAAGGGTTCGGCGCGACGATAGCCGCGCGGGTTCCTCGTTGCAATGAGTGGTCTAGCGCGCTTTCCGCTCGCATGGAGTCATGCGAGCGACAAGAAATCGCGCAAGATCAAATCTGGAGCGCATTCTTATCGCAAAAGTCTTTGCGAAATGCTCTCTAAGGAAGATAGAGAGCGGTTATGAAGGTCACACTGGTTCAGATGAATTCGATTGACGATAAGGCCGTCAATCTCGCCAACGCCCGCGCCCTCATCGAACGGGCCGTCTCCCAGGAAAAGCCGGACTGGATCTGCCTGCCCGAGGTTTTTGACTTCATTGGCGGCTCGCGGGCGCAGAAGATGGAAGCGGCCGAGGAGCTGCCTGGGGGCCCGGCCTATGAGATGTGCAGCGCCCTGGCGCGCGAGCACAAGGTATTCATTCACGCAGGCTCGATTCTTGAGAAGATTCCAGGCGAGGAGCGCCTGCACAACACCACCGTGGCGTTCGACCGCAATGGCAAGGAAGTCGCCCGCTACCGCAAGATACATATGTTCGACATCACCGCGCCCGACGGCGCGAAATACCACGAAAGCGCCGCGTTCAAGCCGGGCGACGCGGTTGTGACATACGATTGCGAAGGCGTCACGGTCGGCTGCGCCATCTGCTACGATCTGCGGTTTTCCTACCTCTTCCAGGCGCTCGCCGAAAAAGGCGCCGATTTGATCGCTCTGCCCGCCGCGTTCACCCTGGTTACCGGCAAGGACCATTGGGAGGTGCTCTGCCGCGCCCGCGCCATCGAAACGCAGACCTATCTTTGCGCCCCGGCGCAGACCGGCGCCCACAAGGCGGGGCATGAAACACGGTTCACCTACGGCAATTCCTTGATCGCTGATCCTTGGGGCCATGTTGTGGCCAGGGCGTCCGAGGGGCCGGGCCTTGTTTCCTCCTATGTCGACTTGGATCGCATCCGGAAAGTGCGCGCCATGATCCCCGTCGCCCAACATCGCGTGAAGCTCGCGCGTTAGCGCGTCTGCTAGCTGAAGCATGGCTTTATGGCGGCGGCGCCAAGATCACGAAATGTGTCGAAGCGGCGCCACGGCCTTGCATCTCTCTGATTTCTGGGTACTATGTCACCAAGAGCTGTTTCGCTTCCTATCAATGATCAGTTTTGTCGCTTGGCTTGAACCCCGGGGAACAGCGTGTCTACGCCGATCAGGAAAAGAGCGACAAACGCTTGCTTCTGCGTATGTCCTGCATGGTGAAAAAAATGGAGACCGGCAGCACTCTCACTCGCGCCGCTTTACGGGAAGCGGTGTATGGCTGTTGCCCGACCTTGTCACGCGCCGAGGCCCGCAAGATTCTCGACGCCACGTTCGAGGAAATCGGCGAGGCGTTGCTACGCGGAGAGTCCGTCAAGCTGCGTTCATTCGGCACGTTTAACGTCCGCTCGAAGCGTGAGCGCATCGGCCGCAATCCGAAAACCGGCGTGGAAGCCACAATTACGCCGCGTCGAGTGCTCACTTTCAAAGCGTCTCCCGTGCTTGTCGCGCATGTGAACGGCGACGCCATCATTCCCGTAGAGGATGATTGAGAACCAAACGCCGGCCGTGCAAAAGTGAGGGGAGCGCTATTGCGTCCGCGTGCGCGCGCTGACGCAGCCATCCTTCAAAGGGCCAAAGATGCGAAAACTGAGCGCGGCCGTAGCCGCCTTTGCCGTTCTTGCCGCGCTGATCGGCGCGCATAAGGCGGACGCCGACCTGTTCGTCCTCGCCATCGCCGCCGGGCTCTGCGCCGTCGCCACCTGGCGCGGGGCCGAGATGTCGACCTTCATGAAAATTTTCGCGGCGATTTTCTCGACCGAGACGATCGCCTTCGGCCTCACGCGGCTGTTGCAGGCGGAAGGGCTGTGGCCCGCTGCGCTTGCGGAGTATGCGCCGCCCGAAAGCATGGCTGTCACGGTCGCGGTCTTTTCGATAGCCGTCTACGCCATCTCCCACATCGGCGTGGTGCAGGAGATGACGCGGATCGCCGATCTCTATTTCGACTCGGACGAGCGCGGCGAAGGGCGCGTCTGGCCTTTTCCGCGCTTCGCCGCGCGCGAGAGCGCGATCGCTGTCGCGATGATCGTCGTGCTGGTGCTGATCAATCAGGGGCAGGTCGGCATTACCGTGCGCCTCTCCTTCTTCAACCGCGACTGGTTCAACGCCATCCAGGAAAAGAACGCCGCAGAGTTCTGGCGGCAGCTTCTTTACGTTTTCACGCCCTGGGCCTTTTTCTATGTCGCCATCACAGTCATCGAATTTGTCCTGCAGTCGATGCTCGTCATCCGGTGGCGTCGCTGGCTGACCCAGCATTACGTGCAGCGCTGGCTCAGCGCTCATACGCATTACGGCATGACCCTCGCGGGCGGCGACGCCGACAACCCGGACCAGCGCATCGCCGAAGACGTCAACCGCTTCATCAGCGGCGGCGACGATGGCTATGGCATCTACTCCTATTCGATCCTGCTGATATCGACCCTCAGCTCGCTCGTCTCCTTCTCCTTCGTGCTGTGGGAGCTTTCCGGCAACTATCCCCTGCCCGGCACCAATATCTATATCCCCGGCTTTCTCTTTTGGGTCGTGCTGCTCTATGCCGCCCTGGGCACGCTCCTCACCCATCTCATCGGCCGCTCGCTGACAAGGCTCTATTTCGACAAGCAACGCCGCGAAGCCGACTTCCGCTTCTCCCTCGCGCGCCTGCGCGAATATAGCGAGCAGATCGCCTTGCTCGGCGGCGAGCATGCCGAGGAGCGGTCGCTATTACAGCGCTTCCGCGGCATCGTGTTCAATTATCTGGCGATCGTCCGCAAACGTAAGGAGTTGATGGCTTTCACGGCGACATATGGCCAGCTCTCCCCCATCATTCCCTATGTGATCACCGCGCCCTTCTATTTCGCGGGGAGGATTCAGCTCGGGGTGATGACGCAAACGGCGAGCGCCTTTGGACGGGTCGAGAGCGCTCTGACCTTCTTCATCAACTACTACACCTACCTGGCGCAGTATAAGTCCGTCCTCGACCGCCTCAGCTCCTTCGACGCCGCGATCGACTCCGCGAAAGCGCAGGCCGGCGGGATGCGCGTCGTTTCTCACGCGCCCTCGGATCGTCTGGCGCTGAAGGGCCTTACGCTGTCGCTGCCGGACGGACGCCGCATCGTCCATCTCGACGCGCTTGCCTTTGAGCCCCATCGATCCGTGCTGCTGACGGGCCCCTCAGGCTCGGGCAAATCCACGTTCTTTCGCGCCATCGCCGGCATCTGGCCGCATACGGCCGGCTCCGTCGTCATCCCGCAAGGCGCGCGCGTGATGCTCGCGCCGCAACGCCCCTATATTCCGATGGGCACGCTCGCTGAGGCGGTGGTCTATCCGGCGGATGTCGAAGACTATGCGCGCGCCGACATAGAGGAGGCGCTGCGCGCGGCGCGGCTTTCGGATTTCGTCGAGCGGCTGGACGAAAGCAACAGTTGGGGGCAGCGTCTTTCGGGCGGCGAGCAACAGCGCGTCGCCATCGCCCGCGCGCTTCTCGCCAAGCCGGATTGGCTGTTCCTCGACGAGGCGACATCCGCGCTCGATGAAAAGCTCGAAGGCGAGATTTATCGCATGTTGAGCGAGCGTCTGGCGCAGACGACCATCATCTCCATCGGCCATCGCTCGACGCTGCTGGACTATCACGACCGGCACATCGAGATGGCCGCGGGCGCGGATGGTCTCTTCGCGCCGCGCGACAAGGTCCTGGCGTAGGCGATGTCAGGCGTAGGCGTTGGCGCTGGACGTGAACGAATCCCTCCCCTTTACGGGGAGGGTGAGCCCCGCGTAAGCGGGGTCGGGTGGGGTAAGCTCCCACCACTACCGTTACGGCGCGAACCCGACCCGGCGGCCTACCGGGAATGACACTCGGAGCGCATGGAATGGCCGAAAGCAAAGGATCGGGCCGCGAGGGCGGGCGATCGCTCAAGACGCGGGTCAAGACCGCGCGCAAGCGTTCGCTCTCCTCCACGCTGTGGCTGGAGCGCCAGCTCAACGACCCTTACGTGGCCCGCGCCAAGCGGGAAGGCTATCGTTCGCGCGCGGCCTACAAGCTCATCGAGATGGACGACCGCCACCATCTCTTCAAACCCGGCGGCCGCATCGTCGATCTCGGCGCCGCGCCAGGCGGCTGGTCGCAAATTGCGGCCGACCGCGTGAAGGCGAAAGACGGGAGGGGCAAGGTCGTCGGCGTCGATCTGCTGGACATGGAGCCGATCCCGGGCGTCCAATTCGCAGTGAAGGACTTCAACGACGAAGATGCGCCCGATTTCATCAAGAAAATGCTCGGCGGCGAAGCCGACGGCGTGATGTCCGACATGGCTGCGAACGCCACCGGCCACAAGCAGACCGATCATCTACGCATCGTCGCCCTGGCCGAGCTCGCCGCCGATTTCGCGATGGATGTGCTGGCGCCCGGCGGCTTCTTCGTCGCCAAGGTGCTGCAGGGCGGCACGGAGGGGCAGTTGCTCACGCGGCTGAAACGCGATTTCGCGGCTGTCCGTCACCTGAAGCCCGCCGCGAGCCGAGCTGATTCCGCCGAACTTTACGTGCTGGCGACGGGGTTCCGGGGGAAGCGAGAAGAGGTGGATGAAACGCGCGCCTGACGACGCGCGGGCAGAGCGCATTGGCGCGATTTCTTTCCGCTCGCATGATTTAATGCGAGCGGAAAGCCCGCTAAACGCCGCGTCGCTCCGGACCGCGAGCCTTCAATCTCGCAAAGACCTCCGGCCCGTCAGCTCATCGCCGGCATTGGGCGCAAGGCGCGCAAAATTGACAATCGACAGCGCTGAGATCAACGCCACCACGTAAAAGGCGGGCGGGAAATCCAGCGCCCGCAGCGCGCCGCCCCCATGAAGCGCCCGCGCCGCCTCCAGCGACGCCGCGCCGATTGCGACGCCGGTCGACAGCGACAATTGTTGGCCCACAGCCGCAAAGCTCGTGGCGTTGCTCATCGATTCCTGCGGAACGTCGGCGTAGCAGATCGCATTCAGCGCGGTGAATTCCAGCGAGCGGAAGAAGCCGCCGACGAGCAGCGCGACCATGATGAGCCAATGCGGCGTCGCCTGCGTGAAAAGGCCATTGGCGACGAGGAAGCCCGTGCAGATCAGCGCATTCGCCAAGAGTACCCGGCGAAAGCCGAGCCGCCTCAGGATCGGCTGCGCGGTCGTTTTCATAACCATGGCGCCCGCAGCCGCGACGAAGGTCAGAAGCCCTGATTCATAGGCGCTGAGGTTGAAACCGACTTGAAGCAATAGCGGCAGCAGAAAGGGAACGGCGCCGAGGCCCATCCGAAACAGAAATCCGCCAAGAATGGCGACCCGAAACGTCGGGATTTGCAAGAGCGCGAGATCGAGGATCGGATGCTCCGCCCGCCGCGCGTGTCGGAGATAGGCATAGAGCGCCGTTGCGCCCAAGGCGATGATCGCCGCAACCACGACCGGCGGCGCGAAGCCGCGCCCGAGAATTGTGAAGCCGAAAACGATGAGGGAAAGGCCCGCGCCCGACAGCGCCGCTCCCGTCCCATCAAGCGGCCGGATGTTTTCTTCGTAAAGATCGGGGATGAAGCGCGTCGTTAGCGCCGCGCCGAGGAGGCCGATCGGCACATTGATCCAGAAGATGTAGCGCCAATGGAAATAGGTCGAAAGAAAGCCGCCGAGCGGCGGGCCGATCAGGGGCCCGACGAGCGCGGGAATTGTGAGCCAGGCCATGGCGCGCACGAGCTCCCGACGCGGCGCCGTGCGCAGCAGCACCAGCCGCCCCACCGGCACCATCATGGCGCCGCCGAGCCCTTGCACCACGCGGGCGGCGACGATCGACGCGAGCGAACCGGAGAAGCCGCAAAGGATGGAGCCCAAGGTGAAGACCCCGATCGCTGCGCGAAACACGCGGCGCGCCCCGAACCGATCCGCCGCCCAGCCCGAGAGCGGAATGAACACGGCAAGCGAGAGCAGATAGGAGGTCAGCGCCAATTTCAGCGCCACAGGATCTTCATGTAAATCGACCGCCATCGCCGGCAGAGCGGTCGCGAGCACCGTGCCGTCGAGCTGCTCCATGAAGAGCGCGGTGGCGATGATGAGCGGGGTGACGACGAAGGTGGGCAAACGGTCGGGTTCTCTCATTGCGGGCGGAGCGAAGCTTTGGAATGCTCGTCTCTGCGCGCTTCGCAATGACGAATGGACCCTTCGCTGCGGGCTTGCCCGATCAAATCAGCTTCAGCCCCTTGAAGCTCGCCTGCCCATTGCGCCCGATGACGAGGTGGTCGTGCACCGCTATGCCGAAGGGCTGCGCAATGGCGACGATCTCCTTCGTCATGCGGATATCGGCGGTCGAGGGCGTGGGGTCGCCGGAAGGGTGATTATGGGCGAGGATCAGCGCGCTCGCGCCAAGCTCCAGGGCGCGACGCACCACCTCCCGCGGATAGACCGGCGTATGATCGACGGTGCCAACGCCCTGCACTTCATCCGCGATGAGGGCGTTGCGCTTGTCGAGGAAAAGAATACGAAACTCCTCGCGCTCGGCATAGGCCATGGCGGTGCGGCAATAATCCATCACGGATGAAAAAGAGGAGAGAACCGTGCGCTTCGCCAGCGCGCCGCGGGCAAGGCGCCGCGCGGCCGCCTCGGTGATCTTGAGCTCGACGATCGCGCTCTCGGAAAGACCGTCGATCTCGTGCAGACGCTCGGGCCGAGCCGCAAGCGCCTCGGCGAAGGAGCCGAAGCGCTCGATCAGCGCCTTGGCCAACGGCTTCACATCGCGCCGGGGTATGGCGCGAAAGAGCAGCAGCTCCATGAGTTCGTAATCGGCGAGGGCGCTGTCGCCGCCCTCCATGAAGCGGTCGCGCAGCCGCTGGCGATGGCCGTGGTAATGGGGGGCTTTCGCCTCCTCTAAGCCGGCCGCCGCGGCCTCGCGCTCCAGTGACTTGTCAATAAGTTGCTTCATGAGGCCGCGCGGAGCGCGGCCGAGGGATTGTCGAGACCTTTTGGCGAGAGCGTGAAAATCTCCGCCCCGGTTTCAGTGACGCCAATCGAGTGCTCGAATTGGGCTGACAGCGAGCGGTCGCGCGTCACCGCCGTCCAGCCGTCCGAAAGGATTTTCACCTGCGGCCGGCCGAGATTGATCATTGGCTCGATTGTGAAGAACATGCCGGGGCGCAGCTCGACGCCCTGCCCCTTCTCGCCGTAGTGCAAAATGTTCGGCTCGTCGTGAAACACGCGGCCGAGGCCATGGCCGCAGAAATCGCGCACGACCGAGCAGCGCTCGCTTTCGGCGTATTGCTGTATGGCGGCCCCGATGTCGCCGGTCGTCGCGCCGGGCTTCACCGCCGCAATGCCGCGCAGCAGCGATTCATAGGTGACGTCGATCAGCCGCTGCGCCTTGCGCGGAATGTCGCCGACCGCAAACATGCGGCTCGCGTCGCCGTGCCATTCGTCGACGATAAAGGTCACGTCGATATTGACGATGTCGCCGTCGCGCAGGGCCTTGTTGTCGGGCACGCCATGGCAGACGACGTGGTTTATCGAGGTGCAGATCGACTTGCGATAGCCGCGGTAATCGAGCGGCGCGGGATAAGCGCCATTGGCGATGGCGAAGTCGAAAACGAGATCGTCGAGATGCTGGGTCGTCACGCCTGGCTTCACATGCGGGACGAGCATGTCGAGCGCCTCGGCGGTGAGCCGGCCGGCCTTGCGCATGCCCTCGTAATCCTGCGGCCCGTGAAGCTTGATCTGGCCGCTCTTGCGGGCGGCGGGGGCGAGATGGGACTCGATGAAGGTCATACGCGCTCGGTTCGGTCTCGGATTGGAGGATTATCGACAAGGTAATGATTTCAGCGCGCAAAGCAAGATGACGCCAAAACGCCGCCCACAAAAGGGCGGCGCGAGACCGGGCCGGGCGCGAGGGCGTCAGATCCGCCCCAGAGCCTCCCTGGCCCACTTTGAACGGGCGGCGGCCGCCTCCTGCTGGCGCGACAGAAGCTCGTTGAACTCCTTGCACAATATGCCGCGCCGGTCGGCGACCTGCACGAGGGCGAAATCGGGCGTTTCATTGGCTTCCACAATCACCGGCCCGTCGTCGGTCGGCGCCATGTCCCAGCCGATCATGCCAAAGTGCCGCAGCGCCTTCGCTCCCTCGACGGCCACGGCCTTCATTTTCCCCCAGTCGGGGACCTGAAGGCCGATCAGCTCGGCCCCCGTATCGGGATGGCGGGTCACATCCTTCATGTCGAAGCCCATGCCGCTCGTCACGCGCAGCACGCGGCCCGTCTCGAAATCAAGGCCTGCGAGCATGTTGCCGGCGCGCCAGAAGTTGTCGGCGACATTGCCGGCGGCGGGCAGCTTCCAGCCGGCTCGGAAAGCCTTGGGGCCCTCGGGCGTGGCGATGGTCAGCAGCCGCACGGTGGCCAGCCGCTCGCCGATCACGGGAATGAGATCGCGATGCGGCTTCACCATTTTCTGGAAGAGATAGCCCGCGGCGTAATGCTTTTCGATGTCGTCGAGCGTCTCGTCGACCTTCAGGCGCTTGTCGCCGACCGCGATCAGCTCGCCGCTTGCGGCGTCGCAATCCAAGAGCGCCAGCGCGCCGAGACTCTGATAGCTTTCCACCGGCTTGCCGAAGATCGGATAATGGCGTGCGTCGAGCAGGAAGGCCCGCAGCGCCTCCCGCGAGCGCAGGAGCCTGTCGCCAGGCGTTTCCATGCCCGGCGCATAGATCGCGAGCGGGGCGATGGTGGGCAGACCGTAAGTCGCCAGATAACTCTGCGAGACGACCTTGTTCGTGAGCAGGCCATGCCAATCGTGGCGATAATTGATCTCGACACTAAGATCGCGGTTGCGCCGCGAGCCGACGAAATCGGCCTTGTCCGCCCCCGCGAGCCAGGCGTCGTCGAAGAGTCGATATTTGACGTAGTCCTCGAAAGAGACCTTTCCGGGCCCGAAAGCAAGGCGCGAATATTCGCGCATCAGCTGCATGGGCGGCGCGCCGCTCGAGGCGGCCGCGCGCTGCATGCCCTCAGCGATCGAGACCTGCGAGCCGGCATGGGCGGTATCGAAACTCGCGGCCGCCTCCGGCTCGTTCTTCGGTTTACGAGACAGAAAAGAAAAGGCCACGGTCTGTCCTCCTTTTGTGTGGGCGCCGCGGGCTGTGGCTCAATTTGACGCGGCGAGCGTCGGCCCGCCGGCTGCGCTGACCCGGCGGGCGAGCGCGCCCCATTTTCGGAACAGGAGCTCCATGTCCCGACGCAACGGCCGGAAGGCCGCGTCGACGTCGGCGCCTTGCGAGGCTCGCTCGGCGACGGCGTTCGCTTGGGGCATCCCGAAGCACAGGCGCAAAGCGGCGCGGCGGCCGATCAAGACCGGCTGCCCCACGTGACAGACCCTGGCCAATTCGGAGGCCCCCGAGACGCCGCCCGGCGAGCGCAAGGACTCGTAGATCAGCCGCGCCTGCGCCGGATCGCCTCGATGTGTGAGGATCGGGAAGATCGTCGCGGGCTTGCCGCCCAGCCGCCAGTTTTCGGCGTCGAGGAAATCGAGCTCCGGGTTGGCGGCGACGCCCCGGCGCACGCTTTCGGAAAAGAGCGCCCCCATCTCGTCGCGCAGACGCGCGGGGATTTTGGCGTAGGCCTCGATCTCCGCCAGCGCGGCTTCCCAGCGCAGCCCGAGGCCGAGATTGGCGGGCGCGAAACGCGCCGCCTCGAAAGCGCAGCCGAATGATTGCGGCCAGTCGAAGCGCGCCGCATAGGATGCAAAGCCGGGCGGCAATGTCAGGTCCCGAAGGCGGCGGGCCTTTTCGGCGGGAATCAGCAGCGCGCCGCAAAACGGCGGCCCGCCTGCGAATTTCGATCCCGTGATCATCACGAGGAAGCCCGAGGCGAGATCGGCCTTGATCTGTTCGAAGGAGCAGCGCAGCTGGCAGGCGTCGACAAGTACGAGTGCGCGCTCGCCCGCGCTCGCGATTATTTCGCGTGCGGCGGCGCGGCTCGGTCCGCCACGGCCCGTCTTGGAGCAATCGAGAAGATGCAGAAGCGCGGCGCGGCCCGTGCGCAAGACGTCAGCGACGGCGAGTCCCGCGGCGCGGTCGATTTCGGCGGCCGCGCGCGGTCGTCCCGACGGCTCGCGGATGTCGAGGCGGCGCATGACGACGTCGTCTTTTTCCCAGCCTGCGAGCGGAGCGCCTTTTTCGACGTTGGGCTCGAAAGCGGCCGTCGCGGCGAAATGCGCGCCCGTCGACGCCATAGCGACGCCGCTGCCGGTTTCTTCCGGCGCCACGACGATAGTGGCGATGGGACGCCGCAAAAGCGCCTTGGCAATTACGAGCGCCGCGAGTTCCGCCTCTGTGCCGGAAGCCGTGAGAACGACCTCCACGCCGGGCTCGCCGAATTGCGTGACGATCCTCGCTCGAATCTTATCGAACCAGCCAGCGAGATCGGCGCCCGGCTGCGAGATCGCGTCGAAGGCGGCGCGGGCGGCGTCATAGCCGCGCCGGGTGATGGCGCTCGCAGTGGAGGAAGAAAACCACAGCTCGTCCGGCGCGGGCGCCGGCGGCGTCCCGTAGCGGTTGCGGCGCGTGATCGGGTCCGGCCAAATGCGTTCGTCGCCGCCGGAGACGATCATCATATCGAGCCGAGGCTGTGGCCCTGCGGCGGGCGCGCCTCCGCCGGCGTCTAAGGCGTTGGTGAAACCCGCATCCGCCGAAAGTCGTTTCGCTGCCTCAGTCATGACCGCTCGTCGAATCAGGCCGCCCAATAACTACACCAGGCCCGATCTTGACGGCGACCGGTTAACAAAGATTAAGGATGATAGGGAGGAAGGGATTTTCCGTTAACCCTGTCGCATCACAGCTGTCGCACCCTTTCCGCCGCCTTGGCGCGCCGCGCTAATTGTATTTAAGCAAGCCTTACCGCTAAAGGTTTGCACGCCGCACCCGCAATCAGTCGCAATGGGAGAGGACCGGCGCTCACCATAAAGCAATGATCGCAGAAGCAACAAGCCGACTGAGATCGCGAAAACGGGCTTGCCGGGTTTGAATGCCCTACGGCAAACATACCCGCGCGATCAAAATAGCGTCTTCACTCCAAAGGTAATCCCCTGCAGGAAGAGGCTCGACTGCCTGATGTCGGATGGCGACGCAATTTGATCTCCGATCCGGCCGGCTGCGTTCATGTAGAGGTAGTTGTACGCTACGGTCAGCGACATATTGGGGGTGATGTCATAGCCGCCCTTGATGGCGCCGCTCGGCACGACGGCAAACACGGTCCTGCTACGGTTGCCTTGAGCAAACAGGCCAAATGCCGTCGGGGCGCCCGTGGTTACGGCAAGGAGCGGCGCACCGACGCCGGCGCCCTGACCCGCATTGACCGCCAGAGGGATGCCCGCGAGGGCGATTCCCGTGGTCGGCGTTACGCCGAGGGTGGTCGAACCGGAGACCCACAATCGCTCGATCATGGCGCCCACCGCCACCTTGCTTTCATTCGCGACCCAAAAGCGTCCCCAATGCTGTTCGGCGTTGAAACCGATCTGCGGCCCGATGAAGTCATTGCGAATTCTGAACGTGGCGGAGCTTGACGAGGCGCCGGTTAAATCGGTTGGCTGCGGGAGGCCGAGCGCCGGATCAAAAGTTCGAGAGAACACAGAGTTGACGGAGGCCGTGAGCTTCTCGTCCAGAGCCAGGTAGCGCAGGCCAGCCATGACGTCGAATTTCGGGAGTTCGGGAGAGCTGCCAGCCCTTATGCGGAAGTTTAGGTCTGCGCCATAGAGTTGGTCCGAGATCGCGCCCTTGGTCAACCACGTCGTCGTCACATCGTCGTACAGGTGAACAAACACCGCGGGCGTCGTATTGATGGATGTCGTCGTAATGATGCTCGTCGGCGTCTGAGAGAGACCGAAACTGGAATCCCCCTGCACGAAAAAGATGCTGCCATCGACGGCCATCGTCTGCGCTGGGTCAAGCCAATAACCCATCCGGAAGCTCCCGCCGCCGCCGGAACGAACCGGGGTGCCGGTGACAAGCGGATTTGTCACTGTTGATGTCGTAAATAGACCGATGAACCCTGGTGAGCTGGGAAGGTGGGTTGGGCCGGTTGTAAGAGGCGCCGCCGTCCCCGCGAGGACTGGCAAATTTCTTGAAAATCCATAAATCCCGCCCTCGGCTTCGAACCAGAAGCGAGGATTGGATTTTACTGGAGGCTCTCCTTTGATGGGGAGCGGCGCCGGCGTCGCATAAGCCGTGTTCAAAACGGGCTTGATGGCCGACGGCTTGCGCGAGGGCGCGGCCGCATTGGCCTTGTCATAACAGGCTAGACGCTCCATCGGGGCGGCTATCGACTTGCAGCCGGAAAGGGCCGCATTCGCTGATGAAGAAGTAAGTCCGACCATACCGGCCAAAACGGCGATGGAGGTCCCATTGCCCCTCATTCCAGCCCCAATCACCATTCTAGCCCCAATCATCGCGGAAATACCAAATAGGCATCAACCCTTGGAGCCACTTCCAATACTATGCAATTGAATCTTGGGCGTCGCATTTAGCTTTTTGACGAGCGTTGCAAGCGCGCAACGATTTGCTGGGCCATCGCTAGGTTCGTTGCAGAAAGAACGTTCGTGACGCCTTCGGCGAGGGCCTAATTAGTCGACCCCGAATCCCTGGTAGGCGCGCAAGAGCGCCTGCGGGCTTATTTCAGGCGACAGCAAGCGTCACGGCTCGCCGTGAGGCGATGCAGGTGGGTAGCTAGTAATGGGGCTTTGCGAGCGCCTTAGCGAGCCGCAACATCGCCTCGACCTCCTCTACAGAGGCTGGTTTCGCGAGATGCAGGTCAAAGCCCGCATGGCGCGAGCGGCGGCGATCCTCTTCCCGGCTCCACCCGGTCAGCGCAACGAGGATGAAGCGATGGGCATGGCTGCCTCTACGGATGCGGCGGGCCGTCTCATAGCCGTCGACGCCCGGCATGCCGATGTCGACGAAGACGATATCCGGCTTAAGCTCGTCCATTGCTGCGATGCCGGAGAGACCGTCGTAGGCGGCGTGGGCGACTGCCCCCAGGGTCTCCAACAAAAGTGCAAAGCTGTCAGCAACGTCATGATCGTTGTCTATTACGAGCGCCCGCGGAGCCCCCTTACGCATCGTAGACCGCTGCTTTCCCTAAGCTATGCCTATGCGATGTCATACCGCTCCCTGAAATTCCGAAAACATCGTTCATAGCCTACGCGTGGCTGGAAAATTTGTCTGCCAACAAGTGAACATAACGCCGGCGGCGCTAGTTATTTTTCTGCCCTGGAGGGCTGCTAGCCGAGCAAGCAGATGACCAGCCATACGTGCGCTACAGGCAATAATCTTCTCGCCGCTCTGCGGGAGGACGACCTGGCTTTGTTGTCGCCGCACCTCGAGGAATGGCAGGCGACCCGCGGCCAAGCAATCTACAACGCCGGCGATCAAGTCACGCATGTGTATTTCCCTTGTGAACGCAGCGTCGCTTGCTTTTTGGTGATGCTCGAAGAAGGCCGGGCCGTGGAGATCGCCTTGATTGGTCGCGAGGGCGCAATCGGCGGCGTCGTCAGCCGGGGCGCTCTTCCCGCTTACGCGCATGCCCAGGTGCAATCAGCGGGGCTTTTTCTCCGAATGCCGATCAAGGAACTAGAGGCGGCGAAGGGTGTTTCGCCGTTCATCAGGAGCCTTTTCGTTCGCTACGCGGACTGCCTGCTTGCCCAGGTCTTTCAGTCTGTGGCTTGCAATGCCGTGCATACGATCGAGCAACGCGCGGCTAAATGGCTGCTTGCGGCCATGGATCGCACGGGCGAGGAGACGCTCTCTCTGACGCAAGACCAATTGGCGGGAATGCTTGGGGTTAGCAGAAGCTATTTCACGCGCATGCTTAAATCGCTGAGGGCGCAGGGCCTGATCGAAACAGGGCGGGGAACCATTCGGGTTCCAGACCGATCGCGACTCGAACGCGTGTCATGCCGTTGCAACACCGCCTTGCGCTGCCACTTTCAACTCGCGCTGGATGGCGTCTATCCGAACCCTATTGATCCGGCGGAATGCGCCCCTCGACCGGCATGGTTTTCCTGACCGACGCCCGAGATGGAAGGGGAGCCCATTTTGTCAACGGTTCATAGGACGCGGGAGAATGGTGCGGGCGGCCGGAATCGAACCGGCACAGGCCTTGCGGCCCTACGGATTTTCTTACCCGCTACGGCTTTCGCCGCCCCGCGAAAGCGGGTTTGGGGTCTGGACTATCCCTTCGCCATAGCGCGAATGCGCCTTAGGCGCCGCCCGTCTAGTCTCTACACCTTCCCGCCGAATGGCGGGCTTGGCTCGGGATCGCCACTTTCGAGGTTTCCCCGAATTTGAGCGGTTCTACTCCTTCGGTTTCCCGGCCGGAGCACTCAATTTCTTCAAGTCCGTTGCGTCTACCAGTTTCGCCACGCCCGCGAGCCTGCGCGACAAGGCGCGTTATAGGGCGCGCCCGGCGACGGCGACAAGCCTCAATTTCGCCCCCGAGCCGGCTTGTGGATGGGCGCCTGGAAGGAGAGGCCCGTGTCCCAGGGGAAATAGATCCATGTGTCCTGGGAGACTTCGGTGACGAAAGTATCCACCATCGGCAGGCCCTGCGGCTTGGCGTAGACGGTTGCGAAATGCGCTTTCGGCAGCATTTCGCGCACCACCCTGGCGGTCGCGCCCGTATCCACCAGATCGTCGATGATCAGCACCTCCTCGCTCGGCCGCGCCCGGATCGTATCGGTCAAGGGCTTCAAGACCTCGAGAGTGTCGCGCTCGGTCTCTTCGTGATAGCTCGCGATGCAGACCGTCTCGATGACGCGGATGCCAAGCTCGCGCGCGATGATGCCCGCCGGCACCAGCCCGCCCCTGGTCACCGCGACGATCGCCGAGAAGCCCCCGATCGACGCGAGCCGCCAGGCGAGCGCCCGCACGTCCCTGTGGAACATATCCCAGGAGACGGGGAAGACTTTATCCGGATAGCTCTGCATCTGCGTCATATGGAGCTCATGGCGAAAGGTCCGCCAGCATGTCGCGAACGGCCTGCGCCGCCTGGGCCAGGCTGGTCGCGTCGCGGCTGCGCAGCACGATCTGGTTGCGTATGCCGGCGCTGGAAAACTGCGGATAGGAGCCGATGCTGACCCGCTCGTGCGTGCGCGCAATCTCTTCCAGCCTCATCGCATAGTTTCCCTCTGGGATCGCGCCAGCCTCTATGGATTCGGCCAGAATTGGCGGGCCCGATCTCAGCTGCGGCCCGACCGTGTCCATCATCGATTGCATGATAATCGGAACGCCAGCCATGACGATGACATTGTCGATCCAAAAGCCCGGCGCCCTGGAAGCGGCGTTGCGCACGAGCCTCGCCCCCTTGGGAGCGCGCGCCATACGCCGGCGGGCGGGATTGAGTTCTTCTTCCGTAAATCGTTCGCGCAGCAGGGCGATGGCTTCCGGGTGCTCCACGACCTCGACGCCAAAGGCCCGACCCACCGCGTCGGCGGTGATGTCGTCGTGGGTGGGGCCGATTCCTCCGGTCGTGAACACGTAAGTATAGCGAGCCCGCAGGGCGTCGAGCGCCGCGACGATCTCGTCCTCCTCGTCCGGCACGACGCGCGCCTCGCGAAGATCGACGCCGATCTCGGCGAGATATTTGGCGATGTAGCGCGTATTGGCGTCCTGCGTGCGGCCGGACAAGATCTCGTCGCCGATGATGAGAATCGCCGCCGTCGCGGGCGCCTCGCCCTTTCCGGCTTCTGTCATTTCCACCCGCCTCCATTTAAAGGCGATTATGGACATCGCCGGCGAGAACGCAAAGCCTGTCGCAATGGAGGCGCGTCGTGCGTTGTCTTTATCGCGCCCCTCCCTTATTCTCACGCCCGCGGCCCCGGTAGCGGGGCCGTTCGCGCGCCGTAAACAAAAATAAGCCGCACTCTGGGGAAGCGCCCTTGCACACCGCCAAAAGCTCACTCGCTGACAGCGCCCGCTTCATAAAGCAATGGATCGAGAACCCGCGGCTGATCGGCGCCGTGCAGCCGTCGGGCCCGGCGCTCGCCAAGGCGATGGCGGGCTTCGTGGATCTGTCCCGCGAGGGGCCGATCATTGAGCTCGGACCCGGAACCGGCCCGGTCACCCAAGCGCTGCTCGCGCGCGGCATTCCGGCGGACCGGCTGGTGCTCGTCGAATATGAGGCGCGTTTCTGTCACATGCTTCACGAGCGCTATCCCGGCGTGACGATCGTGCAGGGCGACGCCTATGGGCTGAAGAAAACGCTCGAAGGCAAGATCGACGGGCAAGTCGCGACGGTCGTATCGAGCCTGCCCCTTCTGGTGCGCCCGGAGCGCGACCGCGCGGAGCTGCTGCATCAGGCCTTCGAGCTGATGGGCGACGACGGTCTTTTCATTCAATTCACCTATGGGCTCGCCATCTCGCCCATGCCCATCCACGCCCATGGCCTCAAGGGCGCCTATGTCGGCAAGGGCTCGGCGCCGATCCTGCTGAACATTCCCCCGGCGCGCGTCTGGCGCTACCGCAAGGCGGGTCACGGCGGAAAGCCGTGACTTTATCCTCCCCGGAAGGCGATTTGGGGCCGTCATGGCCGGGACAAGCCCGGCCATGACGAGATATCGAGCGTGAAAATGCACGCATGCGATAGCCCTCAAGGGAAGAGTGAGAATCGCGCCGGAGTAGCTCCAATGTCGAAAGCAGCCACCAGAGACCGCCTCATCGTCGCCCTCGACGTCGAAACGGTCGAGGCCGCACGCGTCCTGGTCGCCACGCTTGGCGATGCGGTCTCCTTTTACAAGATCGGCATGGAGCTCGCCTATGGCGGCGGGCTGACGCTGGCCCGGGAGCTGAAAGACTCCGGCAAGCGCGTCTTCTTGGATCTCAAGCTCCATGACATCGGCGCAACTGTCGAACGCGCGACGCGCCAGATCGCGCGGATGGGCGTGGATTTCCTGACGATCCACGCCTATCCGCAGACCATGGCCGCGGCGCGCGCCGGGGCGGTCGACCTGAAGCTTCTCGCCGTCACGGTGATGACCTCCTACGACGACGCCGATTTGAAAGAGGCGGGCTACGCCTATGGCGTCGCCGACCTTGTCGCCCGTCGCGCCGCGCAAGCGAAGGCGGCGGGCATAGATGGGCTGATCCTCTCGCCGCTGGAGCTTGCGACGATTCGCCCGGTCGCCGGGCCGGATATGCTGCTCGTCACCCCCGGCGTGCGTCCTGCCGGCGCCGACGCCGGCGACCAGAAGCGCATTATGACACCCGCCCAGGCGATCACCGCCAGCGCCGATCACATTGTCGTCGGCCGCCCGATCACCCGCGCCGCCGATCCGCGCGCGGCGGCGCAAGCAATCGTAGGGGATATCGAGAACGCATTATCGCCTGCGACGCAGCGTGGCTGAAGAGCCAGTTTTTACTTTTGGTCTTGTGGGCGCTTTCCTTGGGAATTAAGCTAGTTAAGCCAGGTTTTGAGGAATGAGCGCTGTGCGCGAGATCGGGGCCTTCGAAGCTAAGAACACGCTAGGAACGCTGCTCGATATCGTGCAGCAAGGCGAAGAAGTGCTTATCACCCGCCATGGCAAGCCCGTCGCCAGATTGGCGCCCGTAACGGGTGAGAGGGACCGCGCAGCCGCGGCGCGCATCCGCGCGCGGGCCAAGGCGTCGGCTGACGCGCCCATTAGCGGCAAGGAATGGAAGATTTATCGCGATCAAGGGCGGCCGTGAAGGTCGTTCTCGATAGTTCGGCGGTTTTGGCTTGGCTGCATGGCGATGAGCGCACCCCCGAAATTGAGGCCCTGTTCGACCGGATCATCGAGCACGGCGCCATCGCGCCGAGCCTTTGGCGTCTTGAGGTAGCCAATAGCCTAACCATGGCGGCTCGGCGAAGAGAATCACCCACGCGTTCCGCGACGAGGCGCTCGCAGACCTCGACCAGTTCGACATCGCCATCGATACGGAAACGGACCTGCACGCATGGAAAGCAAGCACGCAGCTCTCCGACCTTTACGGCCTCACCGTTTATGATGCGGCCTATCTCGAATTGGCGCAGCGCCGCCGCATGCCCCTCGCGAGGCTCGACGCCGCGCTCGCTCGCGCCGCCAAAGCGGCCGGAGTTGACGTGCTGCCCTGACGCCCTGGGTCGCGGCGGCGGACGCGGCGGGCAATCTACCCAAACCGGCTGAGGCGTTTCTCCCTTGCCCTGCGACAACCGACCGACTCTATTGTCGGGCGAAGGAGAAACTCATGTCCAAATATTATGGCGCGTCCCATCGCGCGCTGCAGGACGAATTCGACGCGCGCCGCCTCGCCGATCTGATGGAAAGCGGCGTCATGCACGCCGAATTCGCGCCGCACGAAGTGAATTTCATCCAGTCTCGCGACATGTTCTTTCTCGCGAC
>DATBRF010000008.1:0-18995 GCA_036560425.1 Methylocystis sp. | reverse complement strand
AAGGTCAGATGGCTCGACGAGGCGTCCCAGGCGGTGAGGCTTACGTTCGGCTCGCTCGACGACGGCATGATGAAGGGAAACATGGCGAGGCCCGGCGTCGTCACGATTCCGACAACGGCCCCGGCGCTCGCGACGAAGGCGGCCGCCTCTCGGCGCAAGGCGAACATGGCCGCCGCCAGCAATGCGCTCACGAGACCCAGGATCGGCGCCGCTTGCGACCAGGGATGGCGGTCGTAATTGCGCATCCACGCGCCTGTCGCGACCTCGACGGTTTTGCGCAACGGATTGGATGGCGCGTGGGCGGCGATCTCGCTCGTGATCGCGTATCCGTCCAGCATCGCATAGGCGTAAAGGCCGCCGAGCGCGAACAGCGCGAAGGTTGCGATGCTCGCCACAATTCCAGCAAGACGCGCCCGCCCCGCGATCGGCTCGACTGTCTTTGTCCGGACATAGGCCGCGCCGTGCATGATCAGCATGGAGACGCTCAAGAGGCCGCAAAGCAGCGCGAAAGGATTGAGGAGCTGGAAGAAGGTCCCGGAGTAGACCACCCGCAGGTCGCCGTCGAAGCGAAACGGAACGCCCTGCAGGAGATTGCCGAAGGCGACGCCGAAGATGGCAGCCGGCGCGAGCCCGCCAAAGAACAGCGCCCAGTCCCAGACCGAGCGCCAGGTCGGGTTATCGACCTTGCCGCGGAACTTGAACGCCACGGGCCGCAGGATCAGCGCCACCAGGGTGACGAACATCGCGACGTAGAAGCCGGAGAAAGAGGCGGCGTAGACCGGCGGCCAGGCGGCGAAGGAGGCGCCGCCGCCGAGAATGAACCAGACCTGGTTGCCCTCCCACACCGGGCCGATCGAGTTGATGAGAATGCGCCGCTCCATATCGGTGCGCCCGAGGAACGGAAGCAGGATCGCGGTTCCGAGATCGAAGCCGTCGAACACGGCGAAGCCCACGAGCAATGCGCCGAGCAGCGCCCACCAGACGACCCGAAGCGAGTCGTAATCGAAAGGGATCTGCATATCAGCTCTCCGGGGCCGAAGGCGTCATGCCGGGCGCGACCTCTTCGAGGGCGACGCCGCCGGGCGGCGCCTGCCGGGTCGCGAGATCGGGGATCTCCCATGTTTCCGCCGGGCCGAGCCGGGCGTATTTCACCATGAGGAAAATATCGACGATGAGCAGCGCCGAGTAGAAGATGAAAAAGCCGGCGAGGCTCAACCATACGTTTCCCGCGGGGATCGGCGAAGCCGCAAGAAAAGTCGGCAGCACGCCCTCGATGATCCAGGGTTGGCGCCCGTATTCGGCCACGATCCAGCCGAGCTCCGCCGCGATCCACGGCAGGGGGAGGGACCAGAAGGAAAGGCGCAGCAGCCAGCGCCGTCGCTCGAAGGCGCGTCGGGACGAGACGTAAAACATCACGGCGAAGAGCGCGATGAAATAGAAGCCCAGCGCCACCATCACGCGGAAGGACCAGAAGATGACAGGCACATTGGGGATCGTGTCCCAGGCCGCTCGCTCGATTTGCTCGGGCGTCGCTCTCAATGGGTCGTCGGTATAGCGGCGCAGCAGCAGGGCGTAGCCGAGATCTCTCTGGCGCTCCTCGATCGTCTTTCGCACGTCGGCCGTCGGCTCGGCGCCTCCGAGGCCGCGCATCGCGGCGTAGGCCTCCATGCCGCGGCCGATGCGCGCCTTGGCGTCGTCCACCAGCTCGAAGATTCCGGGAATGACCGTCGTCAGGGACCGCGTCGCGATCAGCCCGAGCATCCACGGGGCCTGGATGACGAAGCGCGTCTCGCGCCGCTCCGGATCGGGAATGCCGAAAATCGTGAAAGCGGCGGGCGGCGGCTCCGAGCGCCAGAGGCTCTCCATCGCCGCGAGCTTCACCTTCTGATTTTCCGTCGTGTTGTAGCCGCTCTCGTCGCCGAGGACCACGACCGACAAGGCGGAGGCAAGCCCGAACGAGGCCGCGACGGTCATCGAGCGCAGCGCGAAGGCCCGATGGCGTCCTTGCAGGAGGTACCAGGCGCTGATCGCAAGGACGAAGACCGAGCCCGTGACATAGCCGGCCGCGACTGTGTGCACGAATTTCGACTGGGCCACCGGGTTGAAGAGCACCGCCATGAAATCCGTGACTTCCATCCGAATGGTGTCGGGATTGAAGCGGCTCCCGACCGGATTTTGCATCCAGGCGTTGGCGACGAGAATCCACAGCGCCGAGAAATTGGAGCCGAAGGCCACGCACCATGTGACAGCGAGATGGCCAGGCTTGCTGAGACGGTCCCAGCCGAAGAAAAACAGGCCGATGAAGGTCGCCTCCAGAAAGAAGGCCATCAAGCCCTCGATCGCGAGCGGCGCGCCGAAAACATCGCCGACATATTGAGAATAATAGGACCAGTTCGTGCCGAACTGGAACTCCATCGTGATACCCGTGGCGACGCCCATGGCGAAATTGACGCCGAACAAAATGCCCCAGAAAACCGTCATGTCCCGCCAAACGCGAAGGCCGGTCATGACGTAGACGCTCTCCATGATCGCCAGCAGCACCGAGAGCCCGAGCGTCAGTGGAACGAAAAGAAAATGGTAAAGCGCCGTGAGGGCGAATTGGAGCCGCGAAAGTTCGACGACGTCCATCATGGCGCCGAAGATCCAAATATCCACGCCGCAGCGCGCGGCAGGGAAGGCGCGGAGGCGAAAAACGCCAGATAGAGAAAGGCGAGGGCTAGTCCCTTCGCGATCAGAACCGCGCCGATCTCTCTGGCAAAGCTTTGCTCTCGCCCTGGCATGAATCGCCCTCTCGGAGAGAACAAACGCCCAGGCGGGAGACTTGTTCCGAAGGAGACGGGGAGGCGGCCGCGCCACTTTGCTGCATCGGGCGATCTGGAGGCGCCTCGTTGATCGGCCGGAACGGCCTCGGCATCCGTCCGCTTTTCAAAAGCCGGGTGAATATCTGCAACCCCTTCGGCTCATTGCCGTTCGGATGCACCAGCACGATCGAGCCCGAGCGCGGCGGGGGCCCCAGCGCGAGCCAGGAGTCCGCCCCGAGCGCCACAAGGCGCCGCTCTTTCAGCTCCTCCAAGAGCGCGGCGTCAGAGACGAGGCCGGGGAAGCGGAAGAAGACCGAGGGCGTCTCGCCATGGGCGATCAGGAGCTTCTCCGTCTCGAAGATTTCGCGGTCGAAGTCGACGCCGGGGCGCAGCAGATAATTTTGCGCGTCCTTCAGCCCCACGACATAAGGGTGGGAGTAAGAGTGGTTGGCCCAGGTAATGTCGATCGCGCCCGAACGCGCCTTCTCCTGCAGCCAGGCGAAATCCTCCTCGTGCCGGGCGATCCAGCCGCCGGAGACCGCAAGCGTCAGCGGCGTTCCCGGCCCTTGCGCCGCGACCTCCTCGATGAAGGCGCGATCGAGCGGCTTGTGGCTCGGGCAGAGATCGCCGGTGATGAAGGCGCCCGCGCCCTTGCCGTGGATGAGCCCCGCATTGACCAAAGCCGGCGGCCGGTCCGGATCCGCCGGCGGGCGCACGGCCTGCATGAAGCGGGTTTCGGCCTGTTCCGCCTCGCTCGTCTCGACGCAGCGCCAGCAGGCGGCGCGTTCGATTGAAGTCTCGAGCGTCTGGGGGTCGACCGTCAGCAGCAGCCTCTCGCCGTCGACGCGAAAGCGGCGCGTGGCGAGGCGCGTCTCGCCGTTCCTCGCGCAGCTCTCGAACGCCGCCTCGTAATCATGCACGCGCGCGCCGGTCGCGCCCGCCTTGGGAGCAATGGCGGCCGGGCCGCAATTGTCCTCGCCCCGCGCCGTTGCGGCGAGCGCGAGGCATGCGCAAAATAGGATGATGGAGAGAGCGGGTTTCACGGGCGCTATGTGTAGCAAAAAGCTTGAGCGGGAGCAGCCCCGCTTCGTCGTCGAGGCGGTGGACTCGGCCGAGGTCGCGGCGCGGCTCGGCGCCGAGATCGCCGCGCGCTTCGGCCCGCGCGAGGAGGCGCCGCTTTGCGTCGTCCTGCGCGACGGCGCGGGGGCGCTTATCGGCGGGCTCAACGGCGTCACCCACTGGCGCTGGCTGTATATAAGGCATCTTTGGGTCGCGCAGCCCTGGCGCGGGCAGGGAGTGGCGAAAAATCTTATTCAAGCCGCCGAGCGCGAAGCGCGCGCCCGCGCCGCCATCGGCGCCTATATCGACACATTCGATGCGGGCGTGGCGAGGTTCTACGAGCGGCTGGGCTTCGAGCGCTTCGGCGAGATCGCGGATTTCCCGCCGGGCGGGCGGCGGGTTTATCTGAGCAAGAGATTTGTTGCGGAGTCCCCGGCGACTCACGCCCCCGACGCGATCTTGAATAGCCCGAAAATCATCGCGCCGTAGAAGCTGGTTGCAAGCGCTGTCGAGACAATCTGCGCCACCACGCTTTCTAGATCAAAATCCCGGGACATAACCGCCTCCGTCTTTTCTTTTCTTTGTTGGAAAATAGCGGGCAAAGGCCGGGAGAGATGTGCGCGGGCGCATCCATGCGGCTGGTTGTGTAATAGTTGGGGCAACAAAGTTTGGCGCCATTTTGCCCGCAGGAGCCCCATGCCCCTCCCTCTCCCCGGCTACTTCACCCACGGCCTCGACGCCGACCCCGAGCTCGCCGCCGCCATCAACGGCGAGCTGGCCCGCCAGCGTGATGGCATCGAGCTGATCGCTTCCGAAAACATCGTCTCGCGCCTCGTTCTCGCGGCGCAAGGGTCCGTGCTCACCAATAAGACCGTCGAGGGCCCGCCCTACGCCCGCTATTACGGCGGCGCGGAATTCGCTGACGCCATCGAGGCGCTTGCGATCGAACGCGCGAAGAAGCTGTTCGATTGCCGCTTCGCCAATGTGCAGCCGCATTCGGGCTCCAACGCCAACGCCGGCGTGCTTCTCGGCCTGTTGAAGCTCGGCGACGCGATTCTTTCCATGGATGTCGCGGCGGGCGGGCATATCAGCCATGGCCACAAGGCGACGCTTGCGGGGCGCGACTACAAGATTGCCCATTACGGCGTGAATCGCGAAAGTGAGCTGATCGACCTCGATGAAGTGCGCGATCTCGCGCGCGCCTCGCGTCCGAAAATGATCGTCGCGGGCGGCTCGGCCTATCCGCGCGCGATCGACTTTGCGGGGCTGCGCGCCATTGCGGATGAGGTCGGCGCCTTCCTTCTCGTCGATATGGCGCATTTCGCCGGGCTGGTTGCGACGGGGCTTTATCCGCATCCGTTCCCGCACGCCCATGTCGTGACGACGACCACCTATAAATCCCTGCGCGGCGCGCGCGGCGGCATGGTTTTGTGGAATGACGAGAGCCTCTCGAAGCGCATCGACGCCGGCATATTTCCCGGCGTGCAGGGTTCCGTGATGTTGCATGCGGTCGCGGGCAAGGCGGCGTGCCTGCGCGAGGCGCTGCGCCCCGAGTTTCGCGCCTATAACGAAGCCGTGCTCGCAAACGCCCGCGCGCTTGCGGCGACGCTGGCGGGCAAGGGTCTGCGGATCGTGACGGGCGGGACCGATATGGGTCTCATGCTCGTCGATCTCTCCGCGACCGGCGTCACGGGAGACGTCGCCGCCAAGGCGCTGGAGAAGGCGGGGCTTGCGGTCAACAAGAATATGATCCCCTTCGATCCGCGCCCGCCCGAGGCGCCCTCGGGCCTGCGGCTCTCCAGCAACGCTGGAACGACGCGCGGTTTCGGCGTCTGCGAATTCGAGAAGGTCGGCGAATGGATCGCGCGCATTGTGCGTAATCCCTCCGATCTTCGCGCGATCGAAAGCGTGCGCGAAGAAGTGCTGGCGCTCTGCCGGTCTTTTCCTATCTACTAGCGACTAAACCAACTGCGGCGGTCATGGCTCCCGGATTCAAGGCGCGCGTCGTTCAGTCGCTCCAAAAGGTGGAGGCTGCCGCATGGGACGCCTGCGCCAACCCGCCGATAGTGGCGCAAGACTGCGGCGAGCGCTTCAATCCTTTCGTCACGCACGCCTTCCTTTCCGCGTTGGAGCGTTCTGGCTCTGTCGGTCGAGGCTCCGGCTGGTCGCCCGTTCATGCGCTCGTCGAAGACGGAAACGGCCGCCTTGTCGCCTGCGCGCCCGCCTATCTCAAGGCGCATAGTCTCGGCGAATATGTCTTCGACCAGAGTTGGGCCGAGGCCTATGAGCGGGCCGGCGGGCAATATTACCCCAAGCTCCAGATCGCCGCGCCTTTTACGCCGGTTACGGGGCGGCGTCTCCTGGTGCGCGGCGACGCGCCGGCGGGCGCCCGCGAGGCCTTGATCGGCGCGTTGCGCGGCCTGCGCCAGGCGGTTCAGTCCTCGTCGATCCACATAACCTTCCCGACGCAAGAGGAGGCATATGCGCTGCGCGACGCGGGCTTCGTTCTGCGCGCGGGCGAGCAGTTTCATTTTCTCAACGAGGGCTATTCGAATTTCGAGGATTTTCTCGGCGCGCTTTCCTCGCGCAAGCGCAAGAGCGCCAAGCGCGAAAGGCGCGAGGCGCTGGGCGACGAACTCTCGATCGAGCTTCTCAGAGGCGTCGATATCAAGCCCGAGCATTGGGAGGCCTTCTTCGCCTTCTACATGGATACGGGCGCGCGCAAATGGGGGCGGCCTTATCTCACACGCGCCTTCTTCGATCTGATCGGCGCCGCCATGCCCGATCGCATTCTGCTCGTCATGGCGAAGCAGGGCGCGCAATATGTCGCCGGCGCCATCAATTTTCTGGGCGACGACGCCATCTACGGCCGCAATTGGGGCGCGCTGACCGATCGGCCCTTTCTGCATTTCGAGGTCTGCTATTATCAGGCAATCGACTACGCCATCGCCCATGGCTACAAGCGCGTCGAGGCGGGCGTGCAGGGCGAGCACAAGCTCGCGCGCGGCTATCGTCCGGTCGTCACATGGTCGGCCCATGATTTCGCCGACGCCGGCTTTCGAGCAGCGATTGCGGATTACTGCATTCGCGAGCGCAAGGCGCTCGACGAGATCATGGCGGCGCAGAAAGATGAATTGCCTTTTCGCAAGGAGACGTTGTGAGCGACCGTCAAGAAGAGATCATCGCCTTTCTTTCCGGCCTCCTCGGCGCGCCGCAGGTCATAACGACGCATATTTCGACTGTGCTGCTCGGGCGCGACCGCGTTTATAAGCTCAAGCGGCCCGTTCGATTGCCCTATCTCGATTTCTCGACGCCCGAGCTGCGCCTGAAGATGTGCGAACGCGAAGCAGCCCTCAACCGGGCTTTTTCGCCTGCGCTTTATCTCGGCGTGCGGCGCATCACGCGCGAGAGCGATGGAAGCCTTGCGCTCGACGGCGCGGGCGTATTTCTCGACGCAGCCGTGGAAATGCGACGTTTCCCCGACGACGCGCTGCTCGATTGCATGGCGCGCGAGGGGCGGCTTACGAAAGAGATCATCGAGACGCTCGCGCGGCGTATCGCCAAGGCGCATGACGCGGCAAGACCGGATTTTTCGCGCGGCGGCGCTGCTTCCATGCGCCAGATTGTCGAGAGCATGGAGGAGAGCCTGCGCGCGGCGGCGCCCGCGCCCATGCCGGAGATCGAATCGCATCTCGACAGTCTGAGGCGCGCTCTCGATGAGAACGCGACGCTGATCGACGCGAGACGCGCGCAAGGCAAGGTGCGACCCTGCCATGGCGATCTCAATCTGCGCAACATCTGCCTCTTCGAAGGCGAGCCGACGCCATTCGATTGCGTTGAGTTTTCCGATGATATTTCCACGATTGACGTGTTGTACGATCTCGCCTTTCTGCTGATGGATCTCTGGCGCGTCGGGCTTGAAGGCTTCGCGAACGTGGCGCTCAACCGCTATCTCGACGCGCGCGCGACGCCGGAAGAAGAAGGGCTCCCGCTGCTTCCCTTTTTCATGTCGCTGCGGGCGACGATCCGGGCCCATGTCGAGGCGTCGCAGGGGCACGTTGAGACGTCGCGCGCCTTTTTCGCCCTCTCGCGCGGGCTGTTGAAGCCGGCGCATGGCGCGATCGTCGCGATCGGCGGCTTCAGCGGCTCGGGCAAGTCGAGCGTCGCCGCGGCGCTTGCGCCGAGACTCGCTCCCGCGCCCGGCGCGCGCAATTTCAACAGCGACCGGCTGCGCAAGCGTCTGTTCGGCGCCGAAGCGAACGACCGCCTGCCGGCGGAGGCCTATAGCAGCGAGATCTCGGCGCGGGTTTATGGTCTGATGTTCGCCGCGGCGGAGCGGGGCGCGAAAATCGGCTGGCCGGTCGTCGTCGACGCCGTTTTCGATCGGCCGCAAGATCGCGGGGCGATCGAAAGCGCCGCGCGCGAGGCGGGGGTTCCGTTTTTCGGCGTGTGGCTCGACGTCGATCTCGCGCAAAGACTGGCGCGCGTCGACAAGCGCGTGAACGACGTGTCCGACGCGACGCGCGAGGTTTTGCAGGCGCAGATGGCGAAAGAGATCGGCGAGATCGCGTGGGTTCGAATCGATGCGGCGCGTGATTTGCAGGCGATCGCGGATGAGCTTGCTGCTGCGCCGCCGCCGTCAGCTTGTTGACAAACTTCCGAGGCGGCCTCGTCCTTCGAGACGCGAGCGCCGCTCGCTCCTCAGGATGAGGCCTAAGCATTTGCAGAAGCCCCTCATGCTGAGGAGCCTGCGCAGCCTGAGGCGTTTCTCAGGATGAACATGTTGTCCGTCAGGGAATCAAAACCGCCGCGCCTTGCAATCTCCCTTCGCGCAAATCGCTCAAGGCTTCATTCGCCTGCGCGAGCGGATATGGGACCGCGTGCATCTCCAGCGGCAGCGTCGGCGCGAGGGCGAGAAACTCCCGCGCATCCTCGCGGGTGAGATTGGCGACCGAGACAATCCGCCGCTCGCCCCACAGCAGGCAATAGGGAAAGCTCGGAATGTCGCTCATATGGATGCCGCCGCAGACGACGGCGCCGCCCTTCTTCACCGATGCAAGCGCGCGCGGAACCAGCTCGCCGACCGGCGCGAAGATCAGAGCGGCGTCGAGCTTCTCGGGCGCCGGCGCGTTGGAATCCTGCGCGCTCGCGGCGCCGAGCGAGAGGGCGAATGTCGCCGCCGCCTGGTCGCCGGGCCGAACGAAGGCGTGCACGCGCTTGCCCTTGAGGATCGCAACCTGCGCGATGATATGGGCGGCGGCGCCGAAGCCGTAGATGCCGATGGTTTCGGCGGGCCCCGCCATCTTCAGCGTGCGCCAGCCGATGAGACCCGCGCAGAGAAGCGGCGCGAGAGCGCTCGCCTCGCCGGTTTCCGGTAGAGAGAAGCTGAAGGATGCGTCGGCGACGGCGTGGGTGGCGTAGCCGCCGTCGCGCGTATAGCCGGTGAAAAGCGGATCGTCGCAAAGATTTTCGCGCGCGCTCGCGCAATAGGGGCAATGGCCGCAAGCGTGTCCCAGCCAGGGAACGCCCACGCGCTCCCCGATCGCAAAGCCGGTAACGCCTGCGCCGATCGCCTCGACCCGGCCGACGATCTCATGGCCAGGAATGATGGGAAGCTTTGGCTGCGTCAGCTCGCCGTCGACGACGTGGAGATCGGTCCGGCAGACGCCGCAGGCTTCGATTTGCAGGCGAAGCTCGCCGGGGCCGGGCGTGGGGATCGGACGCTCCTCCATAACGAGCGGCGTATTGGGCCGCCGCAAAACCATGGCTTTCATCGTTTGGGTCATGCTGTCCCTCGCTGCGGGCGACGATTGAGCATCCGCGATTTATCCCGCTCGGGGACAACGCGCAGGGAGGGCGGCGCGACGGCGGCGAAAGCCTTCGTTTTCTACGCGCCTTCAGCGCACGCAGTTGTTTTGCTGGATCGCGTAGAGCCAGCGGGCGCACTCCGTCTGCTTGGCCTGAGAGCGGGCCTGGGCGCGTTGCCGGCGATAATAATCACGCTCTGGATCCCAGCCGTCGCCCCAGCCCGGGCCATAACCGCCGCCCCACCCGCCGCCGTAACGCGCCCCGCGCCGGTTTTCGCCCGCCGCTTCATTCATGCAGTTGTTGTATTGGTTCGAAAGGTAGAGGCAGACCTCGACATTGGGGCCCGCTTTGGCTGTCGGCGCGGCGGTCAGTGCGCCCGCGGCGGCGAGGAGGACGAGCGGATATTTGATGAGCCGCATGGCATTGTTCCTTTTATGGGGCTCGGCGGGTGTCGAGTGTTCGATATGACGCGCCGGCTGAAGCGGAGCTGAACGCCTACCAGCCGGCGACGCGGCGGCAGGAGGCGGAGCCGTTGTCGAATTCGTAGTGGTCGCCGCAGGCGAAGGCGACCGGCGGCTGGCCCGATTTTTCAAAGATGTCGTAGCCTTCCTTGAGATTCCTCCAAAAACCCACCCATTGCTGGTAACCGCCGCCGCCGCCGACGAAGGACAGCCACCCCCCGCCGCCGCCGGTTTCGCGCGTTATGTTCGCTTCCGTCATGCGGAAAGGGAAAATGTGGACAGGAAACTCCTTCTGTCCGGCGCGCAGGGCGGCCTCGACAAAACCATAGATCTCTTCGATCCCCCGATCGGTCATGGCGAAGCAGCCGACCGACTTGCAGGCGCCGTGCACCATCACCAGCCCGCCGGTGCGGCCGTTCTGGCGATCGAAGGCGTTGGGATAGCCGACATTGAAGGCGCGGTAATAGTTCGAACGCGGATTGAGCTGCTTTGCGGAGACGCTGTAGAAGCCCTCGGGCGATTGGTAGTCCGCCTCCTTCACCTTCGGCCCCAGGCGGCCGGACCATTTGCAGATGGGGAAGGTCTTGTACAGCGAATAGCGGCCGTTCTTCATCAGCCACAATTCGAGCTGGCCTTCCTGCTTGAAGATGCGCACGAAAACCGGATCGCCCATGCCGAACTTCGGCGGCGGCGCCTGGAAGGCGTCGTCGGGCGCGGGCCGCAGCGCGGGCTCCTCGAGGCGCGCGGTCTGCTGTTGGGGCGCAGCCGGCTGCGCGCCGCCCGCGGATGAAGCCGCCGTTTTGTCGGGAGCGACCGCCGCGAGTTCGGCTGGGCGCGTCGGCGGCAGCGGGGCGTCGACGAGATTGGGCGCGGGCGAAGCGGCGGTCTGCTGCGCTTCAGGCGCGGGCTGCGGCGCCGCCGGTGACCAAAAGGACCATGGCGACGCGGGAAGCTGTTGGGGCGCCGCAGCCTGTGGCTGGGCGATCGGCGGCCGAGCAGGCGCGCCAGCCTGTTCGGGCGGCGGCTGCAATGCCGCGAGATCATTCGGCCGCGGGGGCGGGAGGGGCGCGCCGGTCTCGGCCGTTTGCAGCTCGGCGGGACGCGCCGGCGGCCGCGGAGCCACGGGCGGGAGCGAGACGGCGCCTTCGACGCCGGCCGTTTGTTGCTCGCCCGTTGTGGTCTGCGTCTCGGGCGGCGCCGGCGGTTGCGGGGCGGCTGCCGCTTCCGGCGGCCCCTCGTGAGCGAGAGCGGGCGGTTCAACCGGCGCGGCTGACTCCGCCGGGGCAGGGGCAGGGGCAGGCGCCTCGGCCTTGGGCGCAGGCTCCTGCGGCGCGACCGCGCGCCTAAGGCCCGCAAGAAGGGGGCCGCCGGCAGGGTGGGCGGCGGGGGCTTGCGCCTTGTTGCGGCCTCCCGCGTCTCGCCCTCCGCCTGACAGAATGTAAAGCACGCCGGTCCCTACGGCGATGGAGGCGAGGGCGACAAAAGCCAACAGTAGATGTGTCGAACGCGGCTTCATAGGCGTTGCAGTTCGATCCTGGTCGACGCGGTTCGCTCTGGGCAATACCGGGTCAATGCCCCTCGAAGGCGACGAGCGTTCGCACCGGCACGCCCAGCGCCTCGATCTTTTTCGCGCCGCCGAGATCCGGCAAGTCGATGACGAAACAGGCCGCCACGACGTCGGCGCCCATTTTTTGGAGAAGCCGGATCGCCCCTTCCGCCGTGCCGCCGGTCGCGATCAGATCGTCGACGAGAATGATGCGCTCGCCTGGCGCGAGGGCGTCGATATGCATCTCCATCTCGTCGGTTCCGTATTCCAGCACATAGGACACGGAGACCGTCCGGTGCGGCAGCTTGCCCTTTTTGCGAATCGGAATGAAACCCGCGGAAAGCTGATGGGCGACGGCTCCGCCGAGAATGAATCCCCGCGCCTCCATGCCCGCGACCTTGTCGATCTTGGTCCCTGCCCAAGGCTGCACGAGCTCATCGACGGCCTTGCGAAAGGCCCTGGCGTCGCCGAGCAGCGTGGTGATGTCGCGGAAGAGAATGCCCTTCTTCGGATAATCGGGAATGGTGCGGATGGCGGCGCGAAGCGTCATGAGCTGCCTTTCGTGGCGTTTTAAAAATTATTCAACCATAGGCTGACTTGGCGCTGGCGCGCGCAGCCAAGCTCCATACACTCAACTCGGGCTCTCTCCAAGGATTCCGCTCGATGAACGCCGCTCTCCGCCTTTTCTTTGCGTTGACGCCCTTGTTCGCCGCCGGCGCTCAAGCGCAAAACCTCGGCCCTCGTCCGCCGGGGCCGCCCCAGGGCGGGCAAATCATGCCCCCGCCGCCGCCTCCCAATGGGCCGGGAGCCGGTGGTCCGCCGCCTCAGGCCCATCCGCCGGGCGGCCCTCCGGGATACGCAGGCTACGGGCGCCCTGGCGCAGGCTATGGCGGTTACGGGGGTTATGGAAATTACGGGCAGCCTGGCGCAGGCTACGGCGGCGGCATGGGCGGCAGTTATGGCGGCGGCCAGGGCTGGGGCGGCTGTGCGGCGGGATGCAGCTATTACGGCGATTACAACTCCAATAATGGCGCGCCGTCGAAACCAGCGATGGCGCCGGCGAAGCGCATTCAGGGTGAGTGGCGCAATGGCTTGTGGTATTACTGACGAAGCTTCCGCCACCGCGGCTTCCGCTCCTATGCGAGCAAAAAGAAGTCGCGCAAGATCACGAAACTGGAGCGCGTTCCGATCGTCGTCATCCGCTCCAGGACCGTTTGAGAGGCTTCCGCGATCAACGGCTCGTTAGGCGTGAATCCCGAGCTTCTCTTGCGCCCCGCCGCCTTAAGGATTTTGCAATCGGCGTGAGCGGTAATGCGCTCATGAACGGATTTCTTCTCTCCTCCTTTCGCCTGATGGCCTTCGTGTTGTTCCTGTCTTCGGCTCTCGGAGTCGAGGAGCCATCTTCCGCCTTCGCGGCGGAGGGGGCGACGAAGTCCGTCCTCGAAAAGGCGCAATAGCCGCCGCGGCGCCGAGATCGAAGCAAGCGGCTCGGCGGCGGGCGCCCTCACGCGTTTTTCAGCAGCCGCGACATGACCGCGTCGAGCTTTTTCAGCAATTCAGGGTCGCGCGCCTCCGGCGCCGTGAGAATCGCGTTGTCGAGCGCGCGGTCGGAGCCGATGGGGCAGGGCTCGTGCTCTGCAGGAAAGTCGCGCAAGACACGCGCGAGGAGCCGCGCGGCGGCGGCGGAGTTCTTGCGCACGATTTCGATCACCGAGGCGACATCGACATGGTCGTGCTCGGGATGCCAGCAGTCGAAATCCGTCACCATGGCGATGGTGGCGTAGGATATCTCCGCCTCGCGCGCGAGCTTGGCCTCGGGCATGGCCGTCATGCCGATGAGATCGAAGCCGGCCGCCTTGTAGTGAAGCGACTCCGCATAGGTCGAAAACTGCGGCCCTTCCATGCAGACGTAAGTCCCGCCGATGGCGATCTCTATGCCTTCGTCGCGCGCCGCCTTGGCGATGCGCGCGGAAAGCCTCGGCGCTGCCGGATGCGCCATGGAGACATGCGCCACGCAGCCGTCGCCGAAGAAGGAGGACTGCCGCGAGAAAGTGCGGTCGACGAATTGGTCGACGAGCACGAAGAGGCCCGGAAAAAACTGTGATTTGAACGAGCCGCAGGCCGATATCGAAATAATGTCGGTCACGCCGGCGCGCTTCAGCGCGTCGATATTGGCGCGATAGTTGATGGTCGAGGGCGAGAGCCTGTGCCCGCGCCCATGGCGGGGCAGGAAGACGGCTTGCGTTCCGCCGATCTCGCCGAAGACGAGCTCGTCCGAGGGCTCGCCCCAGGGCGTCGCGACGCGTTCGCGCCGAATGTTCTCGGCCCCCGGCAAATCATAAACGCCTGATCCGCCGATAATGCCGACGATTGCGCGCGTCATGCCCCCTCCAACCATTGAAGCCGCTCGCTCAGCGGCTCGATCAACCTATCTTTGCCGGGGCTGGAACGTAAAGCCTTGCGGCCCCGTTTTACGCGTCGCTTCGCGGCGCCGTCTTTCCGACCCCGACCGCCGCGCACGAAATCTCGGCGACGGACAGGGTTGCGCCGCAATATCCACTGTGTTAGGGACCCATCGCCTCGGGACTGGGGCGTTGCCGCTCTTAGTTCCTTGCCCCTGCAGCATCCGTCGCTTCGAAGCTGACCGCCAATGGCGCAACGAATTTTTGCGCCTGGGCCGGCCTCCGAACGATGCGAATTTGACGAGCGATCCAAGTGGCTCAAGACGGAGTTTCGCTTTCCGGCGTCGCAGGACGTTACGCCTCCGCCCTTTACGAACTGGCGTCAGAAAAGAGCGCCACGGACGAGGTCGCAGCGGCGCTCGCCGCGTTCCAGCGCCTTCTCGATGAAAGCTCTGACCTCAAGCGCCTGGTGAGGAGCCCGGTCTTCACCGCGCAGGAGCAGGTCAAGGCGCTCGACGCCATTCTCCAAAAAGCTGGCGTTTCCGGCATCGCCGCGAATTTCATCCGCCTCGTGGCCTCGAAGCGCCGCCTCTTCGTTCTTCCGGACATGATCGCCGCCTACCAGAGCCTTCACGACAAGGCGAAGGGGCTTGTCCGCGCTAACGTGACTGTCGCCGCCCCGCTCAAGCCCGATCACGAATCGGCGCTGCGCCAGGCGCTCGCCACGGTCACCGGCGGCAAGTCGGTCAGCCTCGATGTCAGGATCGATCCGTCGATCATCGGCGGCATCCTCGTCAAAATCGGTTCGCGCATGGTCGACGCTTCCGTTCGCACCAAGCTCAACTCAATCCGCACACGCATGAAAGAGGTCGGCTGATGGATATCCGCGCCGCAGAAATTTCCGCGATCCTCAAGAACGAGATCGCCAACTTCGGCACTGAAGCCGAGGTTACCGAGGTCGGCCAGGTTCTATCGGTCGGCGACGGCATCGCTCGCGTCTATGGCCTTGATAATGTCCAGGCCGGCGAGATGGTCGAGTTCGAGAACGGCGTGCGGGGCATGGCCCTGAACCTCGAAAGCGACAACGTCGGCATCGTTATCTTCGGCTCGGACCGCGACATCAAGGAAGGCCAGACGGTCAAGCGCACGGGCGCAATCGTCGACGTTCCGGTGGGCAAGGGGCTGCTCGGCCGCGTCGTGGACGCGCTCGGCAATCCGATCGACGGGAAAGGTCCGATCTCCTACGAGACGCGCGCCCGCGTTGACGTGAAGGCGCCTGGCATCATTCCCCGCAAGTCGGTGCACGAGCCGATGGCGACCGGCCTCAAGGCCATCGACGCGCTCATCCCGATCGGCCGCGGCCAGCGCGAGCTGATCATCGGCGACCGTCAGACCGGCAAGACCGCCATCGCGCTCGACACGATCCTGAATCAGAAGCCGCTCAACGACGGCGACGACGAGAAGGCGAAGCTCTACTGCGTCTATGTCGCGATCGGCCAGAAGCGCTCGACTGTCGCGCAGTTCGTGAAGGTGCTCGAAGAGCGCGGCGCGCTGGAATATTCGATCGTGGTCGCGGCCACCGCCTCCGACCCGGCCCCGATGCAGTTCCTGGCGCCTTTCGCCGGCTGCGCCATGGGCGAATATTTCCGCGACAACGGCATGCACGCCGTCATCATCTACGACGACTTGTCCAAGCAGGCCGTCGCCTATCGCCAGATGTCGCTGCTGCTGCGCCGCCCGCCGGGCCGCGAAGCCTATCCGGGCGACGTTTTCTATCTGCACTCGCGCCTTCTCGAGCGCGCGGCCAAGCTCAATGACGAGCGCGGCGCCGGTTCGCTGACCGCTCTGCCGGTCATCGAAACGCAGGCGAATGACGTGTCGGCCTATATTCCGACCAACGTCATCTCGATCACCGACGGACAGATCTTCCTCGAGACGGATCTCTTCTACCAGGGCATTCGTCCCGCGGTGAACGTCGGCCTCTCCGTGTCCCGCGTCGGCTCCTCGGCGCAGACCAAGGCGACCAAGAAGGTGGCCGGCAAGATCAAGGGCGAGCTGGCGCAGTATCGCGAAATGGCGGCCTTCGCGCAGTTCGGCTCCGACCTTGACGCGGTGACGCAGCGCCTGCTGAACCGCGGCGCCCGCCTCACCGAACTCCTGAAGCAGCCGCAGTTCTCGCCGCTGAAGATGGAAGAGCAGGTCTGCGTGATCTATGCCGGCGTCAACGGCTATCTCGACCCGCTGCCGGTCAACCGCGTGCGCGCATTCGAAGACGGCCTGCTCGCCGTGCTCCGTTCGCAGCACGCCGACCTGCTCGACGCTGTCCGCTCATCGAAGGATCTTTCGGACGACTCGGCGGCGAGGCTCAAGAGCGTTGTCGAGACCTTCGCGAAGTCCTTCGCGTAATCGCAAGAGGCCCGAAACTTGACGCGTCACTGCGAGAAACGAAGCGACGAAGCCAACCGAGGGCCGCAACGCGGTTCTGGAAGGCTTCACTTCGCTCGCAATGACGGGCCCCTCAATAGAATGGGACGGGTTTTCACATGCCCTCGTTGAAGGATCTTCGAAACCGCATCTCCTCCGTCAAGGCGACGCAGAAGATCACCAAGGCCATGCAGATGGTCGCGGCCGCCAAGCTGCGTCGCGCGCAGACAGCGGCCGAGGCCGCGCGTCCCTACGCCGAGCGCATGGAGGCGGTGCTCGCCAATCTCGCCGCAGGCGTGACGACCGGCGGCCCGCAGCTTCTCGCCGGCAATGGCAAGGACGACGTGCACCTACTCGTCGTGGCGACCGCCGAGCGCGGCCTTTGCGGCGCGTTCAACTCCTCGATCGTGCGGCTGGCCCGCGAGCACATCCTGCGCCTGCAGGGCCAGGGCAAGACGGTCAAAATTCTCTGCGTCGGCAAGAAGGGCTATGACCAGCTTCGCCGCCAGTTCGAGAAGGACATCGTCGAGCTTATCGAGCTGCGCGGCCTGAAGCAGATCGGCTTCGAAAACGCGGACGAGATCGGCAAGAAGATCATCGCCATGTTCGAGGCGGGCGAGTTCGACGTCGCCACGCTGTTCTTCTCGAAGTTCAAGTCGGTGATCGCGCAGATCCCGACCGCGCAGCAGCTGATTCCGGCGCAGATCGCCGCGAACGAGAATGCGCCGGCGGCGGAAGGTCCGCAGCCATCCTACGAGTATGAGCCCGGCCAGGACGAGATTCTCTCGACGCTTCTGCCGCGCAACATCTCGGTCCAGGTGTTCCGAGCGCTGCTCGAGAACGCCGCCTCCGAACAGGGCGCGCGCATGAGCGCGATGGATAACGCCACGCGCAACGCCGGCGACATGATCCGCAAGCAGACGACCCTCTACAACCGGTCGCGCCAGGCGATGATCACCAAGGAACTCATCGAAATTATCTCGGGCGCCGAAGCGCTCTGATCGTTAAAACGAGGACGTAACATGGCCGCCAACAAGCCCACGGGCCGCATCACCCAAGTCATCGGCGCCGTCGTCGACGTGAAGTTCGACGGCCACCTGCCCGAGATTCTCAACGCGCTCGAGACCACGAACCAGGGCAACCGCCTCGTTCTCGAAGTCGCTCAGCACCTCGGCGAGAATTCCGTCCGCACCATCGCCATGGACACCTCTGAGGGCCTGACCCGCGGCCAGGAAGTCAGCGACACCGGCGCGCCGATCTCGGTTCCGGTCGGCGAAGAGCTGCTCGGCCGCATCATCAACGTCATCGGCGAGCCGGTCGACGAAGCCGGTCCGGTCATCTCCAGCGGCAAGCGCGCCATCCACCAGCCTGCCCCGTCCTATTCGGAGCAGGCGACCGAAGCGCAGATCCTCGAGACGGGCATCAAGGTCGTCGACCTGCTCGCGCCTTACGCCAAGGGCGGCAAGATCGGCCTGTTCGGCGGCGCCGGCGTCGGCAAGACCGTGCTGATTCAGGAATTGATCAACAACGTCGCCAAGGCGCACGGCGGCTATTCGGTGTTCGCCGGCGTCGGCGAGCGCACCCGCGAGGGCAACGACCTCTATCACGAGATGATCGATTCCAAGGTCAACATGGACCCCAAGAAGAACAACGGTTCGACGAAGGGCTCAAAGTGCGCGCTCGTCTACGGGCAGATGAACGAGCCGCCGGGCGCCCGCGCCCGCGTCGGCCTGTCCGGCCTGACCGTCGCCGAGCACTTCCGCGACCAGGGTCAGGACGTGCTGTTCTTCGTCGACAACATCTTCCGCTTCACCCAGGCCGGCTCGGAAGTGTCGGCGCTGCTTGGCCGCATTCCCTCGGCGGTGGGCTATCAGCCGACGCTCGCCACCGACATGGGCGCGCTGCAGGAGCGCATCACCACCACGACCAAGGGTTCGGTCACCTCGGTGCAGGCCATTTACGTGCCGGCCGACGACTTGACCGACCCGGCGCCGGCGACCTCGTTCGCGCACTTGGATGCCACCACGGTGCTGTCGCGCGACATCGCCGCCAAGGGCATCTATCCGGCGGTCGACCCGCTCGACTCGACCTCGCGCATGTTGTCGCCGCTGATCGTCGGCGAGGAGCATTACGCGGTCGCCCGCCAGGTGCAGCAGATCCTCCAGCGCTACAAGGCGCTGCAGGACATCATCGCCATTCTCGGCATGGATGAGCTCTCGGAAGAGGACAAGACCGCGGTGGCGCGCGCGCGCAAGATCGAGCGCTTCCTGTCGCAGCCATTCTTCGTCGCTGAAGTGTTCACCGGCTCGCCCGGCAAGCTGGTCGACCTCGCCGACACCATCAAGGGCTTCAAGGGATTGTGCGAAGGCAAATACGACCACTTGCCGGAAGCCGCCTTCTACATGGTCGGAACCATCGAAGAGGCGGTCGAGAAGGGCAAGAAACTCGCGGCGGAGGCGGCGTAACGCCATGCCGGGCCGGTCGAACTTCGTCG
>DATBRF010000007.1:0-27299 GCA_036560425.1 Methylocystis sp. | reverse complement strand
AGCCACGGCGTGATCGTCATGGCCACGAAGAAGGAGAAGATCATGGCCAGCGAGGCGTTCGCCGGAATGGGGCTCATATAGGGCCCCATCAGACCCGAGACGAACATCATCGGCAGAAGCGCCGCGATGATGGTCATGGTCGCGACGATGGTCGGGTTGCCGACCTCCGCCACGGCCTCGACGGCGGCGTCGATGAGGCTGCGGTCGCCGCGCATTTGCCAGTGGCGGACGATGTTCTCCACGACCACGATGGCGTCGTCGACGAGAATGCCGATGGAGAAGATCAGCGCGAACAGGCTGACGCGGTTGATGGTGTAGCCCATCAGCCAGGAGGCGAAGAGGGTGAGAAGGATTGTCGTCGGGATGATGACGAAGACGACGACGCCCTCGCGCCAACCCACCATCACCACGATCAGCAGGACGATGGAGACCGTGGCGAGCGCGAGATGGAAGAGAAGCTCGTTTGCCTTCTCCGTGGCCGTCTCGCCATAGTTGCGGGTGACCGCAATCTCGAGGTCTTCGGGAACGATGCGGCCTTTGACCGTCTCGAGCCGGCGCATGACGTCCTCGGCGACGATCACTGCATTGGCGCCCTTGCGCTTGGCGATGGCGATGCTGACGGCGGGGCGTTTGAGAAGCTCGCCGTCCTTCTCCTTCGTCATCGTCCAGCTGCGCTTGTCGGGCTCCGCGGCGCCAACGACGACGTCCGCGACGTCCTTCACATACACAGGCCGCCCGTCGCGCGTCGTGAGCAGCAGGAGACCGATGTCGGGCACGCCTTGCAGCGTTTGGCCCGCGACGACGGGGACCGAGCGATTGCCCTCGCGAAAGGCGCCGACCTGGAACGAACGGTTGGCGTTTGTCAGCTTGTCGATGAGCTGATTGAGCGTCACGCCGTATTGCGACAGACGCTCGGGGTCCGGCTCGACGCGAATCTGGTTGGGGCTGCCGCCGACGACATAGCTCAGGCCCACATTCTCGACCTTGGTGAGGTCGTGCTGGAGCTCCGCTGCGACCTGATAGAGGCCGTTGTCCGTCCATTGATTGGCGCGTTCGGGCTTCGCGGAGAGCGTCAAAACGACAATGGCGACGTCGTCGATGCCGCGGCCGATGATGACCGGCTCGGGAATCCCTTTCGGCAAGTCCATTATATTGGCGCGAATCTTGTCGTGCACGCGCAGCACGGCGTTGTCCTGCGGCGTGCCGACGTAGAAGCGCGCCGTCACCATCACCTGATCGTCGCGCGTTTGCGAATAGACGTGCTCGACGCCGTTGACGCCCTTGATGATGTCCTCGAGCGGGCGCGTGATGAGCTCGATTGCGTCTTCGGCCTTGTAGCCGTTCGCCTGCACCATGATGTCGACCATGGGCACTGAGATTTGCGGCTCCTCCTCGCGCGGCAGCGCCTGCAGGGCGATGAGGCCGACAAGAATGGAGGCGAGAAGCAGGAGCGGCGTCAGCGGCGAATTGATGAAGGTTCGCGTGAGCGTCCCCGAGATGCCGGGATGAAACTCTTTTTCACCGCTCATGGCGTGCGCACCACGTCGCCATCATGCAGGCCCGAGAGGATTTCGATCGCATCGCCATGGACGTCGCCCGTTTGCACGACGACTTCGGCGCCATCGGCAAGACGCACAAAATCCACGCCGGCGCGGCGATAGACCGCCGCCTTGGGCGCGAGAATTGTGTCGCGTTTGCCGGTCGTGACATAGACGCGTGCGCGCTCGCCGACGAAATAATTATCCAGCCCCTTTACATCGACGTCGGCGATCACGCGCCCGCCCTGAATTTCGGGATAGACAATGCGCACGCGCCCTTCCTTTCGGGCGCCGGCTCCCGTGTTCACGCCGCGCTCGCCGATCTCGACGCGATCGCCTGCGCGCATGAAACGGGCGTAGCGTTCGGGAAGCTGCAAGCGCAGGATATATTTGTCTTCAGCGAGAGTGGCGATGGTCTCGCCCGGCATCGCCACGCGGCCGATGGAGACGGGGATCGTCAGAATGCGGCCCGCCCCCGGCGCCTTGACGGAGCCTTCCGCCGACTGCTGCTCGATGACGCTGCGGTCGGATTGCAACGCCGAGAGATTGCGCTCTGCGACGTCGAGAGCGGTCTTCGCCTGGTCGAACACGACTTTCGTCGAGACGCCGCGGCGCAGCAGCTCCTGGGCGCGGTCGAAGTCGGTCTTCGCCTTGTCGCGCTGCGCCTGTTGAGCGCGAATGCGCTGATCGAGCGATTGCATCTGCAGGAAGAGCTTCTGATCTGCGACGACAGCCACCTCGGCGCCGGCGGCCACCGTATCGCCCTCTTTGATTTTGAGCGTCGTCACCGTGCCGCCGATTCGCGCGCGGGCGACGAGCTGATGCGCCGGTTCGACGGAAGCGACAACGGCCTTCATATCGTCGATCGGCGCGACATGAACGACGGTTTCGTTCGCCATGGCGGAGGATGTCGCCGCGACGGCGGCGAAAAGAAGAATCAGTCGGAAGCGGTCCATGAAATCTCCCATGCGATCGCCAGTTCTATATATTCGAAATATGTAAATTAGCAAGTGCGAATTTAATGGCGCGTCTGTAAGCGGTGATCCATCGGATGCGCCTAATGAGTCAGCCGGCGGTCGCCGCCTGACATGAAATTTTCCCATTAGAAAATTGCCTCTCGGTTGCAACATGTAATTGTGACGCCATCGCCATTAATGCGTCAAAAGGCGTTCGACGCCAGCCCCTCGGGCGATCGGCGTCGGGGAAGCCATTGACAGGCGTGGCCCGACGCTCCTACAAAGCGCGCCGATCTCGAAAGAGAAAACCATTCGACCAGCCCAGCCGTCCCGTGAGGCGGCAGGCCAACGCCCGGCAGCGCGATGCGCCCCCGGGCGCGTTTTGCTTTGGAGCGGCGGCTGAGAGGGCCGTCGCGCCGCGGGAGTGAGAAAATGTTCGAGAGCCTTTCCGACAAGCTCTCTGCTGTATTCGACAGGCTGACGCGACGCGGTTCGCTGACCGAGGGCGACGTCAACGAGGCGCTCCGCGAGATCCGCCGGGCGCTGCTCGAGGCCGACGTCGCGCTCGACGTGGTGCGCTCCTTCTCGGACAAGGTGCGCGACCGCGCCATCGGCGCCAATGTCATCAAATCGGTCTCCCCCGGCCAGATGGTCGTCAAGATCGTCAATGACGTGCTGATCGAGACGCTGGGCGAGACGGCGGAGCCGATCGATCTTGCGGCGCGGCCCCCTGTCGCCATCATGATGGTCGGCTTGCAGGGCGCCGGCAAAACCACCACCACGGCCAAGATCGCCAAGCGGCTGAAGGAGCGCCACAACAAGCGCGTGCTCATGGCCTCGCTCGACGTGAAGCGTCCCGCCGCGCAGGAGCAGCTCGCCGTGCTCGGCCGCCAGGTCGAGGTCGACACGCTGCCGATCGAGCGCAACCAGACCCCGCTGCAGATCGCCCGCCGCGCCATGGAGAGCGCGCGCCTGCAGGGCTATGACGTGGTGCTGCTCGACACGGCCGGACGCACGCATATCGACGAGCCGCTTATGAAGGAGATGGCGGACATCAAGTCCTACGCCAGCCCGCATGAAACCCTGCTCGTCGCCGACTCGCTGACCGGCCAGGACGCCGTCAATCTCGCCAAGAATTTCGACGAGCGCGTCGGCCTCACCGGCATTGTATTGACGCGTATGGATGGCGACGGCCGCGGCGGCGCGGCGCTCTCCATGCGGCACGTCACCGGAAAGCCGATCAAGCTCATCGGCACCGGCGAGAAGATGGACGCGCTCGACGAATTCTCGCCGAGCCGCATCGCCAACCGCATTCTCGGCATGGGCGACATCGTCGCCCTCGTCGAAAAGGCGGCGGCCGCCATCGACGCGGAAGAGGCGCGCAAAACCGCCGCGCGCATGGCCAAGGGCAAGTTCGACCTTCAGGACCTCTGCGACCAGCTCGCCCAGGTCGAGAAGATCGGCGGTCTCGGCGGCATCATGGGTCTCCTGCCGGGCGTCGGCAAGATGAAGGACCAGCTCGCCAAGGCCAATCTCGACGACAATCTCATCAAGCGCCAGCGCGCCATCATCCTCTCCATGACGCCGCAGGAGCGGCGCAACCCGGACGTCCTCAAGGCCTCGCGCAAGAAGCGCATCGCCGCCGGCTCCGGCATGAGGGTCGAGGATGTGAACAAGCTCCTCAAGCAGCATCGCCAGATGGCGGATCTCATGAAGTCCTTCGGCGGCGGCAAGCGCGGCGGACTCATGGGCAAGGCCGCGCAGATGATGGGGCTCGGCCCCGGCGGCATGCAAATGCCCTCGCAGGAGGAGCTGCAGAAACTGCAGGAGAAGCTTGGCGGACCGCCTCCCGGCGCCCCCGGCATTCCGGCCGCTCCCCCGGCCGATCTCCTTGCGCAGAAGCCGAGCCTTCCGGGGCTCGGCGGCGGACTGCTGAGCGGACTCAACCCGTTCGGAAAGAAGAAGTAGCGGCAGCCGGGCTTCGGCAGTCGGCAGTCGGGGATTTTCCGACTGCCTATCGCCGATAGTCGACTGCGGGATCCACAACGAAACAGGAAAACCGATATGTCTCTCAAAATTCGCCTCGCCCGCGGCGGCGCCAAGAAGCGCCCCTTCTATCGCGTCGTCGTCGCCGATTCGCGTAGCCCGCGCGACGGCCGCTATATCGAGAAGCTCGGCACCTTCGACCCGCTGAAGGCCAAGGACGCCGCCGATCGCGTCGTTCTCGACTTGGAGAAGGCCAAGGAGTGGATCGCCAAGGGCGCCCAGCCGACCGATCGCGTGGCGCGGCTATTGGACGCCGCGGGCGTGTTGAAGCGCGAGTCTCGCAACAATCCGCAGAAGGCCCAGCCGAAGAAGAAGGCCCAGGAACGCGCCGCGGCCGAAGCCGCTGCCGCCGGCGAGGCTGCGTAATTTATCATCTTTCCCCCAGCCCTTCCCCGCCATAGGGCGTCTGTAAGACGCGCGTCTTCCGGCGGGTTATGGCGGGAGGGGCGGCAGACTGCCGCCTTCATCTACATCGTGAGCGCCCCCTCTCCCGCTTAGCGGGGGAGGGACAGGGAGGGGGCGAGCCACCATGACCAAGCCCAACCTCGTCCTCCTCGGCCGTTTCGGGGCGCCGCATGGCGTGCGCGGCGAGATTCGCCTGCAAAGCCATACGGTCGATCCGCTGGCGATCGGCTCCTACGGCCCCCTCACCGACAGGAGCGGCGCCAAGAATTTCAGGCTTCTTTCCCTCCGCCTGCAGGGCAAGGACATGCTCGTCGCCCGAGTCGAGGGCGTCGCCGACCGCGCGGCGGCGGAAGCCTTGACGGGCGTCGAGCTTTATATCTTGCGCGACAATCTCCCCGCCCCGCACGAAGACGAGTTCTATCTTGCCGATCTCGTCGGGCTGCGCGTCGAGACGCGCGATAGCGAGCGGATTGGCGTGGTCGTCGCCGTGCGAAATTTCGGCGCGGGGGATATTCTGGAGGTGGCGCCCGAGGCTGGAGGCGAGACGCTGCTCTTCCCCTTCACCAAGGCGGTGGTTCCGGTGGTCAGCGTCTCGGAAGGGCGCGTGGTCGTCGAGCCTCCGCAGGAAAGCGAAATTCATGGCGACTAGCCAGGGGCGCGCCTGCTGCCGGAATGGAACGACGAAATCGGCGAGGATCAGCGCGGCCGGGTCTTGCGGCGTGGCGCCTCTCCGCCTCCGTCTTCGGAACCCCCGGGCAAAAGGGATTTGAAACGAGGAACCTAAAAAGAGATGCGGGGTTCCGACCGAAATGTTTCTCGGGATGGACCTCGTGCGTCGAGAAATCGGCCGCGACCTCGATTTCCTCGGGTTCGGGCCACAAGAGCACGGCTACAGAGTGGCGCTCGAGACGCGGGGCGCGCGACTGCGAGCGTATCACGAGCCGGGCGCTACAGGCCCGCCTGTGTTGATTATTCCGGCTCCGTTCAAGCGTCCCTATATCTGGGATCTCTTGCCCGACGTCAGCGTGGTGCGCCGATTTCTGAGGGGCGGCTTTCGCGTTTACCTGATCGACTGGAGTATGCCGGGGCGCCGTGAGGACGATCTTGGGCTCGCAGATTACGCGCGCTACATCCCACATGCCGCCGTCCAGGCCATCAACGAGGAAACCGGGTCCGCAGGCGCGATTTTGGCGGGAAATTCCATAGGCGGCACGCTTGCGACCATTTTCGCGACGCTGTTTCCTGAGCATGCAGCCGGCCTTGCCCTTATCGATGCGCCTCTCGCCTTCGGCGTGCATGGCGGGCCTTTAGGCGCCGCCGTGGCGATGGCGCCTAATGCGCGCTTGATCAGACTGCTGTTCGGCAGCCCCGTGCCGGGTTCGGCGATAAGCTCGCTGTGCGCCGCGGCGGCCCCCGAAGTCTTCCAACTTCAGCGGCAATACGATCTTCTTTCGTGCCTCTTCGACGCGAAGGCCCTCGCGATCCACCTCTGCATGGAACGCTGGAGCTACGACGAATTTCCCATGCCCGGCAGGCTCTTCGAGGACATCATGGAGGAGCTCTACCGCAACGATCGCTTTGTCGAGGGAACCCTCGACCTCGACGGTTGGACTGCCCGGCTTGCGGACTTGCGCGGACGCGTTCTGGCCGTCGTCAACTCCGCCGGGATCGTCGTCCCGCCAGGTTCCGTCTTGGAGGGCCTCAAAATGGCCCGCGGCGCCTGCGTCGATCTGTTGGAATACGACTGGGACGCAGGGCCAATGTTTCAGCATCTTGGCCCCCTCGTTGCACAGGCGGCTCATGAGCGTTTGTGGCCAATGATTCTCGAATGGGCCTCAGCCCTTTCCGTCGCCAAAGCGTGCGGCGATCGTTCCGCTTCGTGATGGCGCGCGCCTATGCCATAAGCGCCGCATGTGGCGCGCGACAATTCTCACCTTGTTTCCCGAGATGTTCCCCGGCCCGCTGGGCTTGTCGCTCGCGGGCGACGCTCTGGCGCGCGGCGTCTGGGCGCTGGAGACGAAGCAGATTCGCGAGCATGGCGTCGGCCGCCACCGCGCTGTCGACGATACGCCCGCTGGCGGCGGCCCCGGCATGGTCATGCGCGCCGACGTGCTGGCGGCGGCGATCGACGCGGCGGCGCCCGCCGACGATCCCCGTCCCCGGCTGCTCATGAGCCCGCGCGGCGCCCCGCTCACGCAAGCCCGCGTGCGTGACCTTTCACAGGGGCCGGGCGCGATCGTGCTCTGCGCACGCTTCGAGGGCGTGGACGAGCGCATCATTTCCGCGCGGAGCCTCGAGGAGGTCTCGATTGGGGATTACATACTTTCGGGCGGCGAGATCGCGGCGCTCGCGCTCATGGACGCCTGCGTAAGGCTCTTGCCGGGCGTCATGGGCGAGGAGCTTTCAGGCGAGGAGGAGAGCTTCGAAGGCGGCCTTCTCGAATATCCGCAATATACGCGGCCGCGCGAGTTTGAGGGGCGCGCGATACCCGAGGTTCTGCTGTCCGGCGATCACGGCAAGATCGCCAAGTGGCGCCATGAGCAGGCGCTGGAGCTGACGCGGGCGAGACGGCCGGACCTTCTCGCCCGCGCGGACGACAAATAAAAAAGGCGTCAAGCCTGCGGCTTCAACGCGAGCGCCTTCTCGATTTCGGGTAGCGGGTGCTTGGTCAAATCCTTGTGGAGCTCGCCCGCGACTTTGCTCAGCGCCTTGGGGCTCAGCTCTTTGCGGATTTCGCCGAGCGTCCTGGGCGGCGCGACGATGACGATTTCCCTCATCTCGCCGCTCTCCGCGGCGGCGTTGATCCGGTCAGCCATGGCGCGGGCGAAGCGCTCTTCCTCGAGCTCATGCCAGTCGACATTTCCCATCGAGCTGCGGCCCGCGCCGACCGAAGAGAAGGCGCGCCCCGGCGCATCCGAACCTTGTTCGCGGGTGGGCGGATTTTCTTCTACGCGGGTCTCGACGACGCGCAGATCGAGAAGCTCGGCATCGCCGTGGTTCGAGAAAAACAGCGCCCGCCGGCCGTCGCCGATCAGAACCCATGCGCCATTATGGACTGCAACTGCGGTCATAGCGTCCCTCGCTCACAAAAGCTCACGCCAAGAAATGTGGCGGACGCGAGAGGGGAGAGCAAGTGGGGCCGTTGCGCGTCGAAAGGACGCGCCGCCCCTGCTTTGCATATCAGGCGGCGAGCTTCTTCTCCGCCGCGGGGGCTTGGTGCAGCTTTTCCAAAACGGTCTTCAATTCGCCGGCGGCCTGGGGCGCGACAACCGAACGCGCCCCGGCGCGGCGCCTGATGCCGGCCTCGTTCACGGCCCAAGCGAGATAGCAGACGGCCGCGATAAAAAGGAGCGCCGTGAAGGGCTCGCCATTGCCCAGGAAGGAGAGGTCAGGGGCGCATTCATTGGCGTATTCGCAGGCGTCCGACCAATCCTGAAAATATTGTCTGACGGATTCCAACATAGTGACCTCCTTGGGCCTGTCCTGATCGTGCCGGAAAAACCTTTCCGGCTCGTAGATAGGCCATTTCTGGCGCATGAACGCCGCACTGTTTGTGCGTTGCAACATATATGGCGCCGAGAAGCTTTCGCCAGAGTAAATTCAACCTGCCTTCAAAAACTATCCCAAAGAATAACAGCGATATGCGCTATATCGCCGCACTGCGAAAAGACTGTGCAAATCGCGCAAAAAGCGATCGACAGAGTTGCCGGCTAGCGGACAAAAAACGGGGTCCCGACAGGGACCCCGCAAATAGCGTTCCAGTTCGTTAATGGAAGGGAAATCACCCCTCCAGCAAACGCCGTGCGATGACCTGGGCCTGAATTTCCGCCGCGCCTTCGAAGATATTCAGGATGCGCGCGTCGCAGAGGACGCGGGAGACCGGATATTCCAGCGCGAAGCCGTTGCCGCCGTGGATCTGCAGAGCGTTGTCCGCCGCCGCCCAGGCGACGCGGGCGCCGAGCAGCTTCGCCATGCCGGCCTCGAGGTCGCAGCGCTTGCCTTCGTCCTTCTCGCGCGCCGCGAAATAGGTGATCTGGCGGGCGATGTGAATCTCGACCGCCATGGAGACGATCTTGTTGAAGACGCGCGGGAAGGAGAACAAAGGCTTGCCGAACTGAATGCGCTCCTTGGCGTATTTCAGGCCGAGGTCCAGCGCGCATTGGGCCACGCCCAGGGCGCGCGCGGCTGTCTGGATGCGGGCGGATTCGAAGGTCTCCATGAGCTGCTTGAAGCCCTTGCCTTCGTCGCCGCCGAGGAGATTGGCGGCCGGCACCTCGAAATTGTCGAAGCCGATCTCGAACTCCTTCATGCCGCGATAGCCGAGCACCTCGATCTCGCCGCCAGTCATGCCCTTGGCAGGGAAGGGGTTTTCATCCGTGCCCCGCGGCTTCTCGGCGATGAACATGGAAAGGCCCTTGTAGCCCTTCTCGTTCGGGTTCGTGCGGGTGAGCAGGGTCATGATGTCGGCGCGGACCGGATGGGTGATCCAGGTCTTGTTGCCGGTGACCTTGTAGACGTCGCCCTCGCGCACGGCGCGGGTGCGCAGCCCCGCGAGATCGGAGCCGTTGTTCGGCTCGGTGAAGACGGCGGTGGGAAGGATTTCGCCGGTCGCGATCCTGGGCAGATATTTTTGCTTTTGAGCTTCCGTGCCGCCGACGAGTATCAGCTCGCCTGCGATCTCGGAGCGCGTTCCCAGCGAGCCGACGCCGATATAGGCGCGCGAGAGCTCCTCGGAGACCACGCACATGGCGATCTTGCCCATGCCCGAGCCGCCGTACTCCTCGGGGATGGTGAGGCCGAAGACGCCGAGCTCCGCCAGGCCGCCGATCACCTCGAGCGGGATATAGGCGTTCTTGGCGTGCCATTCCTGCGCGAAGGGGACGACATTGTCGGCCGCGAACTTACGCATCTCGCTGCGAATGGCCTCCAGCGTCTCGTCGAGGCCCGAGGCGCCGATGGTCTCGGCCGCGGCATGATGGTCGATCAGCTCGGCGAGGCGGGCGCGATTAGCGGGCGTATTGCCGGAGAGGATGAGCGCGTCGATACATGCGGGGCGCTTGGCCGCAGCCTGCGAGGAGGCAAGACCGAAATCGGCGAGGCGAACGAACTCGCCCTGGCTCATCGGAATGCCGCCATAGATCTGGGCGAGCAGCTCGGCGAAGCCGATCTGGTTCAAGAGTTCTTCGGTTTCTCCGTAGGCGCCCTCGCCGGAGAGGCGCTCGGCGTAGTCTATGAGCTCCTTGAGGCCCTGGACATAGGTTGCGAACCAGGAGAGGCCGTGCGCGGCGTGCTGGTCCGCTTCGATCAGATCGTTGGAGAGCTTGCCGTCCGCCGTGACGCGGGCGCGCACGCTGGCGAGCGCTTCATTGTACAGCGCCTCGACGGCGCCGAGCGCCTCCTTGGCGTTGGCGAGCCAGCTTTGGAGATCGAGTTTCGTCGCGACGGCTGCGGTCATTTCTTTCCTGTCTGGAATAAGGGCCCGTTACGGGCGGCCTGTGGAAAAAATTTGCGCCCTACATGCCGCCATTTCGCCTGCGACGCAACTGGAGGGGGGCGCAGGCGATCAGGCGAATAGGGATTGGGGTTTGGGCAATCGGCGGGAAAATGCGGTCGCGAATATGCTGCAGTACCTGCTCGACGCGACCGGCTCGCTCTCGCCTCGACTTCGGTCTTGCGGAATGCTGAACGGTCCCGCAGGCGCAAGAAGGCGGATCTCTCATCGGCGAGGTCGGACGTAGGCGGCGCCAACAGCCCGAACAGGCTCCGTTTCTCAAGCCGCGCTCGAGCGCGACCGATTCCCTTCGATCTCCGTCAATGTCTCTTCAAAGCGATCGAGGGCCAGATCCAGATCTTCCTTCGCAATGACGAGCGGCGGCGCCAGCCGAACGACCGTTCTATGCGTGGCGGTCGACAGCACGCCTTTTTCCAGCAGACGTTCGCAAGCTTCGCGCGCGCTGGCGAACCGCGGCTCGATTTCCGCGCCTGCCCACAGACCAAGGCCGCGCACCGCTGCGAGAGCCGGCGACCGGATCGCATGCAGACGACGAAGCATATGCGCGCCAAGCGTTTGGCTTCGTTCGACGAGCCCTTCTTCCTCGATGACGTTGAGCGCCTCGAGGCCGACCGCGGCGGCGAGCGCATTGCCGCCAAAAGTCGACCCATGCGAGCCCGGCGTGAACACGTCCATCACCTCGCGGCGCGCAACGAAGGCTGAGACAGGCAGCACGCCGCCGCCGAGCGCCTTGCCGACCGTCACGCCGTCGGGCAGGATCCCTTCGTGCTGGAACGCGAACCATGCGCCGGTTCGGCCAAGGCCCGATTGAATTTCATCCACGATCAGCAACAGCCCCCGCTCGTCACAGAGGCGCCGCAGCCCGGCGAGCCATCCTCTGGGAGGAAGGATCACGCCGCTTTCGCCCTGAATGGGCTCGACGAGTATGGCGACTGTTTTCGGCGTCACCGCCGCCGAGGCCGCGCTGACGTCGCCAAAAGGAACCGAGTTGAATCCCAGCGTAAAGGGACCGAACCCTTCGCGGTAATCAGCTTCAGTCGAAAAGCTGACGATCGTCGTCGTGCGGCCGTGAAAATTCCCGGCTGCGACAATGATCTCGGGTTCGACGATCCCCTTCGCGCGCAGCCCCCATCGTCGCGCGGCCTTGATCGCCGTTTCAACCGCTTCGGCCCCGCTGTTCATGGGAAGCGCCGCGTCGAGCCCCACGCGTCTGCACAGCGCTTCGAGAAAGGGCACCAGCCGATCATTGTAAAAGGCGCGCGACGGCACGGCGAGGCGCGCGGCCTGTCGAGAGAGCGTCGCGACAATGCGCGGATGCGCGTGGCCGTGGCTGACGGCCGAATAGGCGCTCATCATGTCGATGTAGCGCCGTCCGGAAACGTCCCACAGGAACGCCCCCTCGCCACGCGCCAGCATCACCGGCAAGGGGTCGTAGTTCTTAGCGCAATACGGACTCTCATAGGCCGGATAACCCATGAATGACAGTCTCGCTCTTTCCCCGACCAAGCGGTCTCTTATTTTCCAGTCACGCGATGCCGCGCTACTGTCCGTTATCTAGGCGCAGAAAGCGAACGGACCAACCCGCCGCGAAGGATCGGCAAGGCAATCGCGATTGCGAGGGCATCCAATGACGCCTTTGACCATCCGCCCGCTCGCGCAGGAAACTCTGACGCTGCTGCTCGACCTCGGCGTCGACGCTTCGGCCGTGCAGGACGGCGATTTGCTGGTTCATTCGCCCATCTCCGGAGAGATTATCGGCCGCGTGCGTTCGGCTGACAGGGCCTCGGCGACCGAGACTATCGCCGAAGCCGACGCGGCCTTCCGCATCTGGCGCGCGACGCCGGGGCCGCGCCGGGGCGAGCTTGTGCGCCTGTTCGGCATGGAGTTGCGCGCGGCGAAGCAGGAGCTCGCCCGGCTCATCACCATCGAGGCGGGCAAAATCCTCTCCGAAAGTCTCGGCGAAGTTCAGGAGATGATCGACATCTGCGACTTCGCGGTCGGTCTCTCGCGTCAGCTCCACGGCCTGACCATAGCCTCGGAACGCCCGGGCCACCGGATGATGGAAAGCTGGCATCCGCTCGGCGTCGTCGGCGTGATCACCGCTTTCAACTTTCCGGCGGCGGTGTGGGCGTGGAATGCTGCGCTCGCTCTCGTGTGCGGCGACGCGCTCGTCTGGAAGCCATCGGAGAAAACGCCGCTTACGGCGCTGGCGACGCAAGCATTGCTGATGCGCGCGACGGCGCGTTTCGGCGCGGCGCCGGAGGGGCTTTCCGGGGTCATTCTCGGGAACAAGGAAACGGCCGCGCCGCTCGTCGACGATGCGCGCGTCAGACTCGTTTCCGCCACGGGCTCCACCGCCATGGGGCGCGCCGTCGCGCCGCGCCTTGCGCAAAGGTTCGCGCGCGCGATTCTGGAGCTCGGGGGCAATAATGCGGCGATCGTCTGTCCGTCCGCGTCGCTCGAGCTTGCGGGGCGGGCCATTGCTTTCGCCGCCATGGGGACGGCGGGACAGCGCTGTACAACGCTGCGCCGGCTCTTCATTCATGAAGAGATCTACGCACCCCTCATGCAGCGTCTTCGCGCCGCCTATGCTTGCGCGCCGGTCGGCGATCCGCGCGCCAGCGGAACGCTTGTCGGGCCGCTGATCGATCGCGGGGCCTATGACGCCATGCAGGCGGCGCTCGCCGAGGCGCGGTCGGCGAAAGGCGTCGTGACGGGCGGCGACCGCATTCTCGCGGATGAATTCCCGAACGCCTATTACGTCAAACCAGCTCTGGTCGAGCTTGCCCAGCAAGCGGACATCGCGAGGCGCGAGACCTTCGCGCCGATCCTCTATGCGGTCACATATCGTGATTTCTTCGATGCGCTGCGCATGCACAACGACGTCGCGCATGGCCTTGCGTCGTCGATTTTCACCAACGACCTGCGCGAGACGGAGCTTTTCATGTCGGCGCAAGGCTCCGATTGCGGCATCGTCAATGTGAACATCGGCCCCTCCGGCGCCGAGGTCGGCGGCGCCTTTGGCGGCGAGAAGGAGAGCGGCGGCGGGAGAGAGGCAGGTTCGGACGCCTGGAAGGCCTATATGCGGCGCGCCACCAACACCATCAATTACTCATTGGATTTGCCGCTCGCGCAGGGCGTCGAATTCGATCTTTGAAGCGGAGGCCTGTCGCGATGACTCCCCCCGATCGTATCCGCGCAAAATTCGCGATGGCTCTTTCCGAGATGTACAGGCTGGAAGCGCCGCGCTATCGAGCGTTGGCCGCTCTTGTCGAAGCGGTGAACGGCGAGGTTCTTCGCGCGCGCCCGGATTTGCGGAAACAGCTTGAGGACAGCGGCGAACTGGACCGTCTCGCGGTCGAATGTCATGGCGCCGTGCGCGTTGGCGCGGCGGCGGAGCTTTCGACGCTCAGGCGCATGTTCGCCGTAATGGGCATGGCGCCGGTGGGCTATTACGATCTCTCCGTGGCCGGCCTCCCTGTGCATTCCACTGCCTTTAGGCCCCTTACCGACGATGCGCTGCGGCGTCATCCCTTTCGCGTCTTTACCTCGCTCTTGCGAGTCGACCTCATTGAAGACAAAGCGCTGCGAGCCGAGGTCGAGTCTATTCTCGCGCGGCGAAACATTCTGACCCCGGCTTGTGCAAGACTGCTCGATCTTTTCGAGGAGCAGGGCGCGTTCACCGATGAACAAAGCGCAGAATTTGTTTCGGAAGCGGTCGAAACCTTCCGCTTCCGGCCGCAGACGACGGTCTCGATGGCTGTCTATCGCAAGCTCTGCGCGGCGCATCCTCTCATCGCCGACATTGCGTGTTTCAGGGGGCCGCACATCAACCATCTCACGCTCGCCACGATCGATATCGACGCTGTGCAACGAGCGATGTCGGCGCAGGGCCTCGATCCGAAGGACTCCGTCGAGGGCCCGCCCGCCCGCTGCAACCCGATCCTGTTGCGTCAGACGAGCTTCAAGGCCCAGCCGGAGGCGATCCGCTTCGACGAAGCTGGCGAAGCCGCTTACGGGACGCACGCTGCGCGCTTCGGCGAAGTGGAGCAGCGCGGCGCGGCCCTGACCGAGAAGGGGCGCGCCTTGTACGACCGGCTGCTCGCCAAGGCTTTGGCGGCGCCCAAGGAGCTCCCGCTCGAAGACGTTTTCAGGGCTTTTCCCGATGACGTCGACGCGATGCGGCGCGAACGCCTGGCCTTCTTCCGCTATTGCCCCACCGAGAAAGGATTGCGCGCCGCCGGTCAATTGGCGGCGTTGGGATCGGTCGAGAAGCTTTTGCGCGCGCAGGCGCTTTGGGCTGAGCCGATCGTCTATGAAGACTTCCTGCCCGTCAGCGCGGCGGGGATCTTCCGTTCCAACCTCGACAACTTGGCTGACGCGAAAACTTTGGCGCCCGCAAGCCGCACGGTCTTCGAAGAGGCGCTTGGGGCTGCTGTCATCGACCCTTCGTCTCTCTATGAAACGGCCGAGGCGGCCTCGCTCGCCGCAAGTCTCGACGCGCTGCGATTATCGCCGGGAATCTTCGGCCATCTCGCCAGTTCGAGTCGCTCTTGCTCAGAATAGCGGTTCAAGAGACATATTGATGTGCTCGCGTCCAAGGTCGTCGTGTGGGCCTACCTCCCATCGGCTTTGATGAGAGAACTTGAGCGACTGAGAGCCAGCCATGCTCGAACGCATGCGCCATCCCGGCAAGATAAATTCTCCAGATGCGATATGTCTCAACGCCAGCAAATTCAATAGCCGCTTCCTTATGCTCCTCGAGTCGTTCCGATCATTGCGTTAGGGTGCGAACGTAATGCGGCCTCAGATCTTCAACATCGATGACCTCCAGCCCGGCCGACGTTATTTCCGAAATAATCGTTGATAGAGGCGAAACCGAACCGCCGGGGAACACATATCGTTCGATAAATGCGCCACCGCTTGGACCGTTCTTCGACCCTGCGATGATGCCGTGATTAAGAAAGAGGCCGCCAGGCTTGAGCATCCGCGCCATTTTCGTGAAGTAAACACAAATGGCCGAGGCGCCGACATGTTCATACATCCCAATGGAGGCGATCTTGTCGAATGCAAGGTCGTCTCCGAGCTCTTTGAAGTTTTGTAATGCAACCGAAACCCTGCCGCCGAAATGAGCAAGGGCCCTTTTGGCTTCCGAAAACTGATTCTCACTAAGGGTTATTCCATAGCCCTGCACCCCGTGGTTTTTCGCCGCCCAATGTAGAAAGCCGCCCCAACCGCATCCCACGTCCAGCAGGCTCTCACCTGGCCGTAGCATCAGCTTGCGGCAAATGTGCTCGAGCTTTTGTTCCTGTGCGAGATCCAGGCTCTCCGTTCCGTTTCGGAAATAAGCGCAGGAATAAACCAGGCGCCTGTCCAGCCAGAGTCTGAAAAAGTCGTTAGAGATGTCGTAGTGCCGCCTAACGTTGGCGGCATCTTCGCCGAATGATCGTTGACGCAGGCGAAAACAGGTAAGCAGTTTAAGCGCCCCGAGCGCCCGGAATCTCTCCAGCCGCTCAGCGAGCTTGACCCCGACCCCGATTATATCTTCCGGGCGGCCGTCGACCGTGAGTTCGCCTTTGACATATCCGTCTCCCAACCGGAAGAAATTTCCCTGTAGGAGCGCGCGCCACAAGCTCGGCGAACTCAACGTGATGGTCACCAGAGGCTCGCCCCCAAAGTCGAACGTGCTTCCGTCCCACAATACCAAACGCAGACGCGGCAACCCGTCGGCGAACATGTTTATCATATGCGTGAGCGCTTTATTGCGAAGGGACATTTTCTTCATCCGCAAACATGCCCGCTCGTGAGATCCATCTCCGGCCTTTTCAGATAATTTTCCGCCTTAAAAACGAACAAATGCAAATGAGTCCTTAAGCCGGCATGCCGCTATCGGCCGATCCGTCTTGCGAGGCCGTCGACAACGTCGCCGAGAAGCCAAGATGCCTACGAAGGCCACCCACAAAACACAAGACACTGGATTCCGCTGCAACTCTCCGCGCAATCAAATTCTAACTAAATAGGATGCAGGAAGGTTCCAAGGCCTAACCTTGCCATGCCCATGTAGCCTGGCGCCGAAGAGCGCTCGACGACCGGTTTTTCGGCAACGGGCGATAAATCTCTTATGTCAGGGGAATCAGTCGATTGAAATCGTCTGAGACGCGCCTCAATAACGTTCATTCCAAAAAGGCCAGCTTTTCGATAAGCTTGGGGATGATCTCGAAGACCCGCACGACCCCGCGGACAAAAAACAAGGGGAGAGCCATTACCGCGCTTCGCGGCGCGGCGGGCTTAAATTGTGCATCAGAACGCGTACTTGTCATATGAGGCTTTCCTCTGCTCACGCCACACAGCCCGAAAATGACAATATATCGACGCACGACATGTAATCAATCGCGATACGATATAAAATGGCGCGGCTTATGGCCGCATGCTTCTTGACGCGCGTTTGTCGCCAGGCGGTCTGCGGATCTTTGAGTTGGAATGGAAGCCCGACTCGCTTATGGCATATGTCGGCGTGAAGACGATTGCCTTGTCTGCGAGCAGAGCCCCCGTTTTTGTCAAGCCTCCCACGCGAGGAATACACGCAACTCAAGAGATGGCGAGAAGGATCTCTCATCCGAGCATGTAAGGGATATCAGCTGCTTCAGACGGATAAGCCGGCACGAATTCCCGCAGCTGATCCAACCGGAGGCCGAGGCGGATGGCGAGCGCGAAGATGTTTATCTCTTCCTCGGCATTCGGACCGATTATATGTGCGCCGAGCAGATGGCCGTTATTCGCGTCGGCCAGAAGTTTATATGCGGCCGTGTCCTCTTTCACCCGACGAGCAGAATACCAGGAGCTGACGTCGCCTTCCATCACCTGGATGGAAGGCGCGTCGCCGCTCGTTTCGTTCTGACCGACCGAAGCGAGCGGCGGGATGGTGAACACGACGCTCGGAACGCCTACGTAATGGGGACTGCGCCGCGCGCCGCCACCGAGCAGATTCTCGGCGACCGCTTCGGCGTCGAGCTCCGAAACCGGCGTCAGCATCGGACCAGCGTTCGCCGCATCTCCCGCAGCATAAACAGCGGGATTCGATACGCTTTGCAGCCATTGACTGAGCCGCAGGCGCGGCCCGTCTCGCTCGATTCCCCCGGCGTCCAGATCGAGATCGTCAATATCGGGAACACGACCGGCGCCATGCACAGCGGCGTCAGCTTCAAAGCTCGCGTCTTTGGTGAAGACCTTGACGCCCTGCGCAATTTTTTCGATGCCCTCGACAGGGCAGTTCATGCGCACATCGATTCCGAGGCGGCGCGATTTGTCGAGAAGCCGTCCAACGAGCGCCCGATCGAAATGCGCCAAAGGCTTGTCGTCGGCGTGCAGAATGGTCGTCTGCGCCCCCGCACGCGCAGCGATATGGGCAAACTCGAAAGAGATATATCCTCCCCCGACAAAGATCAGTCGCTGGGGCAGCCTTTCGAGGTCGAGGAAGTCGTCGCTCGTCAACAGATGTTCAGCTCCGGAAATCGGCAGTGGAGCGGGTCGCGAACCGGAAGCGATGACGATGTGGCGCGCGGTGAGCATTTCGCCGTCGATGGCGACGCTGTTGCGACCGACAAAGCACGCGCGGCCGTGAAACGTCTCGACGCCGAGGCCTTTCAGACGCTCCTCGACGGCGCTTGGCGCGTTCTCGATGAAAGTCCGCTTGAACCGCGCAAGATCGGGCCAGCACAGCGAGATGTTTCGAGCTTCGAAACCGTCGCCTTGAAAGCGTCGCGCTTCATCGACGGCTTCGGCGACGCCCCAGAGAAGCTTCTTGGGGTCGCAGCCTCGCAACATGCAAGTTCCACCGAACGGGCGCCGGTCCACAATGGCGACACGCCAATTCGCGCTGCGACACCGCTGTGCGATCGTCGTTGCAGCCACACCCGTGCCAATCACGATGAGATCATACGCGTCCGCCATTTCGCGACTCCTGTAAGAACGCTCTCGCAGGGCATAAAAAGAGAACGCAAGGGATGAGGCGCGGCCCTTCGTTTCGGTCAAATTAATTGACGCCGCCGCCACGGCAAGACCCGTGCGACCGACGAGTCACCCTTGGTTTTGCAATAGGAGTGAAAGAACGCCGATCATGAATGAGCTTCGTCGTCGCCTGCTTCGTCTCTTCGATGAAGCGCTCGCGAAAACTCACTTTGGCGGCTTCGTAAGATCCTTGCTCGCGTCTCCTAACGAGGCGCCGACTGCCCGGCAGGCTCTGGCTACGCCTGGAGGTAGGGCGCCCTTTGTGGCGGATGTCATCAGCATCTCTCACTCAAATTTCTTCAAGCGAAATCTTACTGCTACAGCGGCCCCTTCACCAGTTGACGAGGCAAGGGGCCTTAGGCGAGGTTGATCTGTTCGCGATAAGTCGATGTCCCGGCATGGTAGTAGGGAGGCCTCAGACTGGGCTTAGCGGAATGGCGCGACCCAATACGCAAAGCGATCCTGGCGTAAGGAGCAGAGAGCGGGTCGACGAGCCCGAGGCTGCATGCACTTTGCCGTTCTTCACTGTCGGCCATTCGACGCGATCACTTGCAGAGTTCGTGTCTTTGCTGAATTCCTCTCGCGTTCAACTCGTTGCCGACGTGCGGTCGATCCCGCGCTCCCGGAGAAACCCACAATATAACATCGATACGCTGCCAATGGCGCTCTCACGTTTCCATATTAATTACGAACACATCCCTGAGCTCGGTGGTCTGCGTGGAGAACTGCGACAGGTTCCCGCGGAGACGAACGCATTCTGGAGAGAGCGCAGCTTCCATAATTACGCGGATTTTGCAATGAGCGAGAGCTTTCGGTCAGGTCTTGGGAAATTGCGCGACATCGGCCACGCCCAGTGCTGCAGCATCATGTGCGCCGAAGCGCTCTGGTGGCGCTGCCATCGCCGGATCATCGCAGACTATCTCATCGCCGCGGGCGAAAGCGTGTTTCACATTCTGGGGCCGGGCCGCGTCGAGCCTGCGCGCATGACGCCCGCCGCGAAACCGCAAGCGAATGGCTCGCTGATCTATCCTGCCCCAGCCGCAAGCGCTTGGCCGGCCAATTCCCGCGCATGGCGGGCGGCGTGACCCCTGGGGGAAGACAACGAGACAAATCAAACGCGTGCGCGCCAAACTGCGGCGCGCTGGCGCGAATTGGTTGTCAGATCGAAGCCGTAGCCTGGCTGCAAGCCATGCAGCGCGCGAGCGGAGTCGGCGTCGCCACGAATTATCATCCGTCAAGGACGGCCCCTCCGTTCTATGACTAAACGCCTTGCAGCGACAACTTGTCAGGAGCAGCGCATGGGCGACGTTCTTACGAAATCTGCGGCGAGAAATATCTTCTTCGGCGGTTCGATCTTCTTCTTTGTCCTGTTCGCCGGGCTCGTGGCGCAAACACATCTTTACGCGAAATCGACCTCCGCCGATGACGCCAGTCTGACCCCCGCCGTCGAACGTGGTAAGCGTGTATGGGAGAAGCATGCTTGCATCGATTGTCACACGCTCCTTGGCGAGGGCGCCTATTTCGCGCCGGAGGTCGGCAATGTGTTTCTGCGCTATGGCGGCGACAAGGACCCGCAGGGCGCCCGCGACGCCATCAAAGGCTGGATCTTATCCCAGCCTAGCGGAACGCCGGGTCGGCGGCAAATGCCGAACTTCCATCTGACCGATCAGGAGCTCGACGATCTCACCGCCTTTCTGGAATGGGTCAGCCACATCAAGAACAACAACTGGCCCCCGAACAAGGCGGGCTGATCCGTTCGTCGACAAACGCCTATGACATCCGGGATACGTCCATGAAATATAAAACCCAAGAAATCGCGAAATGGTACTGGCTCGCGGCGATCGCGCTTTTCGTCGTGCAGGTGGTCGCCGGCCTCTGGGCGGGCTTGATCTACGTTCAGCCGAACTTCCTGTCGGAGGCGATGCCGTTCAACATCGTGCGCATGATTCATTCAAATGCGCTAATCGTATGGCTTTTGCTCGGATTTTTTGGCGCCGCCTATTATCTCGTCCCCGAGGAGGCGGAGCGGGAGATTCATTCGCCGTTGCTCGCCTACGTTCAATTGGTCATCCTGCTGGCCGGAACCCTCGGCGCCGTCGTCGGCTATATCTTTCGCATTCACGAAGGCCGCGAGTTTCTCGAGCAGCCGTTGTGGGTGAAGCTCGGCATCGTCGTCGCGGCGCTGATCTTCCTCTATAACATCTCGATCACCGTGCTGGCGGGCCGAAAGACGGCGATCACCAATGTGCTTCTGCTCGGTTTGTGGGGCATTGCGCTGTTCTTCCTCTTCGCGCTGTACAATCCCGCCAATCTCGTGCTCGACAAGATTTATTGGTGGTGGGTGGTCCATCTCTGGGTCGAGGGCGTGTGGGAACTCGTGATGGCCTCCGTTCTCGCCTTCATCATGCTCAAGCTCACGGGCGTCGATCGCGAAGTGATCGAGAAATGGCTCTACGTGATCGTCGCCACTGCGCTGTTCTCGGGCATCATGGGCACCGGTCACCACTATTACTGGATCGGCGCGCCCGCCTATTGGCAATGGATCGGCTCGATCTTCTCTATCTTCGAAGTTGTCCCCTTCTTCGCGATGGTCGTCTTCAGCTTCTTGATGGTTTGGAAGGGTCGCCGCAACCATCCCAACAAGGCGGCTCTGCTTTGGGCGCTGGGCTGTTCCGTGCTCGCCTTCTTCGGCGGGGGCGTCTGGGGGCTGATGCATACATTGCATCCGATCAACTACTACACGCACGGCACCCAGATTACGGCGGCGCACGGCCATCTCGCTTTCTATGGCGCCTATGTAACGCTGAACCTGGCGATCATGACCTATGCCTTCCCCCATATCTTCCGGGTCAATCCCTATAATCAGGTTCTGAACATGGCGTCCTTCTGGGTCATCTCGAGCGCCATGGCCTTCATGACCTTCACGCTCACTTTCGCCGGCGTGGTCCAGACGCACCTCCAGCGCGTGCTCGGCATGAGCTACATGGACGTGCAGGATCAGCTCTCCGTCTTCTATTGGATGCGCCTCGGCGCTGGCGTCGTCGTGGTCGTCGGCGTTCTGATGTGGGTCTATGCGACGCTCGGACCCAAGAGTGAAACACGCGAGGCCATCGAGGGCTCGCTGTCGCCGGCGGAATAAGGAAGAGAAACATGAACGCGATGACGCCAGGCGCCTCCATCGAGCGCAGCATCCCCTTCTACCGTTCAGTCGGCGATGAGTGCGCGTTATTCGAGAAGGCCTGGCGTCATCGTCTCCCCCTCCTGATCAAGGGGCCGACGGGCTGCGGTAAGACGCGCTTTGTGACTCATATGGCGGCGCGGCTCGGGCGGGAGCTGACGACGGTTTCATGCCACGACGATCTCACCGCGAGCGATCTCACCGGCCGCTGGCTGATTCGCGGCGGTGAAACTGTCTGGCAGGACGGGCCTTTGACGCGCGCCGTGCGCAAGGGAAGCGTCTGCTACCTCGACGAGCTGGTGGAGGCGCGCAAGGACGTGACCGTGGTGTTACATCCGCTGACCGACGATCGCCGCATCCTTCCGCTCGAACGCACCGGCGAGACGCTCGAGGCCGCGGACGGCTTCATGCTGGTCGTCTCATACAATCCTGGCTATCAGAACATTCTCAAGAACCTCAAGCCCTCGACGCGCCAGCGCTTCGTGGCGATCGAATTCAGCTATCCGCCGCCGCCGATCGAGGCGGAAGTCGTTGCGGCCGAAAGCGGTCTCGATCCGATGCGCGCCGAGCGGCTCGTCGCGCTCGCGGGCCACACGCGCAAGCTCAAGGGGCGCGACCTCGAAGAAGGCGCGTCGACGCGTCTTCTCGTTTATTGCGCGACGCTCATCGTCTCGGGCGCCCGTATCGAGGACGCGATCCGCGCCGCGATCATCGAACCGCTCACCGACGATCCCGAGGTCAGGCGTGGGCTGGATGATCTCGTCGTCGCGGTCTTCGGCTGAGGACAGGGCGATGCGCATCCCGCGTTTCTGGGAGCCCGAGGAGGCGGTCGGAGAGGTCTGGCACGATCTTGTGCGCGGCGTCGGCGCGGAGCCGAATTTTCCCGAGGCCTCCGTCTCTTTCGAGGAGATGCGCGGCCCGGCGAACATTCTGTTTCGCGCGCTCGGCGGCCCCGTGGGCGCGGAGCTCCTGCCCGTTGCGACCGACGTCGCGGGGAACCGGTTTTCGCAGCGCGCGCGTCTCGCCCGCGACGTCGATCATGTCGTTCATGCGCAATACGATGGGCGCCGCCTTGCGCTGCCGGCGTCGATCGCGCTCTTTGCGGACGCTGCGCTATCGCGCGGGCTCTATCGCTGGCTTGCGGCGGTCGCCGCTTTCCTGGCCGCTCCGTCGGAGTCGCCCGCGGACGCGCTTCAGAGCGATGTCGCGACGCTGCGCGAATCCGTGCGCGCGGAGCGTGCGCTGCTCGCCGCCTGCCCAGGCCTGCGGCCGCTGCGCGCTGCGCTCGGCGAAGCGCTCCTCGCCATTCGTCCGTCGATCGATCTGCCGCCGCAGGAAGCGGAAATTGAAAGGACGATCCGCGCGCTTCTGGCGCAGGACCAGACCGCCTGCGGGCCGCTCATCGAGGCGAGCCGCGGCGCGGGAGCGGAGCTTTCGGCGTTGTGCGCGGTCGAGGGATATAAGCCGTTTCGTCCCGTTGCGCTCTGGCCGCTGCTCTCGCCGCCGCGTCCAAGCGAAAACGCGCCGGAGAGCGAGGACGACGCCGCGCCGCCGGCGGGGACGGCGCAAGGAAGCGAGAAGACGCTGCGGGCGATGCGGCGCAAGGCCGAACAGGCCGATCGCAAGGACAGCTTCATTCTGCATCGCTTTGAAGCGATCCTGTCGGTGATCGACTTCCTGAACGTCAACCGATCGGTCCAGGACGATGAGGAAGACAAGGCCCGCAAGGCTGCCGAGGATCTCGACGAAGTTTCTCTCGCCCGGCATTCACAATCCTCTAAAACGAAACTGAAGTTCCATCTCGATCTTGCGCCGCGCGACGTGGACCGCCGCGCGCTGGTCGGCGAGACGCTTTATCCCGAATGGGATTGGACGACCGGCGCCTATCAGCCGGCGCATGTGCGCGTCGAGGAGCGGCGCCCGGCAGAAGGGTCGACAGAGCCGCTGGAAAAGCCGGCGACTCGCAGGCGTATCGCCGCGGTCAAGCGCCAGTTTGAGGCGCTGAGGCCACGTCGGCGCGTCCTGCGGCGTCAGCCAGACGGTTTTGATCTCGATCTCGACGAAGCGGTGCGGGCGCATTGCGATCTTGTCGCTTCGGGCATCGCCGGCGATCGGCTTTATTGCGCTATTCGCGACGACGAGCGTGATCTCGCGGTCTCCGTGCTGTTCGACTCTTCGCGCTCGACCGAAAGCGCCGTCTCTGGCCGTCCCGTAATTGAGATCGCTCGCGAGGCGCTCGTCGCGCTCGTCGGCGGCGTCGAGGCCTGCGGCGACCAGATTTCGGTTCACGCCTTTTCGTCCCTGAAGCGCGAGCGCGTGATGGTGGAGCGGATCAAGGAATTCGACGAGAAGGACGGCGAGACTGTGCGCCGACGCATCATGGGGCTTGCGCCGAAATTTTACACCCGCCTTGGCGCCGCGATCCGGCATGTTTCTGCGCATCTCGCCGGACGCGCGGCGGCGCGTCACCTTCTGCTTGTCATCACCGACGGCAAACCCAACGATCTCGACCATTATGAAGGCCGCCGCGGAATCGAGGACACACGGCGCGCCGTCATCGAGGCGCGGCGTCTGGGGCAAGCGGTGTTCGCCGTCACGATCGATGCGCGCGCGCAGAATTACGTGCCATATATTTTCGGCCAGAACGGCTTCGCGATCGTGCCGGACGCGTCCAGGCTCGTCGAGGCCTTGCCCGCGATGTACCGACATGTCGTCGCCTGAACCGGCGTCTTACGGCTCCTGGGCTGTGAGTTCGATCCGCTCCGCCGGTCCGCCCGTGCGGCGCAGGCGGATGGCGACGACCGTTTCGCCCCGCCAAGGACGGTCGAGCGTCACGCCAATTCCGTCCGTTCCGAGCCGCCGCACGCCCAATGGAACAGGCGCGCCCCTGCTCGTCATGGCCGTCGCGAGGGCGTGTCCCTCCGCGCCCACCGAAACGTCGTAGAATGGCCACGCGACGTCCTTGCAGTCGATGCGGCTGATGCGCCAGGCGATCGCGCCGTCGAGTCTTCCTGTTGCGACAGTCGACTCGGCGCATCGCCGCCCTGTCCAAATGTCGAGCGCGACAAAACCGACGATGGGAAGGAGCGATAGCCCCGCGAGCGCCGTCATAGCGCGAAGCGCGAGGGTTTTTTGTGCCTGCATTTGCCAACCTCCTCTTGGCGACGTCGGCTTTCCCGTCGCATGTCGTCCCGGCTTGCGCCTTGACGGTTGCGAAGCGAGCGTCGGATGTTATGGAAAGCGATGGACACTCGTACGGAAATGGGCGGAGCGCTGTTGAGCCAGGCGGACTGGCGCGTGGTTCTGTCCTGCCCGCTATTTGGCGCGCTTCCGGCGGAGAAGACGCGCCGTCTCATCGCCGGCCGCCGGCCGATGCTCGTCGAGCCGCGGCGGCAAATTTTTGCGCAGGGCGATCGCGCCAAGGCCTTTTATGTCGTTCTCGATGGCTGGGTGAAGCTTTACCGGATTACGGCGGCGGGCGACGAGGCGGTGGTCGGCGTCTTCACGCGCGGGGATAGTTTCGCGGAGCCGGTGATGTTTCTCGACGGGCGTTATCCGGCGAGCGCGGAGGCGGCGAGCGCAGCAAGATTGCTCGAAATTGACGCCTCGGGGTTTGACGCGGCGATGACGGACGATCCCAGTCTCGCGGTCGCCATGCTGGCCTCCATCGTCTCTCATACCGATCGGCTCGCCGAAGACGTCGCCGGCCTCAAGCTGCTCGCCGCTCCGCGCCGCGTCGCGGGTTTCCTGATCCGCCAGACAGATGCGCGGAAGGGCGCGATTACGATTGTCCTGCCGCACGACAAGGCGCTGCTCGCCGCGCGGCTCGGCATGACGCCGGAAACCTTGTCGCGCGCTTTCGCCGCTTTAGGGCGTTTTGGCGTCGAGGTGCGGCGCGAACGCGTCGCTATCGCCGATGTTGCTGCTTTGTGCGCTTATGCGGACGTCGACGCGCGCGGATCAGGAGGCGAAGGCGCGTAGCGCGGCGACGTCGTGGATCACGATCTTGTCGCGACGCACGCTGACGCCATGCATTCCGAGCTGGCTCAGGGCGCGGGAAAGGCTGACCGGCGTCATGCCGAGCCTCTCGGCGATGAGCTGCTTCTCACAAGGTAGGGCGACTTCGTCGGAGCCGGCGCGCGCTCCGGAGAGGCCAAGAATGAAATCGGCGAGCCGCTCGGGCGCCGTCTTCGTTTTCAGCTCCTCGATGTGGAAGATCAACTGACGCATATTAAGCGCGGCCGCGGCCAGCATGGCGCGGGCCATTTTCGGGTCCGTGGCGAGCGCCGCGCGCATTCGGTCGGCGTCGAGAACGAGAACGCGGGCGCGCGTAACGGCTTCGGCGGTCGTCCTCAAAACGGAGCCGGCAAGCGCCTCGCCGACAAAAAGCGCCGAGCCGGGCCCGTGAATCGCGAGCAGGGCTCCCGACGAAGGTCTCTCTTCACGAAACAGTTTTACGACGCCTTCAAGGATCAGAAAACCATTTTTCGCCGACTCGCCCCGGCGGTAAAGCACAGCGCCTCTCGCAAGCTCATCGAGCGATTGCGTGTTGATAAGCGTCCTCACAGCAGCGTCGGACAACCTCTCGAATAATTGAGATCGACGAATAATTTCCCAATCCTGCGCTTTCACGGCCGTAGGTCTCCAAACAAAGTGCACAAGGGAACGGGCGTGCGCAAGGCGATCGAGGCCGCTGACGCCGCGATTTAAGATACGCAATTTCATCGAGCGCTTCTCCAAAAAGAGAGAACGAAACCACCAAACGAAACAGAATAAAAAATTTTCTTTCCGGGTAAGAACCCGATCGCGAGACGCATCTAATGGGCAGCTTCACGGGAAAGAACATCTCGGCGGCTGATCAAGATAGGTCACCGCGCTCAGTAGGACGCCACGCACATTGGAGATTCACGCTAACGGCAAGTCGCCAAGTGGAGTCGGGCGTGGCAGGAAGTTCGGGAAAGGGAACCGGCGCTCTTGTCGGTCGCTCGTTTCCGAAAATTTCAAAGGAGGCTCATCGATGAAACGTCTTCTTGTGCTCTTGATTGTATGTAGCACAGCGCAACTCGCCGAAGCCTTGCCCAGAAATGGCTCGGCTAAGCATGATCGGCCGCATTCGTCGGCTGTCTTGTCCCCTGCACAAGATACCGAGACGAACGAAAGCTATTCGGAATACCTGAGACAGCGACAAGAAGGGCAGGGTCTGATTCCGATTGAGAACCAGCATCTGCGCGGACTTCTTTTCGTGCTTGGCGGATTGGCTGGCCCGGTGGCGTTTTTGTTCGCTGCGCCATAGCACATGAGTTGCGGCGTTCGAGGATAAATAAGTGACGCTCAATTAGCCAAATCCAAGGACATCCGCCGAGAATTTGTCTCTATGTCTCGGTGATGAAACATCTCGCCATCGACCCCCAGTTTCCTCACGATGGCGCGATGGCGGGGGCGCGGGAATCTCTCGCGCCCCCGCTCTCCATCCCGACACGGAATTTTTGCAGCGTGAATGCAAATCAAAAACGTCGTGGGCATCAAGGATCGAGGGTTCTGTAGATGGTGTATCGGCGATATTTCGAGGCGGCCGTCTCCCGTCTGAAGGACGAGCGCCGTTATCGGGTCTTCGCGCATCTCGAGCGCGACGTGGAAAGCTTCCCGCTCGCCCGCTG
>DATBRF010000006.1:0-36704 GCA_036560425.1 Methylocystis sp. | reverse complement strand
GTCTTCATCGTCGAGGATATGAGCGCGCGCGAATTCGGCCTGCCCTATGGGCGCGGCCTCGCGGCGGCGGGCGTCGATCTGTCCCGCTTCGCGCTGGTTCGGGTCCGGCGGCCGCGCGAGGCGCTCTGGGCCATGGAGGAGGCCTTGAAAAGCCCGGCCTGCGCGGCGGTCGTCGCCGAGACTTTCCTTGAGCCCCGCCTTTATGACCTCGCCGCCTCGCGGCGCCTGCTGCTTGCCGCGCGGCGCGGCGGCGCGCTGGGCGTTCTCGCAGCGCAGGGGGCGGAAGCCGCGCGTTTTTCCAGCGCCGCCGAATTGCGCGTCGAGATCGCCGCCAGACCAGCCCCTTCGCCGGCGCTCCCCTCGGCGCGCCCGCCGCTCTCCCTCATGGCGCCCTTCCTGTGGCGGCTGCGGGTCCTGAAGGCCCGCGCGGGCCTTCTCGGCGCCTTGGGCGCGTTCGATCCGGCGCAATGGCGCGAGATCGCCTTCGATCCTGACAGAGTAGCGTTTCGTCATGCGTTTCCTGAGCGTCTTCCTGCCGAGGCTCCCGACCGACCGCTTGCTGCGCCGACGCTTGGACCTTTCTAAAGGTTTAGAGCGCGCGCCATGCGAAAAACCGGTTCCCACTTTTTCGCAGCGCGCTCTAGGCGCCGCGCCTGAGGCCTTCGCCCTCTACGCCCGCGTCAAGGGCGCGGAGCGCCTGACCGCCGTCGACGCGGGGGCGCAGAAACGCGGCCTTGCGCCCGGCATGGCGGTCGCGGACGCCCGCGCGCGCTTCCCCGCCCTGGCGCTTGCCGAGGCCGACCCCAGAGCCGACGCCGCGCTCGTCGAGGGGCTCGCCGACTGGAGCCGCCGCTTCACGCCGCTCGCCGCCCCCGATCCGCCCGACGGCGTGCTGCTCGACGTCACAGGCGCGGCCCATCTTTTCGGCGGCGAGGCGGCGCTTCTCGACGACATCGAAAACCGCCTGCGCGCCTTGGGCTTTTCCGCCCGCGCGGCGATCGCGCCGGGGCCCGCGCTCGCCCGGGCGCTCGCACGCTTTTCCAATGTGCGCAACGTCGCCTCGGACGCCGGGCAGGAAGAACTCGACCGCCTTGTCGCCGCTTTCCCCATAGAGGCGCTGGAATTGGAAGGGGAAGCCCTCGCCGGCATGCGGCGCGCCGGCCTTCGCCGCCTCGGCGATCTTCTCGAGCGCCCGCGCGGCCCGCTCGCCGCCCGCTTTGGAAAGGAGGCGCTCACGCGGCTCGACGCGCTGACCTGCCGCACCCGCGACCCCATTACCCCCCGCTTCGAGGCGCCCGCCTTCATCGCCGAGCGGCGCTTTCCCGACGGGCTGACGCGGCAGGCCGATCTCGAGACGACGCTCGAGCGCCTTTGCGCCGATCTCTGCCCCATGCTCGAACGCGCCGGCGTCGGCGCGCGGCGGCTTGAAGCCGTCTTCTACCGGGTCGACGGCGCGGTGAAACGCATTGCGGCGGGAACGAGCCGGCCGCTGCACGAGCCCGCCCGCCTGGCCGCGCTCCTCGTCGAGCGGCTTTCGGCGGTCGCGGAGGAAGGACTCGATACAGGCTATGGCTTCGACGTGCTGCGGCTCTCGGCGACCGACGTCGAAAGCGCCGGAGCTGCCCAGACGAATCTTGCTCCGCCGCCGCGCGGCGCCCATGACGACGCGGACCTCGGCGACCTTCTCGACCGGCTCGGCGCGCGGCTCGGCCTGCGTCGCGTCTTGCGGCTCCATCCAGAGGCCGCGCATCTGCCGGAATTCGCCGTGGCCGCCATTCCCGCCGCATTTGGGCCGCCGGCGCCTTTCCCGGCGCAGGAAGCGATGCGCCCCCTGAGGCTTTTCGAGCGCCCCGAGCCGATCGAGGCCATCGCGCTTTTTCCCGACGGTCCGCCGCTCAAATTCCGCTGGCGGCGCGTTCTGCGCGAGGTCGTCGCTTTCGAAGGGCCTGAGCGCATCGCGCCCCCTTGGTGGGGCGACGCGCCGGACGGCCTCACGCGGGATTATTTTCACGCCCAGGACAGGGACGGACAATTGTTCTGGCTCTTCCGCGAAGGTCTTTACGGGCGGGAGACCGACCGTCCCCGCTGGTTCGTGCATGGCCTGTCGTAAGGGCCCTTGACTTCGCCGGCGCCGCGCCCAAGCTAAAAGGCGGTCGTCCGTCATTCTGGCGTCATCTTTTGGAGGACGAAGTCACGGGGCTGCGATCCGGTTGCAAACCGGCCGCCACTCCCAACGAGCGTTAGATGCAACAAGACGAGGACCTCGCCATTTCGTCACAATCGGGCCTGCCGGCCGTCGTCCGGCGCAAGACCTTTCTGGAAACGCTTCAGGATCGACTCCCCCACGGCGCGACCCACATTCTCGGCGCTCTCGCCAGCCTCGCGCTCTTCGGGGTCGCCGCCTATATCCTCGCCAATGTGCTCTCGCATGTCAGCTTCGGGGATGTCGTCGAAGCGCTGAAGGCGACGAGCGGCGGCCAGATATTGGCGGCGCTTTTCTTTACGGTTCTCTCTTATTTTGCGCTCACCGGCTATGACGTCTCGGCCCTTCGCCAGATTCGCCATTACTCTCCCTATCGCGTCACGGCGCTCGCCTCCTTCGCGAGCTACGCCATCTCCTTCAATCTGGGCTTTCCGATCGTCACCGGCGCGGCTGTTCGCTACTGGATCTATTCGCGCGTCGGCATGAGTGCGCTGCAGGTCGCCAATCTCACGGTGATCACCGGCGTCACCTTCTGGCTCGGAATGACGACCGTTGTCGGCTTCGCCCTGATGAAAGCGGCGGAAACGCTCGCCGCGCTGGATCATCTGCCCATCGCGCTGCATGTCGCGCTCGGCGTTCTTATTCTCGCGACGGTCGCTGGCTATGGCGCGTGGGTCGCGCTCGAGCCGCGGCGCATACGCCTGCGAGGCCATGTCCTGCAACTGCCCGGCGTCCTTGCGACGGTCGAGCAGCTCATCGTCGGCGCCGCCGATCTGTGCGCCGCTTCGGCCGTGCTTTACATGCTGCTGCCGCAAAGCATCCAGCTCGACTATACGGCGTTCCTCGCGATTTACGTCTTCGCCTGCATTCTGGGCGTTGTCAGCCACGCCCCCGGCGGCCTCGGCGTCTTCGAGGCGACAATGCTCCACGCGATGCCAGGCGGATCGCAGGAAAGCGTTCTCGCCTCGCTGTTATTGTTCCGCCTCATCTATTACTTCCTTCCCTTTATCGTCGCTCTGGCCATGCTCGGCGCCGACGAGGGCGCACGCCGCTGGGGCGCATTGCGCGAGGCGGTCGCGCGCATTATCGAGGAAAGAACGCCCTGACGTTGGGCTGAGGGCACGCCTCCATGACGCACCCCAGATGGCCCGCGGAAGATATGCTCGGCCCAGTGATCGACGCGCTGCCCGAGCCTGTCTTCATCATCGATGCGGAGACTCATGCGCTTGCCTTCAACAGCGCGGCGCGCATCCTCGCGCCGACATTGCGCATTGGCGAGCCTTTGTCTCGGAGCCTGCGGTCGCCCGATATGCTCGACGCCGCCATGCGCGTGCTCGCCGGCGGAAACGCGGAAAAGGCCTCATGGGTGGAGCGCCTTCCGCTCGAGCGCTGGTTCGAGGCGCATATCGCGCCCATCCGTTTTCCGGGCTATGAGACTGCCGCGATGATCAGCCTGCGCGACTTGACCGAAGCGCACCGCGTCGAACGCATGCGCGTCGATTTCGTCGCCAACGCCAGCCATGAGCTGCGCACGCCGCTCGCCTCTCTCCTGGGCTTTGTGGAGACGCTGCAGGGTCCGGCCAAAAACGATCCCGCCGCTCGCGACAAATTCCTGGGGATCATGCGCGAGCAGGCCCAGCGCATGGCGCGTCTCGTCGACGACCTTCTCTCCCTCTCGCGCATCGAGCAGCATATGCATGTGCGGCCGGCGGAGGCGGTCGACCTGACCATGCTGCTCGCGCATATCGTCGACACGCTCACGCCCATGGCGGAAGAAAACGATATTCCTCTGGCGCTCGATCTCGAGCCCAACGTCATCGTTCCGGGCGACAGGGACGAGCTGGCCCGCATTCCTGAGAATCTTATCGAAAACGCCCTGAAATACGGCCGCAGCGAAGACGGCCCGAAGGCGGTTGAAATCTCCCTCGTTCGAAAAGGAGCCACCGCCGTTCTTTCCGTTCGCGACCACGGGCCGGGCGTTGCGCAAGAGCATATTCCGCGCTTGACCGAGCGCTTCTATCGCGTCGACGCCGGCAAGAGCCGCGCGAAAGGGGGCACAGGGCTCGGCCTCGCTATCGTCAAGCACATTGTGCTGCGCCATCGGGGCCGGCTGGGCATCGAGTCCGCGCTCGGGGAGGGCTCGCTGTTTCGAGTGATTTTGCCCGCCATCGACGCGGGCGCCCAAAAGACATGACGTTAGTCATTTGATAACACAGGCAAAAATCAAGGCTATCTTATGTCATAATATCGTAATTTTGATGTCACAAAACTCTATTGCCCCATCGTTAGAAACTGGGCTGTGACAGGCGCCCGGCGCCCTTCTATTGTTCTCGAGCTGAAAGCGATCCACAAATGATCTCCAACCTTTTGAAACGCGTCGCCGTCGCGACGGCGGCCTTCGCCGCCGTGGCCGGCGCGGCGGTGACGAGCCCGGCGCTGGCGCTGGACATTTCCGGCGCGGGCGCGACCTTCCCTTATCCGATCTACGCCAAATGGGCGGAGACCTATAAAGCCGAGACCGGCAACGGCCTCAACTATCAGTCGATCGGCTCCGGCGGCGGCATCAAGCAGATCAAGGCCCGCACCGTGACGTTCGGCGCGACCGACAAGCCGCTGACTGGGCAAGAGCTCGACGCCGACAAGCTGATCCAGTGGCCGCAGGTCATCGGCGGCATCGTGCCGGTCATCAATCTCGACGGCGTCAAGCCGGGAGACCTGGTCCTCGACGGCCCGACCGTCGCCAAGATCTTCCTCGGCCAGATCACGAGCTGGGACGACGCCGCCATCAAGAAGCTGAATCCGAAGGCCAAGCTCGCCGCGACGCCGATCGTCGTCGTTCATCGTTCGGACGGATCGGGCACCACCTTCAACTTCACCAACTATCTCTCGAAGGTCTCCGAGGACTGGAAGAGCAAGGTCGGCGAGAATACGGCGGTCGAGTGGCCGGCCGGCATCGGCGCCAAGGGCAATGAAGGCGTGGCCAACAACGTCGCCAACACCAAGGGCGCGATCGGCTATGTCGAATACGCCTACGCCAAGCAGAACAAGCTGACCCACACCAAGATGATCAATAAGGACGGCAAGCTGGTCGCGCCGGAGATGGCGAGCTTCCAGGCCGCCGCCGCTGGCGCCGACTGGTCGCATGCCGCCGGTTTCTACGAGATCCTGACGAATGAGCCGGGGGCCAAGTCATGGCCGATCACGGCTGCGACCTTCATCCTCATCCCCAAGGAGCCCAAGGACGAGGCCGCCGCCACCGAGGCGCTGAAGTTCTTCGGCTGGGCCTTCGCCAAGGGCGGCAAGGCTGCGGAAGAGCTGGACTACATCCCCATGCCGAAGACGGTTGTCGAACTCATTAAGAAGAGCTGGGCCAACGTCAAGGGCGCGGACGGCAAGCCGCTGGCCCACTAGAGCGCATTCCGCAAAAGTTGAAAGACTTTTGCGACAAGAATGCGCTCCAAGGTTTTGATCTGGCGCGATTTCTTATCGCTCGCATGACTCCATGCGAACGGAAAGCGCGCTAAGTCGCTGCGCCGCACTTGCCGCGCGCCGTCAGGCCGGCGGCAAGAGCGGCCGACCAACCACGGACGCCGGCTCAAAGGAGCCAGCGTCCGTCAGGAGCACCGGATGACGACGAGCGAACCCACCCGGCGTGAATCGAATGGAGCGGGCAATATGTCGGATATAACCATGGAAGAAGCCGCATCCCGGACAGCGGTCGCCGACCGCGCCAAGGCGCTTTCGAGCATTGCCTTGCTCGACCGGATCTTCTTCCAGGTGACGCGCGCCGCTGCGGTTATCGTGCTCCTCATCCTCGGCGGCGTGATCGTCTCGCTCGTCCACGGCTCGATGCCGGCGATCAAGGCTTTCGGCTTCGGCTTCCTGTTCTCGCAGGCTTGGAACCCGGTCACCGACAATTTTGGCGCGCTTCCGGCGATCTACGGCACACTCGTCACCTCGATCATCGCCATGCTCATCGCCGTGCCCGTCGGCGTCGGCATTGCGACCTTCCTGACCGAGCTTTGCCCCCACGCCCTACGCCGGCCGATCGGAATCGCCATCGAGCTTCTGGCGGGCATCCCCTCGATCATTTACGGCATCTGGGGCCTCTTCGTCTTTGCGCCTTTCGTGCAAACCCATGTGCAGCCGGCCCTGATCTCGCTCTTCGGCGACATTCCCGTTCTGTCGACGCTCTTCGCCGGTCCGCCCTATGGCATCGGCATGCTGACGGCGGGCTTCATCCTCGCCATCATGGTGCTGCCTTTCATCGCCTCGATCTCGCGTGACGTCTTCGAGACCGTCCCGCCGGTTCTAAAGGAAGCGGCGACCGGCATCGGCTGCACCACATGGGAAATGATGCGCTATGTGGTTTTGCCCTATACGCGCGTCGGCGTCATCGGCGGCGTCATGCTGGGTCTCGGCCGCGCGCTGGGCGAAACCATGGCGGTGACCTTCGTCATCGGCAATGCGCATAAGGTCTCGCCTTCGCTGCTCGCGCCGGGCACGACGATCTCCGCAACCATCGCCAATGAATTCACCGAGGCCGTGGGCGATCTTTACACCTCTTCGCTCATCGCGCTCGGCCTCATCCTCTTCGTCATCACCTTCATCGTTCTGGCGATCGCGCGTTACATGCTGATGCGCATCGAGCAGAAATCGGCCTAAGGAGCCAGCGCCATGTCGCTTTACGCCACGCGCCGGCGGCGCAACTCGACGGCGAGGGCCCTCGCCTGGGCCGCCGCAATCTTTGGCCTCACTTGGCTGTTGCTCATTCTTGTCGCGCTTCTCTACCAAGGCGTTATCGGTCTTTCGCCCGACGTCTTCACCCAGACGACTCCGCCGCCCGGAAGCAAGGGAGGCCTGTTGAACGCCATCGTCGGCTCGTTGATCATGACCGTTATCGGCGTCGCCATCGGAACGCCCCTCGGCATGCTCGCCGGCACCTATATGGCCGAATATGGTCGTTACTCGAAGCTGACGACGGTCGTGCGCTTCATCAACGACATTCTGCTCAGCGCCCCCTCCATCGTCATCGGCCTCTTCGTCTACGAGCTGCTCGTCGCGCCGATGGGGCACTTCTCGGGAATCTCGGGCGCCGTCGCCCTCTCCCTGCTCGTGATCCCGGTCGTTCTGCGCACGACCGAGGACATGCTTCTTCTCGTGCCCGGCTCGATGCGTGAAGCCGCCGCCGCGCTCGGCGCCCCACGCGCCCTCGTCATCGGCAGGGTCGCCTATCGCGCCGCCAAGGCTGGTCTCGTAACCGGCGTTCTGCTCGCGGTCGCGCGCGTTTCGGGCGAAACCGCGCCGCTGTTGTTCACTGCGCTCAATAACCAATTCTGGAGCACCGACCTCGGCACGCCGATGGCAAGTCTGCCGGTTGTCATCTTCCAGTTCGCCTTGTCGCCATACAAGGACTGGCAGCAGCTCGCCTGGACGGGCGCTCTGCTCATAACGCTCGCCGTTCTCGCTCTGTCGGTTATCGCCCGCGCGCTCAGCGCCGGCCGGAGAAAGTCGAAATGAACGCCCCCGCTCAGGTGAAAGACCCCGCAACCAAGATCTCCGTGCGCAGCCTTGATTTCTATTACGGCGCGACGCGCTCGCTGAAGTCGATCTCCCTGCCGTTGCATACGCACAAGGTGACGGCCTTCATCGGCCCGTCGGGCTGCGGCAAGTCCACGCTGCTGCGCGTGCTGAACCGCATGTATGATCTTTATCCGGGTCAGCGCGCCGAGGGCGAGGTGCTGCTCGACAACGAGAATATTCTCGATCCGGCGATCGACCTCAACGCCTTGCGCGCCCGCGTCGGCATGATCTTCCAAAAGCCGACGCCCTTCCCGATGTCGATCTACGAGAACATCGCCTTCGGCATCCGCCTCTATGAAAAGCTGTCGCGCGCCGATATGGACGCGCGCGTGGAGGAGGCGCTGCGCGGCGCCGCGCTTTGGGACGAGGTGAAGGACAAGCTGCAGGCGAGCGGCCTCGGCCTTTCCGGCGGCCAGCAGCAGCGCCTGTGCATCGCACGCAGCGTCGCCGTGCAGCCCGAGGTGATCCTGTTCGACGAGCCCTGCTCGGCGCTCGACCCGATCTCGACAGCGAAGGTCGAAGAGCTGATCGAGGAGCTTTCGTCTCAATACACCATCGCCATCGTGACCCATAATATGCAGCAGGCCGTCCGCGTCTCCGACTATACGGCCTTCATGTATCTGGGCGAACTTGTCGAATACGGCGACACCGACGACGTTTTCAACCGGCCGAGGGAAAAGCGCACCCAAGACTATATCACCGGCCGCTTCGGCTGAAGCTCATCTGAGGAACGAGCGATGAATGACCATATCGTCAAGTCCTACGACCGCGATCTCGAGGCGCTGGGACGTCGCATCTCCGAAATGGGCGGAGTTGCGGAAAAAATGCTCGCCGAGGCCATGGACGCCTTGTCCAGCCTCGACGTCGACCTCGCAAAGAAGGTGGTCGCCAGCGACGTCCGGCTCGATACGCTGCAGCGGGAGATCGAAGAGGCGGCGGTGCTCACCATCGCCCGTCGCCAGCCGCTCGCCGTCGATCTGCGCGAATGCATCGCCGCGATCCGCATCTCGGGCGACATAGAACGGATCGGCGATCTCGCCAAGAACATTGCCAAGCGCACGCTCAAGATCGCCGCCGAGGCCCGTCTCCCCCGCGCCATCGTCGGCTTGAAATCCATGCATGAAATCGCCGCGACGCAGCTCAAGGACGCGCTCGACGCCTATGCGCTGCGCGACGAGGAGCGCGCCCGCGCCGTCTGGTCGAATGACGCCGATCTCGACGCGCTGGAGGACTCGGTCTTTCGCGATCTTCTCACCTTCATGATGGAAGACCCGCGCAACATCTCCTTCTGCACGCACCTTCTGTTCTGCTCGAAAAACCTCGAGCGGATCGGCGATCACACCACCAATATCTCGGAGACGGTCGTCTATCTCGTCACCGGCGAAGCCATGCCGGTCGAGCGGCCGAAAACGCGGCCGTCTAGCTTGGGCGGAGAGGGCGAAGCGTCGCAATGACCGACACGACGACCACATCGCCTGTCATCCGGGACGGCAAGAGCGATCGCGCCCCGCGGATTCTCGTCGTCGAAGACGAGATTCCGCTCGCGACCCTGCTTGTCTACAACCTAGAGGCCGAGGGCTATCAGGTCGAGCATGTCGATAATGGCGACGAAGCGGAACTGCGCATCGCCGAGTCGCCGCCCGACCTCGTCCTCCTCGACTGGATGCTGCCGGGCGTGTCGGGCCTCGAAATCTGCCGCCGCCTGCGGTCGCGGGACACGGCCCGCGACATGCCCATCATCATGCTGACCGCCCGCGGCGAGGAAGCCGAGCGGGTGCGCGGTCTCTCCGTCGGCGCCGATGATTATGTGGTCAAGCCTTTCTCCACGCCCGAGCTGATGGCGAGAGTGCGCGCCCTGTTGCGCCGCGCCCGCCCGGAGCGCGTCGCCTCCAAGCTGTCGCTGGGCGACATCGACCTCGACCGCGAGACCCGCCGGGTCCGCCGTTCGGGCCGCGAGATTCACCTCGGACCGACGGAGTTCCGGCTGCTCGAATATTTCATGGAGAAGCCCGGCCGGGTCTTTACCAGGGCCCAGCTTCTGGACAGCGTCTGGGGCATGTCCGCGGAGATCGACGAGCGCACGGTGGACGTCCACGTCGGGCGTCTGCGCAAGGCCCTCATCCGAGGCCGGGAAAAGGACCCCATTCGCACCGTCCGAGGCTCAGGCTACTCCTTCGACGAAACGTTCGGCCGAGACTGACGTTGCCGCTCATAAACCGCATGATTCCCTGCCAGCGGAAAGCGCGCTAGGCGGGCTTCCGATTGATCAGCCACAGGCCCGCGACGAAAATGCCCTTGGAGATCGGCAAAAGGATCAACGCGGAGACGATCGTCACCAGGACGAGAATCCCCGCCTCCCGCCAATAGGGCATGAGCTCGCCCTGCTCCAGGAAGATCAGCAGCGGCACCACGATATGGGCGACGAGGCCGATGGTGAGCCAGGCCGGTCCGTCGTCGGCGTCGAGCCCCTCGAAGCTTTCGCCGCAATGCGGGCAGCTGTCTTCGCGCGTGAGATAGCTCTTGAAAATGCGCCCTTCGCCGCAGCGCGGGCATTTCATCAGCGCGCCGCGCCAAAGGGTTTTCATCGTCGTCGACGCGTCGCTCATGCCCGCTCCTTGCTTCCAAGCCGTAACGCTTTCTTCACGAGCGCGCGGCCCGAATCAAGCGGCTCCGATTCGTGCGCTCTTTGTACGCTTCTTGTGCCTCGAGTCCGTCTTCGACACAGTCGGCGAGACGCCAACGTTTATCGGCCATAAACCACGTCTGCCGGCCTTGGGCGGGGCGCGCAGATCGCCGGGCGGCGGAGCTGATCCGCATGGCGGCGGCAAGGTTGGAAATAGTTCGGATAGAAGCGTCATCGCTCTTTCCTCGGCTCGCGCCTGCGCATCCTGGATTCAGTTCCTTCTTTCCGATGTGCGTGCTCGCACGGATCCAGCCAAGCGCGCGCTGGCACAATCAGCCATGACGATTGGGGGACTGAAATTGATCAAGCACGCTATCGCCGCTGCGCTGTTTCCATTGTTGGCGACCGTCGCCCACGCCGCGGCGGTCGCCGAGGATACGCCGCCCTGTTCGCTGGACAGCCTCGCCTGGCGGACGGACCCGATTTTTCTTGAAAGTCTCGTTCAGGAAGATCGCGGGCGGCGCTTCGACAATATGGCCTGCCGCAACACGGAAACGCGGGACTTTCAAACGAAGGGGGCGGCTTTCCGTCTGGCCATCGGCGAACTCATCGAGCCAGGCTCGAGCGCCGAGCCGATAAGCTACCCCGTGCGCGTCGCCGCCTTTTTCAGGCGCGAGGGGGGACGCTTCGAGCTGCTTGGCCGCTTCCTCGTCGGAGAAGACCCGCTCGGTGGCGGTTTCGACTTCGCGCCGCAGACCGCCGCCTCAGATTCGGCGACCGCCGTGAGGCTGTCGGAGCGTAATCCTGAGCTTTTTCTTCTCAGTCGCGACAAGGCGAACGCAGCCGCAGCTTTTGACTGGGCGCGGGAGGCGGCGAAACAATTGCCCGCCGATCTCGCTGTCGGACAACCGCTCGGCGTCGATCTCGTCGCCATGCGGGGGCGCCTCGGCGTCCATCGCGCGCGTAGCGACGACCCCGCGCATCCGGGGAGCGCCTATGAGGAAGGTCGCGTCATTATCGCCGATCTTGTCTGGCGACAGGGCGCCCTCGCCGCCGCGGCAATCCGGATCGAGCCGCGCAAGAAGGACGCCTCAGGCGATGAGCCTCTCGATGACATCCGAGCCCAGGATGAGGACGCGCGCAAATCGATCAAGAATTTGCCTGCCGGGGTCGAGCCCTGCGCCATCGCCGCCTGGTCGAACGACCGTGATCCCCATGGACTCAATGTGCGCGCCGAACCGTCGACGGCCGGCAAGATTTTGGGCGTCGTCCCGCCCCCGTACAAGTTTCAAGGCGGGGACAGCTACAAATCCGAGTTCCGGATCATCGGCTATCGCGACGGCTGGTTCCTGATCGACGACATCGGGAAACCGGGCGCGGGCTACGAGGACGCGCCCTATCCGCGCACGGCCCCGCAGCCCTATCGCGGCCGCGGTTGGGTGCGCGCAACAATGGTCGGAGCGGCTTATGCCAATGGCGGTCTCCCTGTGAGCCGGCTCTATGAGGCGCCCCACGCCGATGCGGCGTTCCAGCGGTCGAAGGCGACGCTGAATGTCGGGGATTCACCGAAGGCGGTTCTCGCCTGCTCGGGCGGCTGGGCGCTCGTCGACACGCAGGCTGGCGAGCGCGGTTGGCTTCGAAGCCTCTGCTCCAACCAGGTGACGAACTGCAGTTAGCGCGCTTCCGCTCGCATCATGCGAGCGATAAGAAATCGCGCCAAATCAAGTCTCTGGAGCGCGTTTCTTATCGCAAAAGTCTGTCAACTCTTGCGGAATGCGCTCTGCCTTCGATTTCCCGCGTCTTCCCGTCCAGGAGGCAGCTGACGGTCACGTCGCCCATCACATTGACCGCCGTGCGGCAGCGATCGAGCAGCCAATCCACGGTCAGCAGCATGGCGATGTAATCGGTCGGCAAAGCGACGGCTTTGAAGACCATGGTCATGGTGACGAGACCGGCTTCCGGAATTCCCGCAGCGCCCACGGAGGCGATGACCGAGGTCAGCACGACGGTGAACTGCTGACCGAGCGTCAGATGCATGCCGAGCAATTGCGCGACGAATAGCGCGGACATGGCTTCATAGAGCGCGGTGCCGTCGTTGTTGAAATTGGAGCCGACGAGCGCGCCCATGCTCGCCGATTGCTCCCGCAGTCCCACATTCTTGCGCAACGCTTCATAGGTGACCGGCATGGTCGCGGTGGAGCTGCCGGTCGAGAAGGCCATCACCAGCGCATCGCGAACGCCCTCGAGCAGGTCGAGCGGCCTCACCCAGGATTCGAGCCGCACGCGCGTCAGGTAATAGCAGACCTGCAAAGCGAGGCCGAGAAGCACGGCGACCACGAAACCGCCGAGCGCGACGAAATCCTGAAAGCCCTTCACGCCGACGATGCTCGCGACAACGCCGAAGACGGCAAGCGGCACGAGGTCGATGATCCAGTGCAATATGGCGACAAGGCTCGTCAACGCGACATGCACGAGGTCCTCGACAGTGCGCACCTCATGATGCCTGACGCCGCGCAGGGCCACGCCGAAGGCGACAGCGATGAAGATGACGCCCATCACCGTTCCGTCGTCCGAAAAGGGCCCGGCGATGCTTTTTGGAACGGCGTCGAAAAGCTGCGCCAACGGGTCGGCGGCGCCTTCGGCCTTGGGGGCGGGCGCCGGCGGCGGGCCGGCGGTCATCCAGGCGCCGGGTTGGACGATATTCGCGACGAAGAGGCCGACGCCGATCGCGACGAGCGTATTGGTGAGAAGCAAAGTGACGAGGCGAAGCGCCTGTTGGCCGCCCAGATGGGCGCGCATCAACGCCTGGACGATGGCGAGCAGGATGAGCGGCGGCGCCAAGGCGCCCAGCACGCGCAGAACGAGCTTTGCGGGCATGGCGAGCGGCGCAGCCTCCGGCCCGAGCAGGACGCCCGCGATCAGCCCCAGCGCCACGCCGGCGAGAATGCGCAGGTAAAGCGGAATGATGCGCCAGTGCGCAAGGAGGCCGGCGGGTTGGTCGTCGATGGGGCGCAAAGATGGATTCCTGTAATTGGCGACGCGGAAGGTTCGCGCCACTCGTCGTGGCCGACTTGCGGCGCCCTTTCCAGCTTGCGCTGGATCGCCGCTGACTCGAAACTAATGCCCGAGCAACAAGACTTTGCAACGATGCAGGTTGGCGACGCGCTCGCCTTCCGAAGCGACCGGAGACTCAATGACCGCCGAACCATGGCCCACCGAAATCCGCCTTCTCGACAATGGCCGCAGCTTGCGTATGACCTTCGACGATGGGGCGAGCTTCACAATGAGCGCCGAACTGTTGCGGGTGCGCAGCCCCAGCGCCGAAGTGCAGGGCCATTCCCCCTCCGACAAAAAGACGGTGGGCGGCAAGCGCAATGTCGCGATCATCGCCGTCGCGCCGGTCGGGAACTACGCCATCAGGCTCGACTTCGACGACATGCACCGCACCGGCATCTACACCTGGCGCTATCTGCGGGAACTCGGCGAGACGGCGGAGGCGAGCTTCGCGGCTTATGAAGAAGAATTGAAGGTCAAGGGGCTGGATCGGGACCGGCCGGGCGAAGCATGATCGGCCGCCATTGCGGGCGCGGGGAAACAAAACGGCCGGCTTAGGCCGGCCGTTTCGGAAATCCCAAGCGCTCTTACCGCGTCACGACCACCTTCGTGCCGACCTTCACACGGTCATAGAGGTCGGTCACGTCATCATTGGTCATGCGGATGCAGCCCGAGGACACGGCCTGGCCGATCGTCTCCGGCTCGTTCGAGCCGTGGATGCGGTAAAGCGTGCCGGAGAGATACATCGCCCGGGCGCCGAGCGGATTGTTGACGCCGCCCTCCATATGACGCGGCAGGTCCGGGCGGCGGCGCAGCATCTGGGACGGCGGCGTCCAATCCGGCCATTCGCGCTTGCTCGAAATATGGCGCACGCCCGACCATTCGAAGCCCGGACGGCCAACGCCCACGCCATAACGGATCGCCTGGCCATTGCCGAGCACGTAGTAGAGCCGGCGCTCGCTCGTGTTGATGACGATCGTGCCGGGCGCATATCCGGCGTCGAAGGCGACCATCTCGCGCGGGATGGCGACCGCCTGCGGGCGGCCGTCGGGCCCGTTCGGCGGCGGGGCCGCGGCGGGCGCGCCGCCGAACAGCTCGGTCAGCGGATCGGTAGCCGGCTGAGGAGCGGCGTTCCGCGCATAAGCTTGCGACAGGAAGGCGTCCGAGGCGGCAAAAAAGCAGAGCGATGCAAGGACAAGCCGTCGCATGAGTATCCCTTGTTCGATTGCAGCAGGAATGGCGAAAAGGCCTCTGCCGCGCAAAGAGGCGCGAGCAAGGCGGCTTGTCGATTTGTCTCGCAGGCGCGAGGCCTTCGCAAGCGCGAAGAGCTACGGGGAGCCGCCTCGCGCGTGTTTCCGCGCGAGCGTGGCCCTGCTGCAACAGTCGTGAGCGAGCGCGCTTTCCGCCCGCATGGAATCCTGCGAGCGACAAGAAATCGCGCCACATCGAAAACTGGAGCGCATTTTCATCGCAAAAGTCTGTCAGCTTTTGCGGATTCGCTCTAGAAGGCGAGCGTCGTCGCCCGCCTGACGCCGGGGAGGGCGCGTATCGCCGAAAGCGCGCGTTCGGGAAGAGCGTTGTCGATCGCAACAAGCGCCACGGCGCGACCCCCAGGCTTGTCCCGCCCAAGGGCGAAAGTGGCGATGTTGATTTCGGCCTCGCCGAGCACGCCGGCGAATCGGCCGATGAAGCCTGGCCGATCGTCATTCTCCGTGTAGATCATGGAGCGCGCGAACTCCGCGTCGACATTGATCTCGCCCACGCGGGTTATCCGCGGCTTTCCGTCATGGAATACTGTGCCGGAGACTTTGATGTCGCCCTCAGCCGTCTTGGCGACGAGGGTGACCAGCGACTCGTAATCGCTCTGCGCTTCGCGCGCGATCTCCTCCACGACGAGGCCGCGCTCCCTCGCCATGACCGGGGCCGAGACGGGGTTGACCTCGTCGAGGATCGGCTCGAGAAGGCCCGAGAGCGCGCTCGCCGTGACCGCCCTGACCTTCTGCTGCGCGATCGCCCCCTCGTAGACGACGCAGAGACTTTGCGCGCCGGAGCGAGCAAGCTGCCCTGCAAAGAGGCCGAGCTTCTCTCCGAGCGCCACGAAAGGCTTCAGCCGCGGCGCTTCCTCCGCCGAAATCGCAGGGAAATTGACGGCGTTGGAGATGGCGCCGCGGATAAGATAATCGGCCATCTGCTCGGCGACTTGCAGCGCCACATTCTCCTGCGCCTCGCTGGTGGAGGCGCCGAGATGCGGCGTGCAGACGACATTGGCGCGGCCAAAGAGGCGGTTGTCGGTCGCGGGCTCCACAGAGTAAACGTCGAGCGCCGCGCCCGCGACATGGCCCTCGTCGAGCGCCTTGCACAGCGCCGCCTCGTCGACGAGACCGCCGCGCGCGCAATTGACGATGCGCACGCCCTTGCGGGTCTTGGCCAGAGCCTCGGCCGAAAGCATGTTTCTGGTCTGGGCGTTGAGCGGCGTGTGAAGCGTGATGACATCCGCCCGCGCCAGCAGCTCGTCATAGTCGACCTTCTCGACGCCGAGCGTCTGCGCGCGCTCCTGGGTGAGGAAGGGATCGTAGGCGATCACTTGCATCTTCAGGCCCAGGGCCCGGTCGGCCACGATCGAGCCAATATTGCCGCAGCCGACGATCCCGAGCGTCTTGCCCGTGATCTCGACGCCCATGAAGCGGTTCTTCTCCCATTTCCCGGCCTGGGTGGAGGCGTCGGCGGCGGGAATCTGGCGCGCGAGCGCCAGCATGAGCGCGATGGCGTGCTCGGCGGTGGTGATGGAGTTGCCGAAAGGCGTGTTCATGACGATCACGCCTTTCGCCGTCGCCGCAGCGACGTCGATATTGTCGACGCCAATCCCGGCGCGGCCCACAACCTTCAACCGCGCTGCTTTGGAGAAAATCTCGGCGGTCACCTTGGTCGCGGAGCGGATGGCGAGCCCTTCGTAATTTGCGATGGCCGCAGCGAGCTTTTCGCTGTCCGCGCCGAGCGAAGGCTCGAAGTCGACGTCGATTCCGCGGGAGCGGAAAATCTCGATCGCCGCGCGAGAGAGGGAGTCGGAGATGAGGACGCGGAGCGGCATCGGGGGCTCCTGCAACTTGAGGGTTGTCGGCTGGGTCAACCGGAATTGAACCAGTCTTCGATATGGAGTCCGTCGACGCGACGGAATTCTTTTACGTTGCCGGTGACGAGCGCGAGACCGCGCGCTAACGCTTGCCCGGCGATGAGGAGATCATATGGGCCGATGGGAGCCCCTTCCGAAGGTGTTTTCGCGCGAGTTTCCCCGGCCGCGATGGAATCTTCCAGATCGAAGGGCAAGACCTCGAAGCGCAGGGCGTAAAGCCTGGAGAGATTGGTCTCGACCCTCGCGCTATTGAAAGCGCCGAAATAGAGTTCGTAGGTCACAATGGCCGATATGCAGACATCTTCCGGGCGCTGCTGGCGCAGCCTTCGGACAAGCGCTGAATCCGCCCTCTTCAAGAGATGGATGACCGCGTTTGTGTCGAGCAGATAGCGCAAGATCAGAACGCTTCGTCGAGTCCGGTGCGCTCTTGCATGGGCGGCTGCTGGCGGCCCTCCTTCAGAAAATCCTCGGAGACGGTCCCAGCGACGGCGTCTAGCCAGGCCCAGTTCTTGGGGATCGGTTCGAGGATGATCGTATCGCCGCGCCGGCGGATGCGCACTTCATCAGCTTCGATACGATAATCCTTCGGGAGCCGCACCGCCTGAGAGCGGCCGGACCAGGAGAGCTCGCCTTGTCCATGGAAGATATATCAGCAGCCCGGAAAGCGACAAGGTTTACACTGCCACGACCGCCGCCGTCGACTCCGCATAGGCCCAGTCGAGCCACTGCGTCAGGACCGCCACGTCGGAGGCTTCGACCGTCGCGCCGCACCAGATGCGAAATCCGGGGGGCGCGTCGCGATAGGCGCCGAAATCGTAGCCCGCGCCTTCCGCCTCGATCATGGCGACCATTTTCCTGGCGAGCGCGGCCTTCTCTTCGTCGCTTTGGGGCGCGCTCTTGTCCGAGAAGACGAGGCAAACGCCGGTGTTTGAGCGCGTCGCCGGGTTCTTGGCGAGATGGTCGATCCAGGGGGTCCGTGCGACCCAATCCGCGACGACCTTGGCGCTCGCGTCGCAGCGCGCGCGCAACGCGGAAAGCCCCCCAATGGACTCCGCCCAGGAGAGCGTGTCGAGGTAGTCCTCGACGGCGAGGAGCGAGGGCGTGTTGATTGTCTCGCCCTCGAAGATGCCCTCGATCAGCTTGCCCTTGCTCGTCAGGCGGAAAATCTTCGGCATGGGCCATGCGGGCGTATGGGTTTCGAGCCGTTCGACCGCGCGGGGGGAGAGGATCAGCATGCCATGCGCCGCCTCGCCGCCCATCACCTTCTGCCAGCTATAGGTGGTGACGTCGAGCTTGGAGAAGTCCAGATTCTGCGCAAAGGCGGCCGAGGTCGCGTCGCAGATGGTCAGCCCCTTGCGGTCGGCCGGGATGAAGTCGGCGTTGGGCACGCGCACGCCCGCCGTGGTGCCGTTCCAGGCGAAGACGACGTCATTGTCGAAATTGATCTGCGACAGATCGGGCAGCTCGCCAAAGGAGGCGGTAAAGGTTCGGGCGTTGGGAAGTCTCAACTGCTTGACGACGTCCGTCACCCAATCGGAAGAGAAGCTCTCCCAGGCCGCGACGTCTACGCCGCGCGGGCCCAGCAGCGACCACAGCGCCATCTCCACCGCGCCCGTGTCCGAGGCTGGCACGACGCCAATGCGGTAATCGGCAGGAACCTGCAGCACCTCGCGAGTCAGCGCGATCGCCTGCGCGAGCTTCTCCTTGCCGGCCTTGGAGCGATGCGAGCGTCCGAGCGCCGCCCCTTTCAAATTATCGAACGACCAGCCGGGACGCTTGGCGCAGGGGCCGGAGGAAAAGCGGGGGTTCGCCGGCTTTTGGCCGGGCTTGGTCGCTGCCATGGGATGTCCTGATAGGGCGGGACGAAAAAAGTCGCCCCGCGCTACGCCTTCGTCACCAGATCGTCAAGACTCTCCGGCGCCGCGGACGTACAGCCACGGACAGCCTGCGATGGTGACAGAGGAAAGCCGGAGGTCGCGGATTGCGGTCGTATTTCGCTTCGGCCGCGCCAGGCCCCGCCGAAAAGTCGGCGGCAGCCCCGTTGAACGCGCGCGCCCAGCCGGGAGTTCCGACGGCGCTTACGACAAATCTGGCCCGAGCGCGGGCCCTTCAAGGGCTCACCAGAATCGCCATCCAGAGCCCAATGGTTCTCTCAAAGAGGCTCGCCCGGCGCCTTGGCGGTCACCGCCAGCGCATGCAGCCCTTCCTTCAGCTCCTGCGCCAACAGCGCGTTCACCATGCGGTGGCGGTCCACCCGGCTCTTGCCCTCGAAAGCGGCGCTCACCACCTCCACGCGAAAATGACTCTCATTGCCATGGCGCGTGTCGCCGTCGTGGCGGTGGCCGGCGTGGTGATGCGACTCGTCGATGACTCTCAAAGCGATCGGCGCGAGCGCCTCGGTGAGCTTTTTCTCGATGCTCGTAGCCACCGGCCCTTTGACCGCGCTTTTACCCTGAACAGCCATAGTTCGTCCTCTCTTCTCGGTTTTGGAGCGGGCCCCAGCCGGAATCTGTTCGACCTGCGCTGAATTCCGACCGACCGCGGGCCTTTGCAATGGGCTGCTCCCTTGCAAGATCGGGCGCAGGTGGAAATTGGCGCGGTTCGCGCTTGCGGCATGGCCCCGCGCCATCATAATGGAATGAAATGAATCTGAATTCGCCCCTCTTCGACCGTATTAGAACGCAGCGTCAGCCGCGCGAGGAGAAGCGCGAGTCGACGATCAAATGCGACTCGCCCGGCTGCCAGGCCGAAGGCGCCTATCGCGCCCCCATGGGCCGGCTCCGCGAGGGGCAATATTTCTGCTTCTGCCTCGACCACGTTCGCGAGTACAACGCGACCTATAATTATTTCAACGGGATGAACGACGCCGACGTCGCCCGCTACATGAAGGACGCCACCATAGGCCACCGCCCGACCTGGGCCATGGGCACGCGCAGGGGCGCAACGGGCTTCCGCGAGGAAGGCGGCCCGACCGCGGACCCGCTCGGCATGAACCGCGCCAAATTCCACCGCCGCGCCGCGGAAAAGCGCGAGCCCCGCTACTCGCCCGTGACCATGCGGGCCTTTGCCGCGCTCGACCTCGACGAGACGGCTGGACCGGAGGCGGTGCGGGCGCGCTATAAGGAGCTCGTCAAGCGTCACCATCCCGACGCCAATGGCGGCGATCGTTCCCGCGAGGAGAAATTGCGGGAAATTATCCATGCCTATAAGACGCTGAGGGCCGCGCGGCTCGCCTGAGCGCGAGGACTGCCCGCCCGCCAGACGGAGGACGATTTTGGTCGAAGAAATTAAATCCGGCTCGGGTCTCGAAAGCACGCCCGACGTGAAGGTCCCGGCGCGCGAGGTTTTCGGGATCGACACGGATCTCGTGGTTCCGGCCTTTTCCGAGCGCAACGAGCACGTGCCGGACCTCGATCCCGATTACCTCTTCGACCGGCAGACGACGCTCGCCATTCTCGCGGGTTTCGCCCGCAATCGCCGCGTGATGGTCACGGGCTATCACGGCACCGGAAAATCGACCCATATCGAGCAGGTGGCGGCGCGGCTGAACTGGCCTTTCGTTCGCGTCAATCTCGATAGCCATATTTCCCGCATCGATCTCGTCGGCAAGGACGCGATCGTCTTGAAGGACGGCAAGCAGGTCACGGAGTTTCGCGACGGCATTCTGCCATGGGCGGTTCAGCACAGCGTCGCGCTCTGCTTCGACGAATATGACGCCGGCCGTCCCGATGTGATGTTCGTCATCCAGCGCGTGCTGGAGGTCTCGGGCCGGCTGACGCTTCTCGACCAGAACCGCGTCATTCGCCCCCATCCGGCCTTCCGCCTCTTCGCGACCGCCAATACGGTCGGGCTCGGCGACACCTCCGGGCTCTATCACGGGGTGCAGCAGATCAATCAGGCGCAAATGGACCGCTGGTCGATCGTCACCACGCTCAACTATCTGCCGCACGACGCCGAAACCAATATCGTGGTCTCCAAGGTCAAGTCCTATGGGGCCTCGAAGGAGGCGCGCGACGTCGCCAACAAAATGGTGCGCGTGGCGGATCTCACCCGCAACGCCTTCATGGCCGGCGACCTCTCGACCGTCATGAGCCCGCGCACGGTCATCACCTGGGCCGAGAACGCCGAAATCTTCAACGACGTCGGCTTCGCCTTCCGCTTGACCTTCCTCAACAAGTGCGACGAGCTCGAGCGCCCGCTGGTCGCTGAGTTCTACCAGCGCTGCTTCGGCAAGGAGCTTCCCGAAAGCGCGGTCAATGTGGTGATGACGTAAGGCGGTTCGCTTAGTAGGCTGGGCCATGGCTAATGAACCGGACAATCTCGTCCTGCAGCTGCTGCGTGAGCTGCGCGAAGATATCGCGAACACTCAGTCGCAAATAAATTCGCTGCGGGCCGATGTGGCGTCTGACCTATTGACCATGCAGGCAAAGAACGAGGCGGAGCACAAGGCGACTCGCGAGCAAGTCGTCGGCCTTCGGCGGGCTGTCGTGGAGTATCACTCCGCCGTGCTCGGCCATGGCATGCTTATCAGCGATCTCGAAGCGCGCGTTCGGCGACTGGAGCAGAAGCTCGGGGTTTCCGACGCTTAGAGCGCATTCCGCAAAAGGTGACAAACTATTCGCGATAAGAATGCGCATCAGATTTTTGATTTGCGCGATTTCATATCGCTCGCCTGACTCCATGCGAGCGCCGCGCAAGCGGGCTCGACAGCTTCGCGCGAGTTAGCTTTCTATCGGGCGTGCGAGGCATCGGCCGCCGCCGCCCCTTCACGCCGCCGCCTCGTCCTCCTTCGGCGCTCCGAACAATTTCCGCACCATTTCAGCGGGCTGCGGCCGCGCGAACAGATAGCCCTGCATCTGGGTGCAGCCTTCCTTGCGCAGATGCGCCAATTGCTCTTCGGTCTCCACGCCTTCGGCCACTATCGCCACGTCCAGACATTGCCCAATGCCCGTCACCGCGCGCACAATGGCGACGCACTGCGGATTGGTCGGCAGATCCTTCACGAAAGAACGGTCGATCTTGATCTTATCGAAGGGGAAGGCCCGGAGGTAGGAAAGGGAGGAATTGCCGGTTCCGAAATCGTCGAGCGAAATGCGCACGCCCAGGGCCCTTAGCCGGTGCAGAATCGAAAGATTATCGCGGTTTTCCTCCAGCAGGACGGTCTCGGTGATCTCGAGCTCCAACCGGCTCGCGGGCAAGCCGCTGGCTTCGAGGGCGCGGACGACCGACTGCACGAGCGTCTGTGATTTGAATTGCGCGGGGGAAAGATTGACGCACAGGCGCGTCGATTCCGGCCAGCGCACGGCCTCGGCGCAGGCCAGCCGCAGCGCCATGTCCCCGATCGGGACAATGAGCCCACTCGCTTCCGCGATTGGGATGAACTCGGCTGGAGAAATGGGCCCGCGCAACGGATGGGTCCAGCGCAGCAGGGCTTCCGTGGCGACGATGCGGCCGCTCTCGATCTCGGCGATCGGTTGATAATACAGTTCGAAGGCGTTGTGCGCCAGCGCGTCGCGCAAATCGGCCTCCAGAACGCGGCGGCGAATCAGAGCCGCCGCCATGCCCGAGTCGAAGAGCCGGAAAGCGTCGCCGCCTTCCTGCTTGACCTCGTAGAGCGCGATGTCCGCATATTGAAGGAGAGCGTCCGGGTCCATGGCGTCCATCGGGGCGACGGCGACGCCGACGCTCGCGCCGACGAGAACCTCCTGACCGTCGATCTCGAACGTGCGGCCAAGCGCGCCAACGATCTTTTCGGCGAAAGCCGCGGCGTCTTCCTGTGATTGCAGACCGAATTGGAGGAAGGCGAATTCGTCGCCGCCGAGCCTCGCGACGAGATCGCCCGGCGGCAAAATTTCCGCCAGACGCCGCGCCACGGCGACCAGCAGCTCGTCGCCTGCGGGATGACCGAGCGTGTCGTTGACGTCTTTGAAATCATCCAGATCGATGTAGTGCGCGGCCAGGGCCTCCCCGGGGCGCAAAGTCTCGAGGCCGGCCGCGAGGCGCATGCGGAATTGGGCGCGGTTGGCGAGCCCTGTGAGCGGATCGTGAAGCGCCATATGAGCGATGCGCTCCTGAGCCGCCAATTGCTCGGTCATATCGACCACCGAGACGAGGATGGCGCTTCGCCCCTCGAAATCGAGGCTGCGGGCGTAAATCTCGATGTCGATCGGCTGACCGTCGGCCTTGCGGCCTTGCCAGACGCGATCTCCGCACGGACCGGCCTCGCCTCCTTTTATGCTCGCGAGCGCCGGCCATTCCCTCTCGTCGAAAAGCGTCTCCAGCGCAGCGCCAAGAAATGCCTCGCGCGAGAAGCCGAAATGCCGGATCGCCGCGTCATTGACCGCGAGCACGCGCTGGCTGCGCGGGTCGTGCAGCCACATCGGGACGGGGTTATCCTCGAACAAAAGCCTGAAATATTCCTCGCGCGACTTGAGGCGGGTGATGTCCGTCAGCGTGATGGCGATCAGGTCATTGCCCATCGGCGCCGCGCTGAGGCGCAGATGCCGCGCTGCGCCCGCGGCGGGCGCCGAGACTTCGAACTCGTCGCAACGCTTGTTCCTGGAAATTTCAATCAACCGGGCGAGCGCGCCGTCGCTTGAAAAAGCAGGCGCGACCTCGGATAGGAGCCGCCATCGCAGTTCCGTTTCCGAGCCGCCGAAGAGCCGCGCGGCCCCGTCGTTGAGGCTGAGAAGACGGAAATCCAGGATTGCATTTCCGTCTTCGTCCTTGATCGCCGCAAGAGTGACGAGCCCGTCGTCGGTCGCGCGATAAATGGCGTCGATGATATTATGCGCCTTGGCCCGTTCGCGGGAGAAGAGAAGGAAGACTGTCGCGCCTTTTTTGCTCGTCAACGGAAAAATGACGATTTCGCGACTCGTCGCGAGACCGTTGCGCAGGCAGTGAAGAACCTGGATGGCGGGGGCGCGTCGCCGCGTTGCGAGCGCCAATGTGTCTCGCAACGGTCCGGCGCAATATTGATCGATTTCGTCCAGCGGGGTGCAACGCAACTCCTGGCCGAGCCAGTTTTCGATGGACCGCCCCGCGTAGTAGATTTCGAGATTGCCGGCTCGGCCCTGACCGATCAGGCCGAGATCGTCTGCGAGGACGCCGAGGCTTCCGAGGGCGACTTCCTCGAAACGCGGGAACTTGCCCGAATCTTTCAAGTGGCAGCGCCAGGTGACGCACAGATCCCGGACGTGTTCGAATTCGCTGAAAACGCCATGGCCGGCAAATATATCTTTTTCCATCATACGCGCACACTCGACGCAAACCAGCTCAGTTCATGTAATGGCCCGCGCCGGATTGAAAAATCGTGAAAAAACCAAGGCCTTAGCTAGAATTCGCGTCGCAAAAGCGTCATAAATCGGCTGATTCCTCGCGATCGCCGAAAACGCCTCCTGACGCCTTCCAAACCCTGTCGGAGGCGTTTAATTGAGAAATTGCGCTTCCAGGCGGAGCCGCATCTCCTTGCGGGCTGCTCGACGAAGCCGCCAACTCAGGACCGGCGCGGGGGCTCACCGCGAGGTTCGACGTCGCCCTGCCAGAATTTCCTGTAAGCTCGAGCTCATGACAGCCGAACGTCTGAAAGAAGCGCTGCACGCCGGCATTCCCGGCTGCCTCTGGATCATCCGCTTCGACGCCCGCGGCCGGGCCGAACCCGGCGCGGCGGAGGATCTCGAAAATCTGGGCAAGCCGCGCGAGGGCTTTGTCTGGCTGCATTTGGATTTGACCGACGTGCGCGTGCGGCCGCTCATCGGCCGCATCCCGGCGCTTTCGGAGAGCGCCCGCGAAGCGTTGCGCGATCCGGTCGATCATCAATATCTCGAATATTCCGAAGGGTTCGTAAGCGGCGCGCTGCTCGACCACGAGCGCACTTTGGCGGGGCCGGCTTCGCGCACCGATTTCCTGCGCTTCGCGATTGGCGAAAACTTTCTCGTCACGTCGCGGCGACGTCCAATGAACTGCGTCGAGGCCGTCCAGAACGCCATCGGCCGCGGCGCCCAGGCGGAGACGCCTTTCGTCCTCTTCGAGCTGATGGCGACGTATCTGGTGGACGAACTGAGCCAGATGGCCAATGACATTAGCGCAGCTTTCGATCGCGCCGAGGATTTGATCATCGATGCGCGCGGCCGCGAGGCGCGCCCAGTGCTCGGCGCCGCCCGGCGAGACGCCGTGCGGCTGTCGCGCCAGGTCGGCGGCCTGGTCTCGACTCTCGCCCGTCTCGAGCAGATCGATGACGACCCCGAGGATGTTGCCGACAACGAGCTTCGCGAGATCGCGGCGCGTCTCGTGCAGCACACCGACTCGCTCGCCCGCGATATGCAAATCCTCCAGGATCGCGCCCGCCTGCTACAGGACGAGCTCAACGCCATTCTCAATCTCGAGACCAACGACCGCCTCTATGTGCTGACCGTGGTCACGACCCTGCTCCTGCCCGCGACCTTCGTCACGGGCTTTTTCGGCATGAATCTCAAGAACCTGCCTTTCTCGGAAAGCGAGGAGGGGGTTATTTACGCCACCATCGTCTGCATGGTGGCGGCGGGGCTCGTTCTGGCCTTGATGCGCCGCTGGGGCCTCACGGGCTCGGATCCTTCCGAGGAGAGCCGGCCGCGCGCCTCGCCAGGGCCGAGACATCCGGCGGACAGCGGCTACTGAAGAGCGATCGACAATCCCGCTTTACAGGCCGCCTGGCGCCGCCTAATTTCCCGGCCACTCGAACAGGGGCGCCCCCCCAAAATCAACGAAAGAACAAAACCCATGCGCGCCGAGCCGCTTGCGCTCAAAGAACAGATCGAGCAGTCCATGGGACTGCTGAGGAGGCATCTTTGACGTCGAGACAGCGACCCGCCGTCTCGCCGAACTGAACGTCAAGGCCGAAGACCCCAATTTCTGGAACGATCCCGACGAAGCGCAAAAGCTGATGCGCGAACGCACCCAGCTCGAGGAGCAGATGGGCGCGATCGACAAGTTGTCGCGTGACCTCGAGGATGCGCTGACCCTTGTCGAGTTAGGCGAGGAGGCCGGCGACGACGCGACGGAGAAGGAAGGCGTCGAGGCGCTCAAGGCGATCTTGAAAGACGCCCAGCGCCGCCAGATCGAGGCGCTGTTCTCCGGCGAGGCCGACGGCAATGACACCTTCATCGAAATCCACTCGGGCGCCGGCGGCACGGAAAGCCAGGATTGGGCGCGCATGCTCTTTCGCATGTACGCCCGCTGGGCCGAGCGCAAGAAGTTCAAGGTCGATGTGATCGAGGAGACGGCTGGCGAAGAGGCCGGCATCAAATCGGGCACGCTTCTCGTCAAGGGCCATAACGCCCATGGCTGGGCCAAGACCGAATCGGGCGTGCATCGTCTCGTGCGCATTTCGCCCTTCGATTCGAACGCGCGGCGGCACACGAGCTTTGCTTCGGTTTGGGTCTATCCCGTCGTCGACGATCGGATCGAGGTAAATATCAACGAGTCCGATTGCCGTATCGACACGTATAGATCCTCCGGCGCCGGCGGACAGCACGTGAACACGACGGACTCGGCGATCCGAATCACCCATATGCCGACCGGCATCGTCGTCGCCTGTCAGGCCGAGCGCTCACAGCATAAGAACCGCGCCACGGCATGGAACATGCTGCGCGCCCGGCTGTATGAGCTCGAGCTCGAAAAGCGCGAGGCCGAAGCCAATAAGGCGGCGGCCAGCAAAACCGACATCGGCTGGGGCCACCAGATTCGTTCCTACGTTCTGCAGCCCTATCAGCTCGTGAAGGACCTGCGCACCGGCGTCACCTCCGGCACGCCGCAGGAGGTGCTCGACGGCGAGCTCGACGACTTCATGCAGGCCTCTCTCGCCCAGCGCATCTATGGCGGCGGGCCGGAGAAGGTCGAGGACGTGGAGTAAGGAGCGATCCGCCGGCGCCGAGGCGCGCGTCCCGCCCTTTGCCTAGCGCCGGCAATTTGCTAAAGGGCGCGTCAACTACACGAAAACGCGTCAGGCCAGAAATGGAAAAGTTCACAACGCTAACCGGGGTCGCCGCGCCGCTGCCGATCATGAACGTGGACACGGACATGATCATTCCCAAGCAGTACCTCAAAACAATTGCGCGGACTGGTTTGGGCAAGGGCCTCTTCTCGGAGATGCGTTATCGGGAGGATGGATCCGAAAACCCCGATTTCGTTCTGAACCAGCCGGCCTATCGCGGGGCCACGATCCTGATCGCGGGCGACAATTTCGGCTGCGGCTCCTCGCGCGAGCACGCGCCCTGGGCGCTTCTCGACTTTGGCCTGCGCTGCATCATCTCGACCAGCTTCGCCGATATTTTCTACAATAATTGCTTCAAGAACGGCATTCTGCCGATCAAGGTCACGCAGGACGAACTCGACAAGCTCTTCGACGACGCGGCGCGCGGCGCCAACGCCACGCTGACAATCGATCTCGAAGCGCAGGAGATTCGCGGGCCTGATGGCGGCGTCGTGAAATTCGACATCGACCAGTTCCGCAAGCATTGTCTCCTGAACGGCCTCGACGACATCGGATTGACCCTGCAAAAAGCCGAAAGAATCGACGCTTTTGAAAAGGCGGCGGCGCAGGCGCGCCCTTGGGCGTGAACCGGCTCCAACCCCTTCAGAGCGTGGCCCGCGCCATCTGGCGGCGCGCCCGCGCGTGAGTTAGGAACCGCAAGGCGGCGCCCGGCGGGAAGAGCGGGCGGCGCCGGGGCGTGCGTTTTCTTCGCTCTTCCTCATGCGATGGACGCTCTTGAGCATATTCGCCGGCCTTCCCACGCGCCTTCACACCGCCGCCCGGTCACTGACCGGGATGGTCGGCGAGCTTCACGCGCGTCTTGGGCCTCGGGCGCGCCTCGGCGAGGCTGGCCCCTCCAGCAAGGTGGCCGAGGCCGGCCGATGGGGCGATGGCGCTGCCGATAATTTAGGCGCCGTTCCCCGGGACGCTCCCGCCTGGCCGCAGCCGGAACCAGCCGAACAGAACGGTGACGGAGCCGCTTTTACCGCGGGCTCCTATCTGGAGAGCCCTGGCTACGACGGGCAAGGGCTCCTCTCGGTCCATAATCTCGCGAAGGCCTATAAGTCCCGCCGGGTGGTCGAGGACGTAAGCCTCCACGTCGGGCGCGGCGAGGCTGTCGGCCTGCTCGGTCCCAACGGCGCCGGCAAAACCACCGTTTTCTATATGATCACGGGGCTGGTGAAACCAGACAAAGGGGTCATATCGCTCGACGGCTACGACGTGACGCCCTTGCCCATGTATCGGCGGGCGCGGCTCGGGATCGGGTATCTGCCACAGGAGGCGTCTGTTTTCCGCGGGCTTTCAGTCGAGGAGAACATCCGCGCCGTGCTCGAGATCACCCAGCCGGATGCGAAAAGGCGCGAAGACGAACTCGAAGGTCTTCTGGACGAATTCCGCCTCACGCGCATGCGCCATACGCCGGCGGTGGCGCTTTCCGGCGGCGAGCGGCGGCGTTGCGAAATCGCCCGCGCGCTCGCCGGCCATCCCTCGTTCATGTTGCTCGACGAGCCTTTCGCCGGCATCGACCCGATTGCGGTCGGCGGCATACAAGACCTCGTGCGGCACCTGAAGGCGCGCGGCATCGGCGTGCTCATCACCGACCACAGCGTGCGCGAAACGCTGGGCCTCACGGACCGCGCTTATATCATCCACAATGGCCATGTCCTCACGGAGGGGCGACCGGACGAAATCGTCGCAAATCCCGACGTGCGGCGAATTTATCTCGGCGAAGATTTCAGAATGTAGTCAGCCAAGCTTTCATGTTCTAACGATAACTGCTTTAATTTGGATGATTTGTTAAAATGCATTCGGAGGCGCCGATGGGTGGTCTCGCTTCGAATTTCGTGGCCGAAAACGCCAAGCTTGCGGCTCATCTTCACGAGAAAGAGCTTGAATTACAGCGCACAAAAGAAAAATACGACAAGCTTTGCCGGCGCTTCAGAGATAGCTTAGGCACCGTTTCTATGCTTTTTGCGGCTCAGGCGCGGCGAACGGCGCAGCCAGAGCTTTGCCGAAAATGCATCTCTTGCCTTATCGGCGTTTACGACTTGCAGGATATTTCGGAAGAATCTGTTTGCATGGGGACTTATCTACCCAACCTGTCCCGGGTGCTGATTACGAGCTTCGACGATCGAATTCGCCTCGCCACTTCCATCGACCCCGCCATTAATCTCGATTTCCGGAAAGCCCATTGCATCGGCCTGATCTATGCCGAGGCAGCCTCGAATGCGCTCAAACATGCTTTTTCCGGCCTCAGCTCGGGCGTTGTCTACGCAACCTTGCGTATCGAAGAAGGAGGTCTCGAGCTGGTCGTTACGGACAGCGGCTATGGATTCGACGTCGAACAGGCGATGCGCGAGGGCGCCGAAGGACTGAATTTCATGCGCGATCTTGCGCGTCAGATCGACGGCTGCTTGCAAATCACATCATCGCAGGCCGGGACAACGGTTTCGCTGACCTGCCCGCTGGAGAGAATTATAGCTGCTGATTAACCTTTAGGCGTTTCGACGTTTCAGGCGCCGACTATTTGGCCCTGCTGAGCTTGGCCCGCCATGTTATAAGCAAGAAACAGGCCGCTGCTTGCGGCCGGCAGCATGCGTGCGAGTAGCGCAGATGGCGATTTCGACCAAGCTGATGATGCGGCAGGGCCAAGCCCTGGTGATGACTCCGCAGCTCTTGCAGGCGATCAAGCTCCTGCAATTTTCGAATCTCGAGCTTTCCACTTTTCTGCACGACGAATTAGAGCGCAATCCCTTGCTCGAGGCGCAGGAGGGTGATTACGCCGACGATCCAGGCGATCGCGGGATGGACAAAGTCGACGACGCCGTCGATCACCGGCGCGAGGCGGGCGACGGCTTGGGCGCCGAGCCCCATGAGGGCGACTGGGCGAGCGATTCGCTCGCCGTCGACTCCGCGACCCTATCGTCCGATCTCGGCGCGGATTTGAGCAACGCATTCGAGCCAGATGGCCCGGCGGTGACGGCGCAGGCGCCGCGGGAAGCGCTCGAGGGCGCCGGCCTCTCCGCGACCTCCTGGACCGGGGCCGGCGGCGGTCTCGACGACGCCGAGGCGCCCAATCTGGAGGCTTACGTCGCCGCGCGGCCGAACCTGCGCGAACATCTCGGCGAACAGCTGGCGCTCGCCTGTCCGGATCCGCGCCGCCGCCTCGTCGGCCAGGCCATCATCGACGGCGTCGACGAGACCGGCTATTTGCGCGAGAGCCTCGACGACATTGCCGGGCGGCTCGGGGCCGACCTCGCCGAGGCGGAGGCGGTCCTCGCCCTGATTCAGAGCTTCGACCCTTCGGGCGTCGGCGCCCGCGACCTTGCCGAATGTCTCGCGATCCAGCTCAGGGAACGTGACCGCTACGATCCGGTCATGCAAATTTTCGTGGCGAACCTGCCGCTGGTGGCGAGGCGCGACTTCGGCCAGCTCGCCAAGCTCTGTGGCGTCGACGCGGAAGACATCGTCGATATGGCCGCCGAGCTGCGCAGCCTCGATCCCAAACCAGGCCGCCCCTTTGGCGATTCGCCGATTCAGCCGTTGGTCGCGGATGTGATCGTGCGGGCGGCGCCGGATGGCTCGTGGCGCGTGGAGCTGAATTCCGACGCTCTGCCCAAGGTGCTCGTCAATCACAGTTATGCGGCCAAGGTCACCGCCGGCGCGCGCGAGGGCGACAAGACGTTCATCTCCACCTGCCTGCAAAACGCCAACTGGCTGACGAAAAGCCTGGAGCAGCGCAGCCGCACCATTCTCAAGGTCGCGTCCGAGATCGTGCGGTTGCAGGACGCTTTCCTCACCAAGGGCGTCGAGCATCTCCGTCCGCTCAATCTGCGAACCATCGCCGACGCGATCGGCATGCACGAATCCACGGTCTCGCGCGTCACATCGAACAAATATATGATGACCCCGCGCGGGATCTTCGAATTGAAATATTTCTTTTCCGCCTCGATCGCCACGACGAGCGGCGGCGAGGCGCATTCGGCTGAATCCGTGCGATTCCGCATCAAGCAAATGATCGACAAGGAAGCGGCCGACGACGTCCTCTCCGACGACGCCATCGTCGCGCGGCTGAAGGCGGCTGATATCGAGATCGCCCGGCGCACCGTCGCCAAATATCGCGACAGCCTGCGCATCCCTTCGTCGGTCGATCGCCGCAGGGCAAAAATGGCTCTGGCGCGCGAGCAGGCCCGCTGAATTGTGAAAAACATGCGGGCCGCCGCCTCATGTCGCAGCGCCCATTGACTTCGCCGCCACAGGCTTCTAACGCTCACGCGAAATTCGCGGCGTTCGTGGAGATAATATCTGAGCCGCGACCCTTCGGGGCGTCCAGGTCTCGGAACCATGGAAAAAAATCCGTAGTCGTCGGGTAGGCGTAGCTGGGTAATTTGGCCCCCGGCCGCGGCCCCTCGCTGCTTTCCGGAAAGGCGGAGCGACATGTCCCTGAGAGTTTCAGGAAAGAACATCAATATTGGCGAAGCCTTGCGCACGCATATCACGCAGCGGCTCGAACAGGCGACCGCGAAATATTTCGACGGCGGCGTCAGCGGTCATGTCACCATCGCGCCGGAGGGCTCCGGATATCGCGCGGATTGCGCCTTGCATCTGACCTCGGGCATCGTGCTCCAAACCGACGGGCGGGGGCAAGAGCCTTACGCGACCTTCGATCAGGCGGCCGACAGGCTGGAGAAGCGGTTGCGCCGCTACAAGGAGCGCCTGAAGAGCCACTATGACGGGCACGCCCACGAGTCGCCGGAAGTGGTCCTCTATCAAGTCCTCGAGGCTCCCGATCAAGAAGCGGAGCCGCCTGTCGAATTCAGCCCCGCCGTCGTCGCCGAGACCACGACCAGGCTGCGCCGCCTCTCGGTGTCCGCCGCCGTGCTCGATCTCGACCTTTCGGGCGCGCCTGTCCTGGTGTTCCGCCATGCGAATACCGGCCGGGTGAATATTGTCTATCGGCGCAACGACAACAATATCGGATGGATCGATACCCCCACGGGCGAATAGTCGAGCAAAGAAAACGCTTTCGGGGAAGAGAAGCGCGCCGCGAAGACCTGACGACATAATCGTGGCTTCCCCGGCATGTATCTTGCGATTCCTTCCCCGGCGCGTGGCCGGGCGAAGGCGGTTCTTCAACGCTTGAACGGATAGGGCGTCGCATGCGGCTCATGGATCTTGTCTCGCCGGAAGCAGTCATCCCCAATCTGAAGGCGACAACGAAGAAACAGCTGCTTCAGGAATTGAGCGAGCGCGCGGCAAAGCTGTCGGGCCTGCCGGCCCGCGAGATCTTCGACGCTTTGCTGCATCGCGAGCGCCTGGGCTCGACCGGCATCGGCGAAGGGATCGCCATACCGCATGGCAAATTGGCGAAGGTAACGTCGATTTTCGGGATTTTCGCCCGGCTGGAGCGGCCGGTGGATTTCGAGGCGCTCGACGGCGCGCCGGTCGACCTAGTGTTTTTGCTTATCGCCCCCGAGTCATCCGGGGCGGACCATCTGAAGGCGCTTGCCTGCGCGGCGCGGATGCTTCGCGACCCTGGTTTGGTCGCGACCATCCGCGCCACGCGAGACCATGACGCACTTTACTCTTTAATCGCGCAGCGTTCCAAGCCACACGCTGCGTAACGCTATTTTGCGGGGGCCTTAGATTGACGCCCGCTGCTGCTTCTGCCCACCGCCGTGGGAGGCGTGACCCCCCTTACGGCCTGCTTCCGACGCGAGAGTATGATCGCGCGAAAAGCTGCGTTTCGCCGGATTTACGCTTTGTCCGCCCTTGCGCCCGGCGCGCGCCGCGAGTTCCGGATTTTGCGAGAAGCTACGCTTTTCGTCAGGAACGCTCTGTCCGCCCTTACGCGCAATAGCCCTCTGCTTTTCCGGATCCATCGAAGCAAAGCCCCGATTGGACTTCTTCACTACTTCCTGCATGGTCGCTTCTCCTGCCCCCAGCGTCCACGCGTATAACTTGCCTAATCGGCCAAGGTTTCTGCAATCGTGGAATATACGTAGCCAAGCTTCCGACGAGGCGAAATCCTATCGGTAATTGTACTTACATCGCATTTGGCAAGGTTTTTGCGATTGCTCACGCGCCTTTTGGACGTGACTTTCGGTTGAAGAATAGCGCTTGGCTGATCACAGCCTTGAGGCTTTCGACGCTGAAAGGTTTGGCGACCAGGAAGGCCGGTTCAGGCGGCGCCCCAGTCAAGAAGCGCTCCGGATAGGCGGTCACGAAGATCACCGGCGTCGAGAAGGAGTTCAAAATCTCGTTGACGGCGTCGAGACCCGAGCTGCCATCCGCGAGTTGAATGTCCGCAAGGATCAAGCCCGGCTTCCGATTTTCGATCGTCGACACAGCCTCACGGTGGGTTCGCGCGATTCCGACCACGCTATGCCCCAGTTCCTCCACAATGCTGCGCAGATCATGCGCGATAAGTGGCTCGTCCTCGACGATAAGCACATCGGTTGCGATCTGGTCGGCAATTTCAGCATTTGCAGCGTCTATGAGCGACGCGGCTTCCTGCTCGGAGACGTCGAGCGTATCGCTAACCTGTTCGACATCGAAGCCTTCCAGGGCGTTCAGCAAGAAGGCGACGCGGGGCTTGAGGGAAATGGCCTCGAGATTCCTGCGCGCGCCCACATCTTCCAGCGCTTCTCCGGCGCCCGAATGGAAGGCGTCGGGCGCGGCGAACCAGACGTCGAGAAAAAGCTTGTACAGGGAGACCCGGAGATCGTCGCTGTCATGAAGCCGTCGCGGCTCCGCGACTATGGCCTCGAGCGTCGCAAGAACGTAAGCGTCGCCGCCCTCGCGGGTTCCCACCAGGGCTCGGGCGAAGCGGCGCAAATAGGGAAGGTGGCTCGAAATCTCTTGTGAAACAGACATGCTACGCCACTCCGAGGGCGGCTGCTGAACGGAAAGGAAGCGAAATCATGAGCGCGACCTCTAAAGATCCGGCAGATTTTAAGGAACCAATCCGTGAGCGCGGCGTTTTGCTCTCCGTGCGCCGCACTATACCCCGCGGCGAAATAGGTCCGCCACAGAAAATCATGACTTCGCAGATCGAGGACTCCATGGTCAAAAACAATCCGGAGAATGCCGTTGCGCGCGCGCAATCCACGGAGGATCAGCTACGCGCGGAAACGCGGCATTTTGCGGGATCGCTCCAACGGAGCATGGGGGTATTCACCGCAGGGCTCCCGACGGGCGCCGGAGCCTCCCTTCACAACGGGGCCGGCGCGCTGGACACGGGCGCAAGCCTTTGTTCTCCACGCCAGAAGAAGGACCGGCCCCGAGAGGTCCATTTCGGCGACGCCATCGGCAAGGAGCTTCAAAACCTTTATGACGACCTTGTCGCGCAGCCTATTCCAGAGCGTTTTCTGAATCTCCTGAACCAGCTCGAAAAGAATGTGGTATCCTCGGGCCTGTCGAGCAGCGCGCCCGGGGAGAAAGAGTGAGCGCCGAGGGGCAGGAATCCGGCGACGGACAGAGTCTGAAGAACGACCTGATCGCAGCGATCCCCAGCCTGCGCGCTTTCGCCATTTCCATCTGCGGAAATTCCGATCGCGCAGACGATCTCGTGCAGGAGACCTTGGTCAAGGCCTGGGGGAGCCTCGGTTCGTTTTCCGAAGGAACCAATCTCACAGCCTGGCTCTTCACTATTCTGCGCAATATCTACTACAGCGAGTTTCGCAGGCGCCGCCGCGAAACTCCCGATCCGGACGGAGAAATCGCCGCTCGTCTCGTCGCGCCCGAATCCCAGAATGCGCATATGGAGTTCCTCGATTTCCGCGAGGCGCTGCAAAAATTGCCGCTCGATCAGCGTGAGGCGCTGATTTTGGTGGCGGCGCAGGGGATGTCCTATGAGGAAGCCGCCGAGATTTGCGGCTGCGCCCCCGGCACAATGAAAAGCCGGGTCAATCGGGCGCGCAATCGCCTTGCCGAGCTCATGTCGGATCCCGGAACGCGGGGCGAGGCGGGCGAGGCGCGCCCCGCCGCGCTGACCCAAGCCGGGCAAGATTGAACGCCGGCCGGAAATGCCGCATAGGGACGCTGAAAAGCCCATTCCAGCATGATCGGCGCTCTTGAACGCCGCCGTGCCTGACGCCTCTTGTCGAGCGAGACCAATGACAGAAGACTGCCGAATCGAACGCGATTCCTTTGGCGACATCGCCGTGCCCTTCTGGGCCCTTTGGGGCGCCCAGACGCAGCGTTCCCGCGAGAATTTTCCGATCGGCGGCCAGCGCATGCCGATCGAGGTCATCCATGCCCTCGCGCGCGTGAAGCTCGCCGCAGCAAAGGTGAACGCCTCGAAGGGTCTCGTCGAGCCGAAGATCGCCGAAGCCATCGCGGAAGCTGCGCAAGAAGTTATCGACAGCAAGTTCGACGATCACTTCCCGCTCGTCGTGTGGCAGACGGGCTCGGGCACCCAGTCGAATATGAATGTCAATGAGGTGATCGCGAATCGGGCGAACGAGCAGCTCGGCGCGCCGCGCGGCGCAAAGGCGCCGGTGCATCCAAATGATCACGTCAACTGCGGTCAGTCGTCGAACGACAGTTTCCCCACCGCCATCCACATCGCCGCCGCGCTCGCCATCAACGGCAAGCTGCTGCCGGCGGTGGAGCGCCTGCAAGCCGCCCTGGAGCGCAAGTCCTCGCAATTCGCCCATATCGTCAAGATCGGCCGCACCCATTTGCAGGACGCGACGCCCGTGACCTTGGGGCAGGAATTTTCGGGCTACGCCGCGCAGGCCAAATACGGCGCGGCGCGCATTCGCGCCACGCTTCCCGACCTTCTCGCGCTCGCCCAGGGGGGCACGGCTGTCGGGACCGGCGTCAATACGGCGAAAGGCTTTGCCGAGGAGGTCGCTGCGCAGATTGCGCAACAAACCGGCCTGCCCTTTGTGACGGCCCCGAATAAATTCGAAGCGCTCGCCGCCCATGACGCGATCTGCTTCGCCCATGGCGCAATCAACGCATTGGCGGCCGGCCTGTACAAGATCGCCTGCGATATTCGCCTGATGGGGGCCGGCCCGCGCGCCGGCCTCGCCGAGCTGAAGCTCCCGGAGAACGAGCCAGGCTCCTCGATCATGCCGGGCAAGGTGAACCCGACGCAGGTCGAGGCCATCACCATGGTCTGCGCGCGGGTCTTCGGCAACCATCAGACGATCACCTTCGCCGCGTCGCAAGGCCATCTCGAGCTCAATGTGATGAAGCCCGTGATCGCCTTCGCGATGCTCGAATCGATCGACCTGATGGCGTCAGGCGTCGACAGCTTCATCGCGCGCTGCCTCGACGGCATCGAGGCGGATGAGGCCAATATCAAGCGCTTCCTCGACCGTTCGCTGATGCTCGTCACCGCGCTGGCGCCGAAGATCGGCTATGACGCCGCCTCCAAGATCGCCCGCGCCGCGCACAAGAACGGCACGTCCCTCAAGGAGGAGGCGCTGGCCTCTGGCAAGGTGACCGAGGCTGAGTTCGACGAGATCGTGCGGCCCGAGAAGATGCTCGCGCCCAACGATTGACCGCGGCGTTGCGGGCGGGAGGATAGACGCTGGGGAACAAGTCTTCCGCCCGCCCGCCGAGCCGGGTCAGCCCCTGGCGTCAGCCCCGCTTCCGGCGCTCGTTTTTGTGAACGAGCATCCGTCTTTTAGGGGCGCTTACCCGAATCCGCTTTGCGTTGGCGCACAATTCGAGCTAGCGCCATAAATCTGATACGCTTTCGTCTCGCGCGCTCTCCGCTCGCGCGGAATCATGCGAGCGATAAGAAATCGCGCCAGATCAAAACCTAGAGCGCATTCGCGGGATGCGCTCCAGGCTCTCACCGGACGTTTCTCCTTCCCCGGCTTTTCGGATGCAGCTTCCAAAACGATTCACGCGCGGCCTCATCCTCGCGATTTTCGTCCTCGACGGGGCTGGCTGCGCAGGGCGGCCGGAAGGCGTTCTTCTCGCCACCCATCAGAGGGCGCCCGGGACCAGCGCTGTTGAGATGTTGGTGGCCACGACGCGCGCGCCCGCGAAAAACGCGCCCGGCGAAATGTTTTCGGGCGAGCGCGGCGCGGGGCTGTCTTTCGCCGCCATCACCGTGTCGCTGCCGCCGGATGCTTATCGG
>DATBRF010000005.1:0-99007 GCA_036560425.1 Methylocystis sp. | reverse complement strand
TCCTCGCGCACGGGGCGCTTGCCGCCGAGAAGGCCCTTCATCTCCTCGCCCGTCAAGGTCTCGAACTCCAGAAGGCCATTGGCCAGCATGTCGAGCTGCGCCCGCTTCTCGGTCAGGATCTGCGTCGCCTTGTCATAGGCCTCCTGCACCAGACGCCGCACCTCCGCGTCGATCGTCTGCTGCGTCTGCTCCGACAAGCTCTGCTGGCGGCCGATCGAATAGCCCAGGAACTGCTCCTGCTGCGGCTCGGCGTAGGCCACCGTCCCCAGCTTGTCAGAGAACCCGAGCTGCGTGATCATCGCCCGCGCCACCCGCGTGCATTGCTGAATGTCCGAGGCCGCGCCAGACGTCACCTTGTCGTGGCCGAACACCAGCTCCTCCGCCACGCGCCCGCCCATGGCGATGGCGAGCATCGCCGACAGCTGCTCGAAGGTCTGCGAGATCTGATCCCGCTCGGGCAGGCCCTGCACCATGCCGAGCGCCCGACCGCGCGGGATGATCGTCGCCTTGTGGATCGGCATCGCGCCGGGGACGGTCAGCTGCACCAAAGCGTGCCCGCCCTCGTGATAGGCCGTGAGCTTCTTCTCCTCCTCGGTCATCGACAGCGTGCGCCGCTCCGCGCCCATCATGATCTTGTCGCGCGCGTCCTCGAACTCCTGGTTCGTGACGATCCGCTTCGAGCGCCGCGCCGCCAGGAGCGCCGCCTCGTTGACGAGGTTCATGAGGTCCGCGCCCGAGAAGCCCGGCGTGCCGCGCGCCACGACCTTGAGGTCGACGTCCGGCGCCAGGGGCACCTTGCGGGCGTGAACCTTCAAGATCTTCTCGCGGCCGATGAAGTCCGGGTTCGGCACCTGGATCTGGCGGTCGAAGCGGCCGGGGCGCATCAGCGCCGGATCGAGCACGTCCGGACGGTTCGTCGCGGCGATGAGGATGATGCCTTCATTGGCCTCGAACCCGTCCATCTCGACGAGGAGCTGGTTCAAGGTCTGCTCGCGCTCGTCGTTGCCGCCGCCGAGGCCGGCGCCGCGATGGCGGCCCACCGCGTCGATCTCGTCGACGAAGATGATGCAGGGGGCGTTTTTCTTCGCCTGCTCGAACATGTCGCGCACGCGCGAGGCGCCGACGCCCACGAACATTTCGACGAAGTCCGAGCCCGAGATCGAGAAGAAGGGCACGCCCGCCTCGCCCGCGATGGCGCGCGCGAGCAGCGTCTTGCCGGTGCCGGGTGGGCCGACGAGCAGCACGCCCCGCGGAATGCGCCCGCCCAAACGCTGGAACTTGCCCGGATCGCGCAGGAATTCCACGATCTCCTGCAGGTCTTCCTTCGCCTCGTCGACGCCCGCGACGTCCTCGAAGGTCACCCGCCCCTGCGACTCCGTCAAAAGCTTCGCCTTCGACTTGCCAAAACCCATCGCCCGGCCCGCGCCGCCCTGCATCTGTCGGGAGAGGAAGATCCAAACGCCGAGGAAGGCCACGAGCGGCAGCGCGTTCAGGAGCAGCGTCATCAGCCAGCTGGAACCGTCCGAAAGCGGCTTGGCGCTGATCGAGACATTGTGCGCCTGCAGACGGGGAATGAGATTGGCGTCGTTCGGGATATAGGTGGTGAACGGGCGGTTGTCGTTGAAATGGCCCACGACCTCGTTTCCGGCGATGGTCACGTCATGAACGCGGCCCTGATCGATCTGCGTGATCAGTTCGCTGAACGATATGTCGCGGATCGGCGTGCGCTGGCCGGGCTGCTGGAACAGCATGACGAGCGCCACCACCAGCAGGCCGATGATGGCCCACAAGGCGAGGTTCCTGAAGTTTGCGTTCATTGGTAAATCCGTAACGGTAGCGCCTCGCGCGGGCTTATTCCCGCGAAGGGCGCGCTCCGAGCTGGAATTAATCTAGGCGCGCGCATGTTTCTTGCCAAGAGAGACGCGGCGAAGGTCGAGCCATCGATCTTCATTCTAGCTAGGTGCGACGCGGCGGCGCCGGGCGCAGCGTGACGTCGATAACACGCGATTCGATCAGAAGATCGACGATTGTGAGCCGAAGGGGCGCCTTTGCTCGAAGCGCCTCGGCGAGTCGGCCCGCGGCCCGCTCGAGCCTATCGAGGCGCGGCCGGGAGTCCGGCGCAAGCCGGGCGATCTCGCGCGCGAGGATACGTTGCAGAATCTCGAGCGGCGCTTGGGCAAGCGCGGCGGCGTCGAAACGCGAGAGCGCGGGCGCGCTTTCGAGCAGCGCGCGTTCGTGCGCCATGGCCGCGCATGAGGCGAGCGCGGCGTCGGCGCGCCCGGCGCGCTCGCCGAGGCGCAGGAGCGCGTCTCTGTCGAGACCCTGATCGGCGAGAAGCGGCGCCAGCTTGCGCAGCCGTGCGCGGGCATAGACGTCGTCTGCGTTGGAAGGGTCCGAGAAATAGGGATGGTCCGCGTGATCGCAGATGCCGACAAGCGCCGATTTCGGGAAGCCGAGCAGCGGCCGCAGCAGGGCGAGGCCGTGCGAGTCCGATTTCTTCGACATCCCCGTTAATCCCGAAACGCCCGAGCCGCGCGTCAGGCGAAAAAGGATGGTCTCCGCCTGATCGTCGGCATGGTGGGCCGTGACGATGGCGTCGGCGCCAATATTGCGCGCGCACTCGGCGAGAAGGGCGTAACGCGCCGCTCTGGCGCGCTCCTGGATGCGGGTTTTCGGCTTTTCGCCCTCCCACGTCAGCACATGATGCTCGAAGCCCAGCGCCTGGGCCCATTCGCCGACCTGTTCGGCTTCGGCGCGCGCCGCTGGGCGCAGGCGGTGGTCCACGGTCGCCACCGAGATCTCATGCGAGGCGCGGGGCCCCCACCGGGCGCAGAGCAGCATCAGCGCCACAGAATCGGGCCCGCCCGAGACGGCGAGGAGGAGCTTGTCATAGGGCGCCAGCAGCGCGAGGGCGCCGGTCGCGTCACCGAAAGTCAAAGGTGGCCGCGCATCAGCATTGCAGCTTCTTGCTTTCCCGCTGCGCCGCCTCGCGGACGCGCGGCGCCGAGCCCGGGTATTTCATGCCGATCTCGGTGAAAGAGGCGCAGGCCTGTTCCTTGGCGCCCATGGCCCCGAGCGATTGCCCGAGCCGCAGCAGCGCATCCGGCGCCTGAGCGGACTGGCCGTATTTCTGCGAAATCTCCAGATATTTCTCCGCCGCCTCGCGATGGCGCCCGCGCAGGAAGAAGCTTTCGCCAAGATTGAAGGTGGCGGCGGGGGCGTATTTGCTCTTCGGGTTCTTGGCGAGGAAGGTTCCGAGCGACTTCTCGGCCGCTTCGAACCTGCCGGCCTTCAACGTGGCGACCGCCTCTTCATATTCCTCCTTGGGACCGAGAGGGGCTGCGGCTGGACCCGGGGCGATCTCCGGCGTGGCCGTAGCAGGTTGATCGCCAATGAGACGGCCGTGAGCGATATCCAGCGGCTGGCCCACCTCGCGCGGGGGCGGGGCGGCGCTGACCGAGGCGGTCAGGGACTTTGACGCGAGCGGCGCCGAGGGTGCGGCCGAGCCAAGCGGCTTGGGCGCGCCGGGCGCGGCAGGGTCGCTCGCGGGATCGAAAGCGTCGCCGCGGCGCATGCCCGTCGCGGGTGAGGGCGCGGCCGCCACAGGCGGCAGTGGGGCCGGGTGGCCCGCGGCGGCGTCGGGGGAGTGCGGCGCGGTTTCCCTGGCGGCCCGCAACTGCTCTTCGAGGAGCTGGACTTTGTGTTGCAGCTCTTCATTTTGGCCCGTGAGGCGACGGATGTCGCGCTCGAGCCGATCGATGCGCGTCACCAGGGCGCCGGGCTCCGCGCCGCCACTGTCGATATCGCCGGGCGGGAGACCAACATCATCCGGCGGGCGATTGTAGACCTGCGCCGGCGCGACGTCCGACTCCGGCCGGGTGGGGCCGAAGGGATCATAGGCCAGCGCGGCGCCCGCGCTGAAGAGGAGAGCGGCGGTAAGGGCGATGCGAGAGATCATGGGCGAGATATAGGTGTGAAACGGCCGCGCTGAAAGCCGAGGTGGTTTTCCGGGCATCATAGGCGCGCTTTAGGCGTAATTGGGGCGGGCGTGCCTGTGCGGGGGAGACGCTCGATGTCGGGACCCGGTCAAAACGCAATTCTGAGAGCCCCGCAAATTGCCAGCTATCGTTATTCTCCAGCTTATGACACAGTAAAACTAGAGCTACTGGTCGTTGCTGGGAGCGGCCTCGAGTAGCGCTTCAATCCGCTCTAAGTTGGCTGGCTTGGTCAAATGTCGGTCGAAGCCCGCTTCGTAGACGCGCCGGCGCGTTTCCTCCTCTCCCCAGCCCGTCAAGGCGACGAGCATAGCCTTTCGCCCCGCCCCTTGTTCGCGCAGGCGACGCGCTGTTTCGAAACCGTCCATTTCGGGCATCCCAATATCAAGCAAGATCAGCTCCGGCTCAAACTCGGCACAAACAGCGAGTCCTTCGGCTCCGCTGTAAGCAATGCGCACCTCTGCGCCTAGCATGGCTAGCAGCAAAGCGAGGCTGTCGCCGACATCGCGGGCATCGTCGATGACGAGCACGCGCCGGGCCGAGCGACCGGCGTGCATTGCGCGCTGCGGCTGCGGCGCGTTTGGTTGGGCGCTTGTAAGCAATGGCAGGCGAACGACGAAGCGGCTGCCCTTTCCTTCGCCCTCACTTGACGCCTCGACCTTGCCCCGATGCAACTCCACGAGCTCGCGTACTAAAGCGAGCCCGATGCCGAGCCCTCCGTGCGTGCGGTCGAGTGTGCAGTTACTTTGAGAGAAAAGATCGAAAACACGGGGGAGCATATCCTTCGAAATGCCAACGCCGGTGTCGGTCACGCTTACTACGGCTTCGTCGGCGATGCGCTGTCCCGCGATTTCCACGCGACCGCCAGGATCCGTGAATTTCGCCGCGTTATTGAGGAGATTGGAGAAAATTTGCGCAAGACGAACCGGATCGCCGTCAACGAACAGTGGATCATCGGGTAGGGCTACGCGGAGCTCCAACTCATTTGCGTCGATGAGGTCGCGGCTTATGTCGACCGCATGCCTAACGGCGGCGGCGAGGCTGACGCGTTCTATCTTTAGTTTGATCTTGCCACGAGCGATGCGTGACGCCTCTAACAGATCGTCGACAAGCCGAACGAGATGTTCGACTTGCCTCTCCATAATATCCTGTATTCGTTCAGCCACTTGATTTTGGCTGCCGCTTCTGCGCAGGACCTGCAACCCTGTCCGAATAGGCGCGAGCGGATTGCGCAATTCGTGAGCCAGCATCGCTAGGAATTCATCTTTTCGCTTGTCCGCCTCGCGAAGCCGCTCCGTGGCCTCGAGTAATTTCCCTTCGGCGATCACGCGCTCCGTAATGTCGATCGCAACGCCGCCTATGCCACTGAAGCTTCCTACGGCATCCCATATCGGAAATTTGCTGACGAGCGAATGATGAAGAACGCCGTCGGTGTGCGCCAGCGTCTCAGTTGTTGTGAAGCCAGCGTTGCTCGCCAAAGCTATTCGATCATTGGCGCGGAACTGCGACGCCGTATCGGGGGGGAAAACTTGCTCATCGGTCTTTCCATATAGCTCTGCCAGCGGTATTTGAAACGCCTTCTCTGCGGCGTCATTCGCGAATATGTATTGTCCGACGTGATTTTTTATCCAGGCAAGGCCAGGAAGATGACGCATGAAGCTTGTGAATCGCGCTTCGCTTTCGCGTAGCGCCTCGTCGGCGCGCTTTCGATCAGTGATGTCTTGAGTGACGCCGAAACCACCGAGAAGACGGCCTGTCTGGTCGAATTCGAGATAGGCTTTCTCCCGCACCCACTTGACGCGCCCGTCCACAACGATTCGGTGTTCGATATCATAGGGCTCGCCCGTGAGAGCCGACATCCAGCGCGCATTCACATAATCGCGGTCCTCCGGGTGGACGAAATCGAGAAAGGACTCGTAGGTCAGTTTCCTTCCTTTCGGAAAGCCGAATATCCGATGCGTTTCGCCAGACCAGGTCAGCACGTTTCGCTGCGTGTCCAACCGCCACCATCCGACCTGCGCCACTTCTTGCGCACGGACAAAGTCCTCGCGGCTCTGGCGGAGAGCTTCTTCGGCACGTTTTGCTTCCGTAATATTGCGGCTTACTGTGCCGAGACCACCGAAGCGGCCAGATGCATCCTCCAGCAGAAATACGGAATAGTTCATCCACAGCGCTTCGCCCGTCCTAAAGTGGCGAAACCGAAGTACCGTCTCGCCACGGCCGACACGCAATACTTTTGGAAAAAACTGATCCATGACGAAAGATCGATCTTCAGGAAAGAAGAACTCCTTGACCTGCGTCCGTTTCGCCTCCTCTAGATCAACCAATCCAACCATGCGCAATCCCGCAGGGTTGACATAAAACGGCGTGAACTCGGCGTCGCACATCCCGATGAATTCATGGCTGTTCTCGGCCAGTGAAACAAAGAGCGCATGTTTGTCCGGCGTCACGGTCATCTCAGACACGATACCTAAGGGAGGTTTCAACGGCGCCCATCTTTCAGCTGAGGCAGGCTCGCTTTCAACCGATTGATAATTTGAGCCTTTTCTAAGTTTAGCCGGTATTTTTGGCCCTCGCACCAAGAACCTTATCGTCGGGGAGCCCAGTTCGCTGCGCTTTAGCCGCTGGCGACCTTGGCCTGATCGAGGGTTAGGCCGTTGCGCGTCTGAACTGCGTGTATTGTTTCGCTTGCGATCGGACATTGAACCGCCCTCTAGGGGACAGGCTTTTGCATGATCAAAAATTCCAAGGCGATTGAGATTGTAATGAAGGCCGCTTGCGTGGCGGCGGCTATTCGGCTCGTCCTTGCGTCCACGGCCCTCGCCCTCTCGCCCGCGCCGGAAACCGGCGCCTGCTCCCTGGAGAACGCCGCGCCCGCCGCGGTCGCGCTGGTGGACGATGATTTCGACCTTCTGCTCGACGACGGCCGCCGCGTCGCGCTTGCCGGGCTCGAATTCCCGCAGGCGCCGGTCAAAGGGGCCGTCGACCATCGCGCCGCCGCCCATAAGAGGCTCTCCGAATGGCTCGTCGGCAAAGATATTTTCCTCGGCGCGTTCGCAACGTCGCCCGACCGCTGGGGGCGCTTTCCGGCGCGGGTCTTCGCCGCGAGCGGCGGGGGGGCCGAGGCGCCGTTAGTCTTGGTCGGCTCCGCGCTGCTCGAAGAAGGCTTGGCGCGTTTCCGGCCCGATCCGCCCGCCACGCCATGCGTTCGCGCTTATCTCGCGGCCGAGGCCCCGGCCCGCGAGGCGTCGCGGGGTCTTTGGGCCGATCCCGATATGCGGCCGGTCGACGCCGGCGCCAAAGGGGCTGGCGCGGCTTTGCTGCGGCGGAAGGGGATGGTCGTCATCGAGGGCAAAATTCGGGGGCTCGGGGAAAGCCCGGGGGCGATCTACCTGAATTTCGGCGAAAAGCGCGTTGAGGATTTCTCCGTCGTGATTTCGCGCCGCGATTTGGCTATGTTTGCGGCGTCGGGAATCGAACCCCGAACGCTCATCGGGCGGCGGGCGCGCGTGCGAGGACTTATTGAAACAGGTTTTGGACCGCGCATGGCGATTTCTACGCCGGCCGAGATCGAAATCCTCGAGGCCTCGCCCTGACCGAAGGCGGAGCGCGGCCTTTGCCGTCGCCTGCGCCGTCGCGCTTGCGAGCTGCGCCGAGCTCGAACGGCAGGGACAGCTTTTCGGGCCAACGCCTCCGCCGCCCACGAAGCCCGCGCCGCCAAAGACGGAGAACCGCGCCTCGGTCCAGCACAAGGAGCTGCTGGCGCAATTCGGCGGGGAATACCAGGCGCCGGCGGCCGAGCGCTATTTGAACGAGATTCTCGCCCGGCTCGCCCAGGCGAGCGATACGCCCGGCCAGGCCGCCTATAGAGTGACGATCCTGAACACGCCGGTCGTCAACGCCTTCGCGCTGCCCTCGGGGAATCTCTATGTGACGCGCGGCCTGCTGGCGCTCGCCGGCGACGCTTCGGAGGCGGCGGCGGTCATGGCCCATGAAATCGCCCATGTCACGCTGCGCCATAGCGCGCTGCGCGCCGAAAAGGAGCGCGAGGCGGCGCTGATCTCCCAGGCGGCGAGCGTCATCCAGAGCCGCCAGAAGGGCGAGGAGGAGCGCTCGAAGCAGCGCCTTTCGGTGGCGAGCTTCTCCCGCCAGCAGGAGCTCGACGCCGACGAAACGGGCGTGAAGGTGATCGCGAAAGCCGGATATGATCCTTATGGGGCGGCGCGTTTCTTGACGGCGCTCGGCCGCTCGTCCGACCTGCGGGCGGCGCTTTACGGCAAGCGCAAGGATTCAGCGGCCTTCGACATCATGTCGACCCATCCCTCGACGCCGGAGCGCGTGGCCCGCGCCGTCGGCATCGCGCGCCAGATCGGCGCGCCGGGCATCGGGAGCCGGGATCGGGCCGGCTATCTCGCGGCGATCAATGGCGTGGCCTTCGGCGACGATCCGATGGAAGGATTCGTCCGCGACCGCAGATTCACCCATCCTCGCTTGCGCTTCACCTTTGTCGCGCCCGAGGGCTTTTTGCTCGAGAATTCAAGCGAAGCGGTCTTCGGCGTTCGCCAGGCCGACAATGAGGCGCTGCGGCTCGACACTGTTCGCGCGCCCCAATCCGAGACCCTCGAAGCCTATGTGTCCTCGGGATGGGTCGACGGGCTGCTGCCCTCTTCGATAAGGAAAATCGACGTCAACGGCCTGCGGGCGGTCACGGCCGTAGCGCGCGCGGGAGAATGGAACTTCCGCCTCGCCGTGATTCACTCGGGCGACTATCTCTATCGCCTCATTTTTGCGGCCAAGGCCTTGACGGAACAGGCCGAGAAGGAGTTCGGGGAATCCATCGCCTCTTTCCGGGCGATCACGCCCGAAGAAGCGCGTGAGGCGCATGGGCTCAAGATCTCCATGGTGACGGCGGGGATCGGCGATTCGGCCGAAAGCCTTGCCGCCCGAATGACGACACCCAATCGGCCACTCGAATATTTTAGGCTTCTCAACGGCTTGGAAGAGAACGAGCCGATCGTGATCGGCGAGCGTTACAAAATTGTAACGGAGTGACCGTCAACGCCGGGGGAACATGACGCGAGCCCACGTGTTTGAACGACGAGAGTTGTTCAAACGCGCATATCTCGCCCATGATGCCCAAGAGATAGCGCGCTATGGAGATTTGACCATGGCGTATCTTCCCGGTCTTGGCAGAGAGCTGATGAAGGCGGCGGCCGACGCCCCATTCCTCGAAAGAGACGAAGAGAAAGACCTCGCTCTGGCTTGGCGAGACAATGGCGATCGGCGGGCGCTCCATAAGCTGACGGCGGCTCATATGCGGCTCGTTATCGCCATTTCGGCGAAGTTCCGTCACTATGGCCTGCCGATCGCCGATCTGGTTCAGGAAGGCCATGTCGGGCTCCTCGAAGCCGCCGCCCGTTTCGCGCCCGAGCGTGACGTGCGCTTTTCGACCTACGCCACCTGGTGGATTCGCGCCTCGATCCAGGATTACGTGCTTCGCAACTGGTCGATCGTGCGCGGCGGCACCAGCTCGACGCAAAAGGCGCTTTTCTTCAATCTGCGGCGCCTGCGGGCGAGACTATCCCGCGAGCCCGGCGGGCTGACCACCGGCGACGCTTACGAAAGCATCGCCGAGACCCTGGGCGTCTCGGTCGCGGATGTCGAAATGATGGACTCTCGCCTTTCCGGCTCGGACGTATCCCTCAACGCTCAGCTCGTCGACGACGAATCGGCAGGCTCCGCCCAGCGCATGGATTTCCTCGTGGACGACTCGCCCTTGCCCGACGAGGTCGTTGAACAGAATTTCGACTCGGACCGTCGCGCGCGCTGGCTGAGGGACGCCCTCGCCATTCTGTCCGAACGGGAGTTGCGAATCGTCCAGGAGCGCCGGCTCACGGAGAATCTCGTGACGCTCGAGACGCTCGGCGACAAGTTGGGCATCTCGAAAGAGCGCGTGCGCCAGATCGAAAGCCGCGCGTTGATGAAGCTGCGACGGGCCCTCTCGCGTCTCAAGGACGACGATGCGCCAGACGAAGCCGCGCCATCGGCGTAAGGGCTTCCGATCCAGAGCAGACGGTCCTTGTCAATGCGAAAAGCGATGTGACGAAGCAATCCAGGGAGGCGGCCCCGGATTGCTTTCCTGCGCTCGGAATTCGGAAGAAGCCTACGCGAGCGCGATTTAAGCCGCGCGGTCGACATCCTCTTCGTCGCCGTCCTCAGAGGCTTCCGCGTCAGCTTTCTGGCCGCGGCGTGGGCCCTTCTGCAGGAAGGACTCGATGAGCGTCAACGCTTCCGAGTCGATCAGCTTGCGCACAGCCGCAACCTCGCGCGCCATGCGGTCAAGGGCCGCCTCGTAGAGTTGGCGCTCGGAATAGGACTGCTCCGGCTGTGTGTCCGAACGATATAGATCGCGCACCACCTCGGCGATGGTGACGAGATCGCCCGAGTTGATTTTCGCCTCATATTCCTGCGCGCGACGGGACCACATCGTGCGCTTGATGCGCGCGCGGCCGGAAAGCGTCGCCAGCGCCTTGTCGACCACACTGGCTTCCGCCAACTTGCGCATGCCGACATTGGCGATTTTGCTCGTCGGAACCTTCAGGATCATTTTGTCCTTGACGAAGCTCACGACGAACAATTCGAGGCTGAAGCCCGCGACTTCCTGGGTTTCGACGCCGATGATCTGGCCGACGCCATGGGCCGGATAAACAATGTGCTCATTGAGCTTGAAGCCGTGCTTTTGGGCCGCCGGCTTCGACTTGGCGGGCGCGGGCTTGGCGCTGGCCTTCGGATCGATCGCGGGCTTTTCGGCGGCGACGGGCGTCGCCGTTTCAACGGGGTGCTCGTTTCTTTTTGCCAATTTTTTTTCTTCGCCGGCTGTCGTGGTGGAGGAATTCTTGCCAGCCTCGACCGTCGCCGGAGCGGCGGGCTTGGCGGGGAAGGCAGGTTTTTGGTCGCGCGCAGGCGCGACGACTGCCGTCTCGGCCGTAAGGGCCCCGACGGCTTTGATGGGTTGCGCCGCCTTGGCAGGCTTAGGCTCGATTGCCTCAGCCTTGGAAACATGGGCGGGCGGAGGCGTCACGGCAAGCGTCGCAGCCACATTCGTTTTCTCAGCCTCGGCCGTCCGCTTCGAGTCGGAACCGCCCCTGGCTGGCCTGGACGTGGCTTTTGAGGCCGTTTTTACCGCGTCCGTCGCCGCAACCTTGGCCGCGGTCTTGAGGGGCTTCCCCGCAGACGCGTTCTTGGCGGCCGTGGACGGGCGGGCGGCGCTAAGGGCTTTTGCGCTGGAGGCGCTCTTGCATGCCGCCGTTACCGGGGATTCGCTCGTCGCCTTCGCCGCCGTTTCGGGCCGAACCGGCTCTTTCCCAGCCATTTTCGTTGGGGCCGCGGTCTTGGCGGCTGCGGTCTTGGCGGCGCTCTTCGAAGCCGTTGCCGTCTTGCTCGTCGCAGGCGGCTGCGTGGCCGTCCGAGAGGTAGGGCCGGCACTGATCTCGTGCGGTCCGCTGGCTTGACCCGTCTTCGCCTTGCTTTTCGTTACCGAACTACGGGACGAGACGGGTGATGCCGATGAGCCGCCGATCCCCTTCTTTGTCTTCTCGTTCTGCTTGGCGGACGGCATACGCGGGGCACTCCTTTTGCATCCCGCTGTGGAGACGGGACGAATCCTGCTGTCCTCTTGCCGCAAAAAGAGCTACGCGCCTTCGGCGGTCAAGTTACTGATTTGTCACCTTAGCTAGAAGCACGGGCGAAGCCGGTGGTCTGGACGCCCTCTGGCGCTTTCTCATGCTGTGAAGCAAACCGTCGTTAGCCTGTCCTGGACAGGCCGCGTTTATTAGTAATCTCTATATCACGCCGCGGCGCAAAAATCAAAGAGCGCCCCAGCCCAGCCTTGACGGAGAGGGGAGGAGGTCACTCGTAAGTTGCGAAGAATGTTTCGTTTTGCGGCGAAGTTAAGGATGTGGAAAGAAAGCGCGCCGGCTTGACCCCCGCGGGCGGGGGCCGGCCGAATCGACGCCGAATTATGGGCGCGCTATTATAGATCAGTCGCCCTGGCCGGGCTCGGCCGAGAAATGGGCCTCGAACTTGCCGGGCTTGCCGTCCCATTCCTTGGCGTCGGCCGGCGGCTCCCGCTTGATGGTGATGTTGGGCCAGTTCTGCGCCATCTCCGCGTTCAGCTGAAGCCACTTCTCCAGGCCTTCCTCGGTGTCGGGCTTGATCGCCTCCGCCGGGCATTCGGGTTCGCAGACGCCGCAGTCGATACATTCGTCCGGATGGATGACGAGCATGTTCTCGCCCTCGTAGAAGCAGTCCACGGGACACACTTCCACGCAATCCATATACTTGCACTTGATGCAGTTTTCCGTGACGACATAAGTCATGTGAGGGTCTCTTGAGCGTCTTTCGACGATTTTTCGGGGATCGCGCCCCGATTGCTGCGCTAGCTAGCGTTTTTGCCGCCGTCATGCAAGGCATGCACAAGGGTGATTTTGGCGCCGCCTCGATATGGCTACAGTGAGCTTCCAGCGGGACGATAATGACGGACATCGAACTCAAAGCGACTGCCTCCGCCATCCAGACCACGACCGCGCGCGCGTTGATGCTGGGCGAACGCATCGACACCGCGGGTCTGGAGCGCGCGGATCTGGTTTCGACGGCGCCGCTCGCCTTCCGTGTCGGGCAGGCGGGGTTCGCCGTGCTCTACCGCTTCGGCGTCGCCGTGCTCTTCGGCCTTTCGCCGCTCGAAGAGGATGAGATCGTCACCAAGATCGGCGCCCGCGTCGCCGGCGCCTCGCGGGGTGACGATGAGACGCTGGTGATCGAGACCACTCAGGACGGCGAGGACAAGGCTCTGCCCAACGGCCGCCTCGCCGTGAAGGATCTCTCCGAGGCCCGCCTTCTCGTCATTGCCGACGCGCTGGCGAAAAGCGTGGCGCTGGGGCGCGACGAGCGTCGCGTCAATGCTGTCTTCGATACGATCGAGCCTTTCGCGGCGGAACTCGCAAGCAAGGGGCGCCCGCCATGGCGGCGCAAGGCGATGCTCGAACTGATCGGTCAGACTTTGCTCGTGCGCCATCGCGTGTCGGGGCGCGTTGCGGTCGAGGACAAGCCCGACGTCCTGTGGGATCGCCCCGATCTCGAGCGCCTCTATGCGCGTCTCGAAGATGAATATGAGCTGGAGGCGCGCGGGCGCACGCTCAACGCCAAGATCGACGTCATCGGCGAGACGGCGCGGGCGCTCACCGATCTCATCGACGCCGACCGCTCGGTGCGGCTGGAATGGATCATCATCGTGCTCATTGCGATGGAGATCGGCCTGTCGCTGTTCCAGATGCTTGCCGGGCAGCACTACATCCGCGAGATGCAGGCCGCTTCCACGGCCGCCCATGGGTCGCCTGCCGAGAGCCATGTGAAATCAGGCAACTGATGCCGCGCGAAGGTGAATTGCCGCTTCGCGTAATGGCGCGTATCGAGCTTGCCGCGCACGATCGCCTCGTCGAGCGACATGCGCCCGTCGAGATAAGCGACGAGATGCGGCACGCCATGCGCGCGCATGGCGGGGAGCGCTGGATCGAGCCGTCGATTGCGTAAAGCCGCGACCTCCTCGAGCGCGCCCATTTCCATCATTTTATCGAAGCGCGCGTCGATGCGCGCGTAAAGCGTCTCGCGCTCGGGCGCCAGAAAGAAGGCGGGGCATTGCGCCGGATCGAGCAGCGGCGCCGCGCGCGGACCTTGAAAGGAAGCGAGCGGCTTGCCCGTCGCGGCGAAGACCTCCAACGCGCGCAGAATGCGCTGTGGATCGGTCGGGCGCAGCCGCGCGGCGGTCTCGGGGTCTTTAGATGCAAGCTCGGCATGGAGCTCCTGCGGGCTTTTGCCTTCCGCGGCCGCGCGCACTTGCGCGCGTAGCTCCTCCGGCACGGCGGGAATGTCCGAGAGGCCGTAAAGCGCCGCCTTGAAATACATGCCCGTGCCGCCAGCGATGACCGGCGTGACGCCGCGCCCGTCGAGGCCGCGCAGCGTGGCGGCCAAGTCCGCGAGATAGCGGCCCACGGAATAATTCACGGCCGCGTCGACATGACCGAACAGAAGATGCTCGACCTCGGCTTCTTCCTCCGGCGTCGGCCGCGCCGTGATGATGCGCAGGTCCCGGTAGACCTGCATGGAGTCGGCGTTCACCACCGCTCCGCCGATGCGCTTCGCGATGGCGAGCGCCAGCGCCGACTTGCCCGAGGCGGTAGGACCTGCAATGAGAATGGCGCGCGCGGACATTGCCGCAATTGCGGCGGAAACGGGCGGAATGTCAAAGGCAAATCAAGCGGGCGCAGCAATGGTGGCGACCTTTGTCGTCGGACATGGCGAAGCGCTGGCCGGGGTGGGCGTCCGGCAAGCGCTGCGCGAAGCGGGGCTTGGCGATTTGCCGCTCGACTGGCTTGCGCCCGACGTCGCAGCCGACGCCTTTTTCGACGCGCATGATCTCGACGCGGCGCGCGCGCGTTTGCAGGCGGCGCTTGCGGGGGCGCCCGTCGACGTCATCGTGCAGCCGGCCGCCGGACGGCGCAAGCGGCTTCTCGTCGCCGACATGGACTCGACCATGATCGAGCAGGAATGCATCGACGAGCTTGCGGGTTTGATCGGGATTCGTGACCGCATCTCCGCCATCACCGAGCGAGCGATGGCGGGCGAGTTGAACTTCGAGACGGCGTTGAAGGAGCGCGTAGCATTGCTTGCCGGCGTGACCCTCGATCAGATCGAGATGATCGTCGCGCGCATCACGCTCACCCCCGGCGCCCGCGCTCTGGTGCAGACCATGCGCGCGCATGGGGCGCATACGGCGCTCGTCACCGGCGGCTTCACGCAGTTTACGGCGCCGGTCGCCGCGCGCGTTGGTTTCGACGAGACTTTCGCCAACCGGCTGGAGATCGTCGAGCGCGCTCTGACTGGCGTTGTGGTTGAGCCGGTGCAGGGCAGGGAAGGCAAGCGCGCCGCGCTTGTGCGCCTGCGGGAGAGACTCGGGTTGCCCCGCGCCGCGACTCTTGCGATCGGCGACGGCGCAAATGATCTCGATATGCTTCAGGAGGCGGGGCTCGGCGTCGCCTACCATGCTAAACCCAAAGTCGCCGAGGCCGCGCGTGCGCGCATCAATCATGCCGATCTGACCGCGCTGCTTTATGCGCAGGGGTATCGGCGCGAGGATTTCAGCCCATGAGCCCCGCTGTGACGCTGTTGCGCCTCGACGAAGCGTGACACTTCTGCGCTCGACCGGCTATCATCCTGTGGTCGGGCCTTGAGCGATTTTAGCGAATGGATTCTCTTGTTATTCCCTGCATCTCGCCGGATGTCGCCGCGAATGAGATTCTGCATGCCGGCAAAGGCGCGATCCTTACCTTTGTCGGCGACGCCCGCGGGTTGCGCGCGGCCTTCGACATCATCGAGACTGTGCCGCGCCAAGCGCTGTTCCTGCATTTTCGGGCGGACGTCTCCGCCGAGGCGATGGTCGAACGCACGCTCGATCTTCTCGGCGAGGCCTTGCTCCGTCTCCGGCCGGCAAGGTCCGATGCGGAGCTTCCATCGCTGAGTCGCGAGGCGGAAACAGGCCTTTCACCCGGGTGGACGGCCGCCGCGGCGCGTCGAATAGCCGCAGGCCGCATCCCGCGCGTCCGGGCCCTGTCGCCGGCGGCCGAACTCGCGCAATTGACTCTGGCGATCGACCCGCGGGGCGTCGCCTTGATCGCAGATCTGGAACCCTGCGACGCGGCGGCGGCGCTCGCGGGCCTCGAATGGATCGCCCGGCACGCCGCGGGGCCGCTCGCCATCGTTCTCCCGGAGGCGCCGCCTCAGGGTTCCCCGTTCGAGCGGGTGATGCACGGCGCAAGGGTGCTCGGGGAGATCGCCGACGCCAGTCCGACCGACGAAAGCGGTGGCGACCTTTGGCTCGCACCCTGGCGGGGCGCGCCGCATCCGCTGAGCGACATAGAACGGCGAGTCGCCGAAGCGATTCGCAGGGATGACGAACTCACGCGATTATTCACTTTCAACGCGACGGTTCGCACGACGCGCGGGACGCTGGCCCGCGTCGATCTCTTATGGGCGCAGGGGCGTCTCGTGGTCGAGCTCGACGGCTGGCCAGACCATGGGCGCCGCGAGGCTTTCGTCGCGGATCGGCGGCGTGATTACGCGCTGGCCGCCAGCGATTATCTCGTGTTGAGATTGACCAATGACGACATAGAAACGGATCTCGCGCGCGAGATCGAGAAAATCCGCGACCTCGTGCATTTGCGGCGACGGACCAGGGCGGTCGGGTGAACGTTAGGCGTGCGTCTGGGGCATGGCTCAATTGGAGTCGCTGCGGCTTGAACAGCCAAATCGCTATTCGCCCGGTTGCCTCGCAGTCGAGCTCAGGTCGCTTTGGCTTTTTCCATTCAGGAATTCTGGCTGGTCTCGGAAGGCGGCGGCGAACAGCGCGCGCGTGTACTCGCTCTTCGGCTGAGTGAACAGTCTTTCCGCGGAGCCGGCCTCCACGACCTTTCCGTGCCGCATTACGATGAGTTGTCCGGCGAGCGCCTTGACCACGCGCAGGTCGTGGCTGATGAAGAGATAGGCCAACGCCCGGCGTCTTTGGAGATCGCGCAGCAGGTCGATGATCTGCGCCTGCACGGTCATATCGAGCGCCGAGGTCGGCTCGTCGAGCACGACGAATTTCGGCTCGAGCACGATGGCGCGCGCAATCGCGATGCGTTGACGCTGTCCGCCGGAAAACTCGTGCGGATAACGGTCCATGGTCGACGGATCGAGGCCGGTTTCCTTCAGCGCCCGCGCGACGATCTCACGCCTTTCGTCGAGATTAAGCTCGGGCCGCTGCACGGTGAGTCCCTCGGCGACGATGTCGGCGACCGACATGCGGGGCGAGAGCGAGCCGTAAGGATCCTGAAAGACGATCTGCATGTCGCGGCGCAGCGGGCGCATCTCCGCGACGCTCTTGCCGTCGATGCGCGAACCGAGGAAGACGATCGGCCCCTCGGAGCGGATGAGGCGCAACATGGCGAGCGCCAGCGTCGTCTTGCCCGAGCCCGACTCCCCCACGACGCCGACCGTGCCGCCTTCGCGCACATTTACCGTCACGCCGTCCACCGCCTTCACATAATCGACGGTGCGGCGCATGAAGCCGCGCTTGATGGGGAACCAGACGCGCAGATTGTCCGCCGAGATCACCACAGGCGCGTTTTCGTCTTCAACAATCGGGTCGCCCTTGGGCTCGGCCGTGAGCAGCGCCTGCGTGTAGGGATGGCTCGGCGCTCCAAAGACTTCCGCGACGTCGCCGCTTTCGACGACGCGGCCCTTCTGCATGACGCAGACCTTGTCCGCGAAGCGCCGCACGAGATTGAGGTCGTGCGTGATGAACAGAATCGCCATGCCATAGGTCCGCTGCAGGCGTTCGAGCAAGGCGATGATCTGCGCCTGCACGGTGACGTCGAGCGCCGTTGTCGGCTCGTCGGCGATGAGAAGGTCGGGCTTGTTGGCGAGCGCCATGGCGATCATGACGCGCTGGCGCTGGCCGCCGGAAAGCTGGTGGGGATAGGCGCCGAGCCGGCCCTCCGGATTGGGAATGCCGACCTCGGTCAGGAGCTCAACGACGCGCTTGCGCAAGGCCTCGCGCCCGCGCATGCCGTGCAGCTCGAGGATTTCGGCGATCTGCTGCTCGATCGTGTGCAGCGGATTGAGTGAGGTCATGGGCTCCTGAAAGACCATGGTGATGCGGGCGCCGCGGATGGCCCGCAGCTCGCCCTCGCTTGCGGTCAGCATATCCTTGCCGGCGAAGAACGCTTCGCCCGTCGCAATGGCGCCCGGCGGCAGCAGCCGCACGATCGAAAGGGCGCTGATGGATTTGCCGGAGCCCGACTCGCCGACGAGCGCCAGCGTCTTGCCACGTTCGAGCGAGAAGGAGACGCTATCGACGGCGATGGTCTCGCGGTCGCCTTGCAGGAAGGAGACGGAGAGGTCGCGGACGTCGAGGAGTGGGGAGGCGGTCATGGTGGTTGCGTCCATCACCTAAAGTTCTTCCTCGGGTCGAAAGCGTCGCGCACGGCCTCGCCGATGAAGACGAGGAGCGACAGCATGAGCGCGATGATCGCGAAGCCGGTGAGGCCGAGCCAGGGCGCCTGGAGGTTGGATTTGCCTTGCAGCAGCAACTCGCCGAGCGAGGGCGAACCGGGCGGCAGGCCAAACCCTAGGAAGTCCAGCGCCGTCAGCGTCGTGATCGACGAATTGAGAATGAAGGGCAGGAAGGTCAGCGTCGCCACCGTGGCGTTGGGCAAAAGATGCTTCACGATGATGCGAAAGTTCGAAAGCCCGAGCGCCCGAGCAGCGTTCACATATTCGAAATTGCGGGCCCGAAGGAATTCGGCGCGCACGACGTGAACGAGCGACACCCAGGAAAAGAGCAGCAGAATGCCGAGCAGCACAAAGAAGCCGGGCGTCAGGAAGGACGAGATGATGATGAGCAGATAGAGCTGCGGCAGCGAAGACCAGACCTCGATGAAGCGCTGAAAGATGAGATCGACGCGCCCGCCGAAATAGCCCTGAATGGCGCCGGCCGCCACGCCGACGATCGACGAGACTGTGGCGAGGATCAGCCCGAACAGCACGGAGATCCGGAAGCCGTAGAGCAGCCGCGCCACGACGTCGCGGCCCTGGTCGTCCGTGCCGAGCCAGTTGTATTCCAGCGCCGCGCAGCCGCGGTTGGCTTCGCCGGGGCGCAGGCCTTTGGCGGCGGCGGCCTCGCACTGCTTCTGCGTCAGCATCCATGTCGGCGGCGAAGGCGCAGGCACGGGCAGCTCGAGATTGTATGAGTTGTATGAAAAGCGGACCGGCGGCCACAGCATCCAGCCATGCGCCTTGATCTCGTCGGCGATGACGGGATCGCGATAATCGGTGCGCGCGAGGAAGCCGCCGAATTTTTCTTCCGGATAGGCGACGAAGGCCGGGAACAGAAGCTCGCCCTTGTACCACGCAAGGACCGGTCGGTCGTTGGCGATGATGTTGGAGCAGAGCGAGATCACGAAGAGCGCCATGAAGATCCAAAAGGACCAATAGCCGCGCTTATTGGCCTTGAAGGCGGCGAGCCGGCGCTGGTCCAGCGGCGACAGGCGGAGCAGCCCGTTGCGGGCAATGGCCGGCGCAAGCCGTGTATCGGAGTCTATCGCGCTCATCGCTCAAACCTCGCGCGTCTCGAAGTCGATCCGCGGATCGATCCATGTGTAGGTGAGATCGGATATGAGATTCACGACCAGGCCGAGCAGGGCGAAAATATAGAGATTGGCGAAGACCACCGGATAATCGCGGTTCACAATGCTCTCGAAAGAGAGATACCCGAGCCCGTCGAGCGAGAAGATCGTCTCGATCAGCACCGAGCCGGTCAGAAAGGCGTGCACGAAGGCGCCGGGGAAGCCGGCGATGACGATCAGCATCGCGTTGCGGAAGATATGGCCGTAGAGAATGCGGTTCTCGGTCAGGCCCTTCATCCGAGCGGTCTGAACATATTGCTTGCGGATTTCGTCGAGGAAGGAGTTCTTGGTCAGGAAGGTCTGCGTCGCGAAGGCGCCGAGCGCCATGGCGCTGACCGGCAGCACGATATGCCAGAGATAGTCCTTCACCTTATCCAGCAGAGAAAGCTGCGCAAAATCATCCGAAGTGAGACCGCGCAGCGGGAAGATCTGCCAGAATGAGCCGCCGGCGAAAAGCACGATCAGCAGCATGGCGAAAAGGAAGCTCGGGATGGCGTAGCCCACGATGATGATGTTCGACGTCCACATGTCGAACCTCGTTCCGTCGCGCACCGCCTTGGCGATGCCGAGCGGAATGGAGATCGAATAAGAGAGAAGCGTCATCCAGAGGCCGAGCGACATGGAGACGGGAAGCTTCTCGCCGATGAGCTTGATCACGCTCTCATCACGGAAATAGCTGCGCCCGAAATCGAACATGGCGTAATTCTTCACCATCAGCAGGAAGCGTTCCCAGGCCGGCTTGTCGAATCCGAACTGCTTCTCGAGCTCCGCGATGAATTTCGGGTCGAGTCCCTGGGCGCCGCGATATTTCGAGGAGGTGTCGGCGGCGCCGCCGGTCGCTTGCGCGCCGCCCGAATGGGCGACGTCGCCGCCGCCCCCGGAGAAGCGCGCGGTCGCGCCGACGTCAAAACCCTGCAATTGCGCGATGATCCGCTCGACCGGGCCTCCCGGCGCGAATTGCACGATGGCGAAGGAAATGAGCATAATTCCGAGAAGGGTCGGAATCATCAGCAGCACGCGTCGCGCGATATAGGCGCCCATCTTATTCTTTCCGTTTGCGTGTCATTCCAGGAGGGCCAAAAGCCCCTGGCTTTGGGACAAAAGAGATCCGGCGTCGTTGGCTTCTACATCTCCCTCTACGGGGAGAGATAGGCTCGCGCCCGGCGCCACTCCGATCAGCCCCGCAATCACAGTCACCGGCTCGCGAAGTTGATGTTCTTGGCCCTCTCTTCGTCCCACCACCATGTGGAGGTATAGCCGACCTCATATTTCGGCGGCCGGTCGGGCCGCCCGAACACGTCCCAATGGGCGATGCGGTCGACCGGCGTGTACCAGTGGAAGAGCGTATAATGCCCCGCGCGCAGCACGCGATCGAGCGCGCGGCACACGGTCACCAGCTCTTTGCGCGACTCGACCTTGAGCGCCTTGTCGATCAGATCGTCGACCGGCTTGCTCGAGACGCCGGCAAGATTGCGTGAACCGCTGAAGGTTGCGGCCTCGGAGCCGAAATAGTTGCGTAGCTCCTCACCCGGCGAGTGGCTCATCTGGAGGTTATCGACCGTCACGTCGAAGTCGAAGGTCTCCATCCGCTGCTTATATTGCGCGCTGTCGATCACCCTGAAGCTCGCCTTCACGCCGAGCAGCCTCAGGTTCTTGATGAAGGGCAGGGTGATCCGCTCGAAGAGATTATAGCGGTCGAGGAATTCGAATTCGAGGGGCTTGCCGTCGGGCAGGAGCAGGGTCTCGCCCTTGCGAATGCAGCCCGCCGCGAGCAGCAGATCATTGGCTTTGCGCAAGAGATTGCGGTCCTGGCCCGAGCCGTCGGAGGCAGGGGGCAAAGGCGCCGGTCCGAAAACGGCCGGAGAGAGCTCGGCGCGGAAAGGCTCGAGCAGCGCAAGCTCTTCTGCGCTCGGTTCGCCGGTAGCCGCGAGGTCGGAGTTTTCGAAATAGGAGGTGACGCGCTTATAGGCGTCATACATCAGATTATGGCTCGCCCATTGGAAATCGAAGGCGTAGCCGATGGCCTCCCGGATGCGCGCGTCCTTGAACATCGGGCGGCGCGTGTTGAAGCACCAGCCCTGGATGCCGGGAATGCGATTGTTCGGGAAGGTCTCCTTGAGGACGCGCTTCTCACGCACGGCCGGGAAGTCGTAGCCCGTGGCCCAGATGCGGGCGGTGTCTTCCACGCGCAAGGTGTAGGCGCCCGCCTTGAAGCCCTCGAAAGCGACATTGCTGTCGCCGAAATATTCGAATTTGATGTGGTCGAAATTGTTCTGGCCGACGTTCACGGGCAAGTCCTTGCCCCAATAGTCCGCGACACGGTCGAATGTGTTGAAGCGGCCTTGCTCGAAAGCCCCGATCTTATAGGCGCCCGAGCCCAGGGGCGGCTCCAGGGTCGTCTCGTCGAAGGCGCGGTTTGCGTAATACGCCTTGGAGAAGATCGGCTGGCCGGCGATGATGAGCGGCAGATCGCGGGTGCGCCCCGGCGCGAGCTTTACGATCAGAACGTCGTCGGCCTCGGGCTCGGCCGAAACGAGGTCGCGCAGCATCTGCGATATGATCGGATGCCCCTTGCTCTTGAGGATATTGAGCGAGAAGGCGCAGTCCTCCGCCGTGAGCGGCGAGCCGTCGTGGAAGCGCGCCTCCTTGCGCAGCAGGAAGCGGTAGGTGAGCTTGTCGGGCGAGACGCGCACGGCGCGGGCCACGAGACCGTAATAGGCGTCGCGCTCGTCGAGGCTCGCGGCCAGCAGGCTGTCGAAAATGACCGATAGGCCCTGGGCGGGCGTGCCGCGCAGAATATAGCCGTTGAGCGAGTCGTAGGTCGACGCCTGGGTGGTCAATATGAGCTGCCCGCCCTTCGGCGCGTCCGCCCTCACATAGCCGAATTGCTTGAAGCCGGCGGGCTCGGCGAGCTCGCCGAAGGTCGAGAGCCCATGGGTCTCGATCTCCCCCGGCGCTGAGGCGGGTGCGGCTTGGGCCAGCTTTGCCCCTTTGGCGAAGACGCCGGGCGCAAGAAGGGCGGCGGCGCCCATGGTTCCGGCGCGAACGAAGCCGCGCCGCGACAGCGGATAGGCGAAGGGTAGATCAGCCAAAATCGACCTCGGCAGGGCTGGGCTCGCGCTTACGGGGGCGGGCCCATGATTCTCCCTGAATTATGTCGGTTTTTGGCGATGTGGCCAGTCTTATCGCGCCCCGTTCCCCGCCGGGTCTCTCAAGCGGCGGCCGCCAGATAGCTCATCTGCTGCGACTGCTCGGGATCGTAGAGGCGCAGCCGCTTGGGATCGGCCTTGTTGTAGACGATCGCGACGTCGTCGAGATCGAGCCGGTCAAGCGCCGACTCGGCTTCATTCGAGCTTGTCTTGTCCCATTCAATCAGGAAGATCGTGCGGTCGGCCTGCGCGGCGAGGAAACGCGCATGCGGCGCCTCCAGCGCAGGCGGGCCGTCGATGACGGTAATGTCGAACCATTGCCGGGCCAGCCTCAGCGTGGCGCGGAGCGTCATGCCGCTCATGAGCCCGCCGACCGTGCTTTGCCGCCGCACCGTGCGGCCGCCATAGGGAAGCAGCGTATACCCGCCTGAAGCTCGATCGACGAGCGCGCCCTTCAGATCCTCGCCCGAATCCAGGACGTCGAGAAGGCCGAAATGCGGCTTTCGCCCAAGGTTGGACTTGTCGGCTTCAATGAGGAGAACGCGGTCGCCGCCCTGCGCCAGATAGGCCGCGACATTGGCGGCGACAGTCGAGCGCCCTTCGCCCCGACGCGCGGAGGAGATCAGCAGGACGACCCCTTCTTCGTCCGTGGCGTCCGGCGGAATGTCTGCGCAGAGCTCGACCAGCCAGGGCGAAAGATCAGGGAGGCCGGCTTCGTCGCTTTCGGCCGCGGGGGGATCGAGCATCGGCAAAAAGCCCAGGACTTGCGCGCCGCCGAGGCGCTCGGCCTGCGAGGCGGTGCGGAGCGTCGTTTGGCGAAATTCGCGGACAGTAGCGTAGGCGAGCCCTGCGATGAGGCCAAGGACGCCGCTGCCGATGGCGAGCAACATGCGGCTCGGACTCGTCTTGGTGGGCGGAGTCGCGGGGGAGACAATGCGGATGTCGCTGGGCTCGAGCCCTTCGACCTGCGCGAGTTCCCGCTGCCGGCCCAAAAGCTCTTCGTAGACGGCGCGCTCGGCCTTTGCTTCTCGCTCCAGCTCACCGAGCTTCACCATCTGCGGCCCAAGTTCGCCGCTTTCCGTCTGCGCGGCCTTCAACTGGCGTGACAGATCGGCCTCTCGCTGTTCGGCTTCGAGGAATTCAGTTCGCGTTGAGGAAATCATGCGCGCAAGCTCGGCGTTTATTTGACGCCGGACGTCGGCGATCTGCGCATTGAGGCTCGCAACCGCGGGGTGGCGCGGCCCCAGCACGGTGGCTTGATCGGCGGATTGGCGAGAGAGCCGCGCAAAATCGTTGCGCAGCGAGGTCAAAACGGGAGATTGCATGGACTGAGGCAGGTTCTCCCCGGCGTTCGCACCGGCCTTTTTGAGCAATTCGTAGCGTGCGCGTTCTTCGGCGGTCCTGGCGCCCGCCAGGACGAGCTGTTGGTTCAATTCGGAGACGCGCCGTTCGAGAAGCGTATTTCCCTGGCCAGCGTCCGTGACCTTCAAACGCGCCTTCAGTTGTGCGGCCGCCTCCTCGGCGCGGCTGACGCGGCCTCTGAGCTCGCTCAGACGCGCCTCTATCTCCTGCGCGGTCTTGGAACTCGTCCCCGTACGCAGATCGTTCTGATCGGCGACGAGCTTTTTCGCCGCGGCATTGGCCAGGCGGGCGCTGTCTTCTGGAGAATTTGTGGTGGCCGTGACGTCTATGACGTAGGTCGTGCCGCGACGCGCTATGCCGAGCTTCGACGCCAGCTTTTCAGCGGTTGCGAGGCGGCGTGCTTCGTCGGTGGCGCCGGATGCGCCGAAATATGGGTCTTTGGCGAGGTTCATCTCGTCGACGAGCTCCGAGAGAAAGCCTTGGCCCTTCGCCACCTGCACAATGCTTTCGATCGCGATGGCGTCGCCGCCGATATTGGAGATGACGCCGCCGGATTTGGTCACGCGGGCGCTGCGCGGATCGACCATGACGACGGCTGTCGCCGTGTATTTCTTGAAGATGAAGAGCGAGAGGCCGAACATCAGCGCCGCGGCGAGCGCGGCCGTCGCCGAGATGCGCAGGAGATTTCGGCGCAAGAACAACCATACTGCGCCCGGATCGATAATCGAATAGGCTCGCCGCGAAGGTTCGCGCCAGAGATCCAGGACGTTCTCGTCACCGCCGCCTCCGGAGCGACTCCTGGAAAGGCTGTTTTTCATTTGATACACCAGTCAGCCGAAACGGAATTCACGCAGAGACGCGGGCCAATAAAATATGGAACTCATTAACCATGAGTTACGATCGTCGAACGCAAGCGCATTTCTCGCGGCGAGAGGCCCTGCTTCTTTCACTCGTGACGAGCTGTTTCAGCGGCGCGCCGGCGGTTGCGACGGATCGGCAAAGGGGCCTGCTTCCGTCGGACATGGCAAGAGGATTCGGTCTTCCCGATCAAGTCCCCCTTCGCGCTGATCGCACCGCCAGGGACGAAACTTTGCGCCGTTTGCGGCGCCTCGGGATGACCCATGTCCGGCTCCCCGTCGTCGCCGAATATGTGTTGCCGCGATTTTCTGGCGCCGCCACGATTTCGGCGGCGATGGACGACCTTGATAGGGCGGTCGAGCGTCTGCTGGACATCGGCTATTCCGTGACGGTTGATATGCACCCGGGCGCTGATTTCGGCCAATTGCACGAGCGCGATCATGAGAGCGCTCATCGCGCCTTGCTCGACGGGTGGCCCGTCCTTGCGAAGCGCATCGGACAATGGCCGCACGAGCGAATTTTCGCCGAGTTGCTGAATGAGCCAGCCACCGTAGACGACGTCTGGCGGCCATTCGCGGAGACGCTCGCCAAGGCGGTGCGCGCAATTCTACCGCACACGTTTATCCTTGTCGGCCCTGCGCCCTTCCACCGGGCCGAGGCGCTCGCGCGCTGGCGCCCACTCGACGACGACCGGATCGTCTATGTCTGTCATTTCTACGATCCGATGACGTTCACCCATCAAGGCGCAATCTGGGACGCAAATTCTACCTGGGCGCGCGCCGCCGGCGTTCCGTTCCCGAGCGCCGCGGGCGATCCCAAGTTGCTGGCGCTCGCGAATGACGCGGCCGGCAAGGGCGATGCGGGTCTTGCCCAAGAGCTGCGAAACATGGCCGCGCGCGCCTGGAGCGCCGAGACGATTTCGGCGCAATTCGCTGAATTGGGGCGATGGAGCGCCGAGCATTCCGCCCCGGTCGTCGTCAACGAGTTCGGCGTTTTGAAATGGAAGGCGGGGCGCGCCGATCGTCTTGCCTGGCTCGCCGCGACGCGCGGCGCGATCGAAGCGCAGGGCTTCGGCTGGGCGCATTGGGATTACGACACGGCTTTCGGGTTGCTCGACGAGGCCGGCGAAATCGATCAGGGGGTGATCCTGGCGCTTCTCCCCGAAACCTCGCGATCGACGGCGCCGAGCGTCAATGCGACCAAGCCCATCACGACGGGCAGGGAAAGAGGGACGAAATAGGCTTCCTCCTGAAATAGCCCGTTGACCAGGCATATAGCGATCGCGGCGGCCGAAAAGGCGAGCGCCGGGGCGCACGTGGCCTTGAAGAGGAGCCACGCGCAGCGCGCGACCCACAGATAGAAAGCCATCACGAATATTACGCAGACGCCCATCTGGTAAAGCAGGACGCCAAACGCGCTCTCGACGGCGACGTCGGCGGCGCCCGAGCGCTGGAATGACCCCCAATCGAGCTTGGAAAAGTCTTCGATGGAGAAGTTGCCTCCGTCTGCGAGCGAGTGACCAATCGGCAGCTTCAGGAAGCCATTGAGGCCGCCCAGCAAGCCGATCACGTGGTAGTCGCCGTTTCGATAGCCGGACTGAAACACGAAGACGGCATAGACGACGAGCAAGGCGCCCAGCGCCCGCATTGGCAGGTTAGAGCGGGTGCGCTTCGCCAGCGCGACGAAGCCGATGCAACCCAGAGCAAGAACGAGCGGTCCTTTCGCGCTGGTCGAAAGAAGCAAAACCATGGCGAGAGTCGCCGTGAGGCCGAAACCATGGACGGCGAGGAAGGCGATAAGAATCGACAACAGATAGGCGAGGCTGATCGTATTGTAGTTGGGGCCGTTCAATCTTTGGACCTCGATGCCGAGATCGGCGGTGAGCGTCGTATTGAACAGGCTCGAGCGATTGTAGTCGAGGGGGCTGGTTATCACCATGCCATGCTCGGCGGCGACTCTGATCTCATCGACGTTGATCATGCGCTTTTCAGTGAACAGGTTAAGGTAATGCATTCCGTTGGTTAAACCGAGCCAGATTTCGTTGGAGAAAAGCTCGATGTAGCAGCAGATCATGATGAGGGAGAGCAACACGAACAAAGTTTGCGGCAGGTCAATTCTATGTTTGACGCCGACGATCAGAAAACATTGAAAAATGAAGAGCGGCAGGCTTATGTTCCGTAGATAGATGACGGCGTTGCGAGGGTTGATGGCCAAGCCGACCACGAAGTAGACGGCGACAATGACAATTACGCCGGTCGACGCGAGAATCATTCGCGTCACGAAGGGTGAGAAAACGCCAGGCTGACGAAGATAGCCATACGCAACCACTCCGTAGCAGACGATGGTCGTGACGAAGTTGTAGCTTTTCAGAAACTCGATCTCCGAAAAGCTCGTGTAGCTGACCGAAGCGATCGAAATAAACACGTTTTGAAAGATATTGGCGAAGAGGATGTAGAGCGGGACATCTTGCTCGAAGACTCGCGCCGCCGCAATCCCGGCCGTGACGCAAAAAAGCAACGCGACAGGCATCGAGACTGCATGGAGGAAGATCGGCGCGGCGGTCAGAATTAGAGCGACCGCAAAGCCACGAAAAATGTTCTCCCAGGCGGGGGCCGCCGAGGCTGGGCGCCTGGGAGCATGTGAGACATGCCGGCGGGTTTTTTCAAACCTGCCTATCGCGGGGCCATGTGCGCGCATCGAAGATCCGATCGGTCAACGAAACTATATTTCTCTTAAGCAAAGCTAATATTCGGTAAACCTACAATGTTAATCTGGAGCCTCGCAGGCGCCTTGCCTAAACGATCTTTTCACGGGTCTCTTCTAATTGTTTAAACGGCGATCGGGCGCTTCGAAAAAGGGGTTCGAATGCCTGCCGCTTTTCTCTGCCGGTTTATGCTATCGAGGCTCGCTCATGGGAATTTCGATCGGGTCCGTCGCGGCGAGGGTTGCAGCCAATAAGGCCGCCGTCGGCGCCGTTCTCGCGATGGGAATCAAAGCGAGCGGCGCCTTGCTCACCCTTGCGATCTTCACGCTGGCTGCCCGCGCGATGACCGCGGATGAATTCGGCCGCCTCGCCATCTGGTTCAACGCCCTTAGCTTCCTCGCGGTTGCCGCCGTCTTCGGGCAGGATACGCTGATCGCGCGGTCCTATGGTGAATATGCTGGCAAGGGTGATTACGCTCAGGCATGGGGAGCCTATCGCTTCGGCTGGCTCATGACAATCGCTTCGGCGATCATCTTCGCGGGCGCCTTGCTTTTCCTGGCGCCCTTCTTCTTTCCGTGCGTCGCGCGAACGGCGTTGCTCGCGGCGGCCTTCTTTTTGCTGAGTCAGACGCTTCTGCATTATTCCTCCCACTCGACGCGGGCCATTGTTGGCTTCGTCGTTTCGGAGATCAGTCGTGAGATTATTTGGCGGGCGCTCCTTCTGATCGTCGTGATTTGGGCGGTGCTGCATCAGGGGATTTCATCGGCTGAATTCTTCACCGTGGCGGCGATCGGGCAACTGCTCTCATTCGCCGGGGCGCTTTATCATGTCCGCGCCGCCTATCGCGCTCATCCCGCCGAGCATCAGAGACAGGACGAACGTTCCCATTGGTTTTCGCGTGGCCTCGCGATGTGGCAATCCGCTGTCGTGGAGGCGGGCAGCGCCTATTTCGACGTGCTGTTGATCGGCTTCGTCGCGTCGCCGGCCGCCGCCGGCGAGTTTTTCGCCGCGGCTCGCATCGCCAATGTGTTCATCATGGTGTTGTCGGGTCTGAACACCTATTCGATGGCGCAAAGCGCCAATCTTCACTTCTCCGGCCAGACGCAGAAGCTGCAGGATATCGTGCGCACCCTTGTCATGGTCTCGACCGCCATGCTCGCGCCGGTCCTGCTGATCATTTACGCATTTGGCCAGGAAATATTGATGATTTTCGGGGAGCGATTCGCCAGCGTATATCCGACGCTCGTCGTTCTCGCGACAGGCTGCTTCGTCATGTCGGCGAGCGGATCGGCTTCGGTGATCCTGCTGACGACGGGTCACGAGAAAATCTACTCGCGCATCATCACAGCGGCGACGCTGGGCCGTTTCGCGTTGACGGCGATCCTCGCGCACTTCTACGGCAGCTTCGGCGCGGCATGCGCATTTGCATTCGTCAACGCGCCCCTCTTCATGTTGCTGTCCGTCATTTGCAAGCGCGCGATTGGCGCAGACACCAGCATTCTCAGCGTCTTCTCGCATTTGCGCGCGAAGGCCGGCGATCGCGTTGTCGCCGCGGGCGCGGACACAAAGGGAAGCTGAAAGGGGCGTGAATTCAGGCGCGAGCGTCTATCCGCTCGTGCAGCGCGCGGCGAAGGGGCATATATTTCGGCGTGATGACTGCGCCGTCGATGACTTCCAGACGGCCGAAACGGTTCAAGGAATGCAGTCGGTTCCCCGGCCAATGTTTGCCGGGGCCGAGGCGCGCAACAAGCGTTTGGCGGAAATTGCCGGGATCAAGCGCATCGATGCGCATGATCGCCAATCCCTTTCCATAACCTTTCGAGCAATCCTGCACGGGCCTTAGCAGGACGCCATTGCGCGAAACGACCGCGCCGGCAGGACGGGCGACCCTCGAGTCGACGAGCACGGGCGAAAGCGCATGCGCCTCCCATGGTCCGAAGAGGCTCGGCGCATGGTGGATGGCGAGCGTGTCGGAATAACCGCCGTAACCATCGCGCACGACTGAGGTCATCCAGTAGCGTCCGCCATGGCGGAAAATCGTCGCATCCGCGGCTTCGACGCCCTCGACAAGCTTTGCGACCGGCTCCCATCTCGTGGGAAAATCAACGCAGCGATAGAGGGTGATCGCGCCCGAGACTGAGGCCTCGGGAACCATAAAGAGCGCGCCTTCCTCCTCGATGAGGAAAGGGTAGGAGAGATGCCAGGGCTCTTTCAAGGCGCGCACCGGCGCCCCTATGGGGCCGGAATCGTCGAAGGGTTGGAAAAAGATCTCGCCGGTGTTCGTGCGATAATCGAGAAGCTCGTAAAAGACGCCCGTCTGTCCGCGCCATTCGATCGGAAAGGGATCGGCTGCGAAGCTCGTTTCCTGGTCAGGCAGGGCTCGCCAGCGCGGACCCGACAAGTCGCCTGTTTCGATCACGCCGGGGCCATCGACCAAGCGCCAGCCGATCCGCCAGTGGGGCGAGTAGCAGCAAAGATGATAGAGCCAGCGGGCGGCTTCGAAAGCGATGATGCGCGCGATGAAAGCGGCGGGGTGGCGCGGATGGCGCTCGATGCGGGGAGCTGGCTGGGCGCCGATTCCGTCGGGCGCCGAGAGCGCTCTTTCAATCAGCGCGCCAATGCGCGAATAAACCGACTCCAAAGCGCCCGTGAGCCCTTCCGCCGCTTCGAAAGAGGGAAGGCCTTGGATCAGAACGGCGCCGGTCGCGGCGTCCTCGACGGCGAGAGCCGGGACGGCGCCAGAGAGAATGGCCGCGACGGCGCCCTGATCGCTCGCATGCCCGTCGTAGAGCGGGCGAAGAACGCGCGCAGCGCCGGCCGTCGCGGCGTCGCCGACGAGATCAATCGCGACATCGGCCCCCGACGCGGGGGCGGCGGTTGGGCAGGCCGGGATCCTGTCGGAGAGAGCGGCCTTATTACGACGAAGCAACATGCGCTCGAGCGTGAGCAGCTGCGTCACCGAGGACGGCTGATCGTCTCCCCGAGGATCGAAGCCGAAAGCAACCTCGGCGTCTGGCCAGCGACGCGAAAGGGAATCGCGCAATCGCTCATGCCAGCGCATGAAGCGTGACGAGGCGACTATGATCAGTATGCGCCGGTAGGTCATGCGGGAACCGCGAGGCGCACATAGTCGTCGATCATCGCGTCGAGTGGGTAGCGTTCGGTCAGGCGCCGCCCGAGGCTCGTGAGCTTCGCCCCCAGCTCGGGGTCGGAGAGCAGGCGGCGGATCGCCTGCGCGAAAGCTGCGGTGTCGCGCGCATCGACAAAAAGGGCGCAAGGCTCGCCCTCGACCGCCAGCACCTCTCGCAGAACTTCTATGTCGTTGACGACGACCGGGACGCCGGCCTGCGCGGCCTCGACCGGCGCGAGGCCGAATGTTTCCGCGGCGCTGGGGAAAACGAAACAGTCCAGCGACGCGAGAAACGCGCCCATTTGAGCGGCCCCGAGCTCGCCGAGGAAATGCACGCGTTCTCCGACGCCGAGAGACGTGGCGAGGGCCTCCAGATTCGCGCGCTCCTGTCCCTGTCCGGCGAGGGCGAGATGCTGGTCGCGGTTTTCCGCGAGCACGCGAATCACAAGGTCGAGCTGCTTCAGATGGTGCAGGCGCGCCGCGCAGCCGAGCAAAGGAACGCCTTGCGGCAGGCCAAGCCGCGCGCGCGCCTCGGACTTGCAAAGATCCACCGATTTATCGAAGAACCCATGGTCGATGCGCGTCAGGAGCTTGGCGTAGGACGCTGGGTACGCGCGGTATTCCGCCTCCGTCTGAGCCGAATTGACCACGATGTGATCATAGAAGCCGATAGAGCCCATGACTTTGTCGGCGAAAGCCACCGGGGCAGGGACCAGCTGCGCGGACGTCAGCTGATTGGCGATAATAGTGGATTTGCCTGCGAGACGCGCGATCGGCGCGCCGATCAGATTGCCATAGTGCTGGAGAGTCACGACGGCGTCGGGCTTCTCCCGTCGAAACTCTTTGTAAAGCTCGCCCATCATATTCACGACGCCGACAAGATTGGATGGACGCTCTTTCGCGCAGAAAAAGACGTTTGGATCGTTGTCGAAACTCTCGGTGCGCCGGAAAAAGAATATCTGCCGCACGCGCCAGCCGCGCTTCTCGAACCCATTGGCGAGCTGACGGGCAACCTCTTGCGCACCGGCGTTTTCCGCCTGTGTCTGGACGATGGCGGCGGTCTTGCGGTTTGGGCTCAAGGTCGAATTCGCTCGTTGGGGTTCGTCGCGCTGGCGGGAACCTTCGGGCGTGGGCGCCTCTTTGGCCCGCCGCCGGCTGCGGGAAAGCTCGATCAATTGCGTAATTCATGAAACTTATTTTTTCTTGAAAACGGGCGGGCGCTTTCCTGTATCAGATGCGCAAGGCGCCGTCTGGCGCATGGATTCAAGGTTGCGGCGCATGACGATCGATGAACTCAATCTGAGACAAAGGGCCTTTATCGGCGGCGAGTGGGTCGACGCGGAGAGTGGGGCGGCTTTCCCAGTGACGAACCCCGCCACCGGGGAGACGCTCGGGACCGTCCCCGACATGGGCGTCGCGGAGACGCGGCGCGCGATCGAGGCGGCCGAGAGGGCCCTGCCTCTTTGGCGCGACCGCCCGGCCAAGGAGCGGGCGCAGATCATGCGGCGCTGGTTCGAGCTGATCATGGCCGAGCAGGAGCGCCTTGCCCGGATCATCACGGTGGAGCAGGGTAAGCCGCTTTTCGAGGCGCGTGGCGAGATCGCCTATGGCGCCTCCTATATCGACTGGTTCGCCGAGGAGGGCCGCCGCGTCTATGGCGATATCCTGCCGGGCGCGATGGACAGGCGCCTCTTCGTCCTCAAGCAGGCGATTGGCGTCACGGCGGCCATCACGCCCTGGAACTTCCCTTCGGCCATGCTCGCGCGCAAGGTCGCGGCGGCGCTCGGGGCTGGCTGCTCGATGGTCGTTAAGCCTGCCGAGCTGACGCCCTATTCGTCGCTTGCGCTCGCAGAGCTTGCCGAGCGCGCGGGCGTGCCGGCCGGCGTCGTCAATGTCGTGACCGCGCGCGATCCCGTTCCCGTCGGGCAGGAGCTGACGGGCAATCCGATCGTGCGCAAGCTCACCTTCACGGGCTCGACCGAGGTCGGCAAAATCCTGCTGCGCCAGGCGGCCGACAACGTGCAGAAGTGCTCGATGGAGCTCGGCGGCAATGCGCCGCTGATCGTCTTCGAGGACGCCGATCTCGACCGCGCGGTGAAGGGCGCCATCGCCACCAAATACCGCAACTGCGGGCAGACCTGCGTTTCCGCCAATAGATTCCTGGTGCAGAAGAGCGTTGCGGCGGCTTTCTCGCAGAAGCTCGCCGAGGCCGCGAGCGCCTTGAAGGTCGGCGCCGGTTTGCAGGAGGACGTGTCCGTTGGTCCGTTGATCGAGGAGGCGGCGGTGGAGAAGGTCGAGCGCCATATCGCCGACGCTGTGTCGCACGGCGCCAAAGTGCTGACCGGCGGCGCTCGCCACGCGCTCGGCGGCCTTTTCTTCGAGCCGACCGTTCTCGCCGATGTGCCAGCGGAAGCGCTCATTTTCCGCGAGGAGACGTTTGGCCCCGTGGCGCCGGTAATTTCCTTCGAGACGGAGGAGGAGGCGATCCGCCTCGCCAACGCGACGCCCTACGGGCTGGCGTCCTATTTCTACAGCAGCGACATTGCGCGCATTTTCCGCGTCGCCGAGAAGCTCGAATTCGGCATGGTGGGGGTGAACGAGAGCATCCTCACCTCGGAAGCGGCGCCCTTCGGCGGCGTCAAGCATTCTGGGCTCGGGCGCGAAGGCTCGCGTTACGGCATCGACGACTATCTCGAGCTGAAATACGTTTGTCTTGGCGGCATGTAATAGGCGGCATGTGATAGGCGGATTGTGAGGGCTCGACGCCCTCACAGCGCCTTGCGGCAGACGATGCGGGTGACCGAGCCGCGCACGCCATAGCCGTCGTCGGTCTGGGTGAGCACCTCGCGGCAGGTCGAAGCGCTGGCGACGGCGACGGGCTGGGGAGCGGCTTCCGGCCGCGTGGCCTTGTCCTCGACCGGGATGATGAAAGGCTCAACCGCGGAGACGCTCGCGGTCACAGCGGGGGCGCCGGCGGGCTTGTGAAAGTAGGCCTTGGCCGCAGCGAAGCTCACATTGGCGCCGAGGATCACGAAAGCGATCTTGACGGCGACGGCGACGCGCACAGGGCGCGACGCGAATTTGCGGGAAAACATCTCGCGAGTGGTTTCGATGCGGTTCATGTCCAGGCCCCTCTTTGTCTTTCGTTCGTCCAGCGAACGAGGAGAGGTTTAGGCCCTGGAGCGACCCGAAGCCGTGCGCTGGCGCACGCGGCGCACTCAATTCAGAAGGGCCCCGAGGAGGGCGCCGGCCGCCAGAAAGAGCGCCAGCAAGAGTTTTTCCGAGAAAGAGGAGGAAATCGAGCGTATAGCCGATGGCGACGAACCTCTTGAGCGCCTTGAACGCGAAACTAAAAAAATCTCCATTTCGTTGATGCTCGGCCTTATCGCCGCGCACAAAAAAGCCCGCCGGCGTCCGGCGGGCTCTATTGCGTTTCTGTGATTCGGCGTCAGACGTCGAAGCCGCCGTCGCCGCCGTCGTCGAAGCCGCCTCCGTCGTCGAAGCCGGGGTCGTCGCTATAGCCGGCGTCGCGCAAATCGGCCGAGTCGTCATAGCCCTGGTCGTAGCCTGCGTCCTGGCCGCCCAACTGGCTACCCGGCTCGTCGCCGTAGTAGTTGTTGATGACGGTTGTCTCGCTCGCGGGCGTAAAGCCCGAGCCGATGCCGAGATTGCCCATATTCCCGTAGCCGGAGCCATGGGAGAACAGGCTGCGAATGCCGTCGGCGAGCAGCACGCCACCCGCAACGCCAGCGGCCGCTCCCAGCGCGCCATGCAAGAAGCTGCTGCCGCCACCGCCTTGCGGAGGCTGCTGCTGACCCCAGCCCTGGGGCGCGTAGCCGCCAGCGACCGGGTTTTGGCCGCCCTGGGGCGCGCCCCACGGTCCGCCCTGCGGCGCGGGCCCGGGCATAGGACGGCGCGGCGGAGGCGGCGCCTGACGCTGACCGCCGCCGAAGAGCCCACTCAGGAAGCCGCCCGACGGTCTAGACTGCAATTCCTTGACCTGCGCTTCGAGCTCCTGGATGCGGGCGTTGGCGCCCTGGAGGGCCTGATCCTGCACGATCACCGTCTGCGCCAGAAGATAAGGCGCGGCCGGCTGCTGCTTGATCTGCTCGTTGATGAAAGTCTCCGCCTCCTGGTCGCGTGGACCGTTGGCGGCGCTCTTCGTGCGCTCGAACAGCCCGACGAGCAGTTGACGTTCTTCCGGTGACATCGGTCTCTCCACATAGGAACCGGCCCGATAGGCGCGGCGACAGAAAATATGGGGGAAAGCCGGAAAGGCGCCAAGAGCGGAGGGGGCGTCGCGGCGTTAAAGTTTCGAAAGCTGGCGGTAAGGCCGACGGCCCCATTCGGCCGAGCGCGTAAGAAAACGCTATCCAGACCGCGCCGGCATCCTCCTCCCCCTTTTTTCAGGGCAGGAGTCATAGCTTCAGCGTTCACCCGCACGCCCGCCTGGCAAGCCTTCAAAGCGTATAAAAATCAACCGTCTATCAGTCGTCGCAGATTGCGGTCGACCCGGCGCTTGTAGACCGCCACGGCTCGGCCGGCGGCGTGGTGGGCCTGGCCCATGGCGACCGCGCGCGCCGCCGCGAAAGTCGCTTCAGCGGCGGCGTCCACCTTCTCGGCCACCATCAGGCTGCCCTCCTGCTTGGGATCAACCGCGCCGAGGGCCATTTTTGTCAGCCTGACGGCGATCACGGCGTTCGCGGCGATGCTCAGGGCAAGCGTGTCCGCGAAAAGTGTGGCGAGGCCAGATCTGTCCGTCATCCGATTGAGTTCTCCGGCAATTACCGACCGAGTTTGCGGCTAATGCGACAGAATTGTAAAGCCCCCGCCCGGAGCAACGTAAGGCTTTCGTTGCTGCGGCGCGAGAAAGGGGCGTAGCGCGGCGGGATAAGAAATCTTCAGGCCGTGACTTGAGGAGTGGCGGAATTGGCAGGCGTATCATTCGTCGGAGGCCGACACCGAGCGTCGCATAGACGGAGAAAAAGGCGCTTTCGCGCCCCGAGAGGAGCTTAAATTAGGTTGGGTTAGACGGTTGCGCCCGCCGCCGGGGTTCTCGAGATCGCTGCGGATACCGCTTCCGCGATCTCTCGAACTTCGTCGTGAAAGCCGAACTGGCGCTGGGAACCAGTTCAAGGTTCGAGGAAGAAAGCGGGCGGCGCTTCCCCGCGCGCGATCGCTCCCAGCAGCTGGTCGCTGGCGTTCAACGCCTCCTCGATGGTCACGTCCATATCCAAATAGCGATAGGTTCCAAGGCGTCCGACAAAGCTCACCTTTTCCGTGACGCGCGCCAGCTCGATGTAGTTGCGCAGGAGCTTTTGCTCGTTGGCGAGTCGTATCGGATAATATGGGATATCGTTTTCTCCGGCGCTGCGGCTGTATTCCCGGTAGCAAAGCGTCATATCGAAACTGTCTTTCTCCCAAGGCGCGAAATATTTGTGCTCGGTGATGCGCGTGAACGGCACGTCGGCGTCGCAATAGTTGATGACGGCGGCGCCCTGGAAATCGCCCTTGTCGATCAGCCTTTCGAAATCCAGCGTGCGGTAGCCCAATCGCCCGAGCCTGAAATCGAAGAAGCGGTCGAGCGGCCCGCTGTAAATCACGTGAGCGAAGCGCTCGTCGAGTTCTTCGAAACGGCAGTTCAGCCGCATTTCGATGTTGGGCGCTTTCAAAATATTCTCGACCATCGCCGTGTAGCCGCCGGCGGGCATGGCCTGATAGCGATGGGAGAAGTAACTGTCGTTGTAGTCGAAACGGGCGGGCAGCCGTTTCAGAACGGAGGCGGGGAGCTCCGTGGGGCTCATGCCCCATTGCTTTGAAGTGTAGCCTTTGAAGAAGGTCTCATAGAGCTCCTCGCCCATCAATGCGAGCGCCTGCTCCTCGAAGTTGCGCGGCTCTTCTATTTTGTGGACCTTCGACGCGATGAAGGCGCGCGCCTCGGCCGGGCCCATGCATTTCTTGAAGAACTGATTGAAGGTCATCAGGTTCAAGGGCAGGGAATAGACGGCCGATTTCGCAACGGCCACGACCCGATGATTATAGGGCCTCATATCCGCGAAGCGCGTCACGTAGGCCCATACGCGTTCGTTCGATGTGTGGAAGATGTGGGGGCCGTAAACGTGGGTCATAACCCCGGTTTCACGGTCGCGCGCGCAATGGCAGTTGCCCGCAAGATGCGCGCGTTCATCCACGACCAGAACCTTATGCCCGGCCTCACCGAGGCTGCGGGCGATCACGGCGCCGCTCAGGCCCGCGCCAACGACGCAATATCTCATCGTCCCTCACAAGTTATCGCGCGCAGGCTATATCCCCAAGCTGGCGCGACGCTCGCGTGGCTTTCTTGGAAAGAGGCGAGAAGAAAAAGACGAGAAAACATCGCGAAACAGTGCTTTTGACCTGGGCCGTAAACCTCTCGTTAAAATGATTGAGGCAGGGTATTCAGGCCGGCTTCACGCCCGGCTCAGTTCGCGCTCGAAGGACAGATGATCTGTCCGTTGCCGCCCGAACGCCTGTTGGCGCATCTCGATACGCGCCCCTGCGACCTCGGCCACGCGACGTGTCTTCCCCCTTTTCGAACTCGCCCCCGGGCGCCATTGGCGCATCGGGACTGCCGCCGGCTGCCCGGCGGCGTCGACGAGCCCCGGCGGGCGCGTTCGAGGGGACAGTCAAACGAACTCCCTGAGACGCTTGCTTAAAGGGCCGGCATTATGACCTCGATCATCTCTTCGCTTACCGCTCGCCAAGTCGCTTTGCTCTCCACGAGCACAATTTCCAAGCTTACCACAGACGATATTGGGGCCCTGACGACGACGCAGACGGCGGCGCTCACGTCGAGCCAGCTGCACGCGCTGAGCACGGACGATGTCGCGGCGTTCTCCACGACACAAATCAGCGCGCTCACCTGGAGTGCGATCCTCGGCCTTTCCAGCACGCAAATTGCCGCTGTCGAAACCAGCGACATCGCCGCCATGACGAGCGCTCAGATCGCGGCGCTGACCACCGCGCAGGTGCGCGCGCTCTCGAGCGATCAGGCGGCCGCCTTGACGACCGCGCAGGTCGCTGTCCTCAGCTCCGCCCAGGCGAACGCCCTAACCACCGATAGTCTTGCGGCGCTCTCGACGGATCAGGTCGCCGCGCTAAAGACCGCTGCGGTTGCAGGATTGAGCACGGCGCAGATCGGCGCTCTCTCTACTGACCAGGTGGCCGCTTTCACCACTGGGCAAGTCGGGGCGCTGACCACGGCCCAAGCCGCCGCTTTGTCGTCGGATGACGTGGCTGCTCTCTCGACGGGCCAGATCGTTGCGCTCGGAACGCGCGACCTCGCCGCCCTAACCACGGGGGCCCTTGCGGGCGTATCGACCGATGACATCGCCGCGCTGAGCACGGCCCAGGTCGCTTCGCTCAAGAGCACGCAGATCCGGGCGCTTTCCACCGATCAAGCGGCCGCCTTGTCGACGACGCAGGTGGCGGCGCTCGTCTCCAGCCAGGCCGCGGCGCTGACAACCGACAGCATCGCCGCGCTCTCGACCGATCAGATCGCGGCGCTCAAGACCGCCACCTTCGCCGCATTGACGACGGCGCAGATCGGCGCTTTGTCGACCGATCAGGTTGCGGCGCTTACGACGGCGCAGATCGTCGCCTTGACGACGGGCCAGGCTGCCACGCTCTCTTCCGACGACATCGCGGCTTTCTCAACCGCTCAGTTCGCAGCTCTCGAATCGCGCGACCTCGCGGCGCTCTCGATCGCCGCCATCGCCGCCGCCTCCACCGCCGACATTGCGGCTCTGAGCACCGCCCAGGCGGCCGCGCTGACGACCGCGGAAACGCACGCCCTCTCGACCGATCAGGCCGCGGCCCTCACGACGGCCGCCGTCGCCGCTCTCGGCTCCGGCCAGGCCGCGGCGCTGACGACGGACGCGGTTGCCGCGCTCTCGACGGCTCAGGTTGCGGCGCTCAAATCCGCCGCCGTCGCCGCCCTGACGACGGCGCAGGTCGGCGCCCTGTCGAGCGATCAGGCGGCCGCGCTTACGACCGTGCAGGTCGCCGCGCTCAAAACTACGCAGGTCCACGCGCTCTCGACCGGTCAGGTCGCCGCATTGACGACGGATCAGGTGGCGGCCCTCGGCTCCGCCCAGGCCGCCGCGCTCACGACCGACGATGTGGCCGCGCTCTCGACCGATCAGGTCGCCGCCCTGCGCTCGGCCGCCATCGCCGCGCTGAGCACGGCGCAAATCAGCGCTCTGTCGACCGATCAGACCGCGGCCCTGACGAGCGCGCAGATCGTGGCGCTCACAACGACGCAGATGGCGCGCCTGACCTCGGACTCCGTGGCTGCGCTCTCCACCTCCCTGATCGCCGCCCTTGAAACCCGCGATCTCGCCGCCTTGTCGACGGCCGCCTTCGCCGGCGTCTCGACGAATGACATCGCTGTCCTGAGCACGGCCCAGGCCGCAGCTTTGACCACCGGCCAGATGCGCGTCCTCTCCAGCGATCAGGCCGCTGCGCTCACGACCGATCAGGTCGCCGCGCTCAGCTCCGGCCAGGCCGCCGCCCTCTCAACGGACAGCATCGCCGCGCTTTCGACAGACCAGATCGCAGCGCTGAAATCCAGCGCCGTCGCCGCTCTGACCACGGCGCAAATTCGCGCCCTTTCGACCGACCAGGCTGCGGCGCTGACCACCGCTCAGGTCGCGGCGCTGACAACGTCCCAGGCGAACGCTCTCTCCTCCGACGATCTGGCCGCTCTCTCGACGGGTCAGTTCGCGGCGTTGAGCTCGCGTGACGTCGCGGCCCTTTCGACGGCCTCGATCTCGGGGGTGACGACGGCCGATATCGCCGCGCTGAGCACCTCGCAAGTCGCGGCGCTCACGACCGCGCAAATGCACGCGCTCTCGACCGATCAGGCCGCGGCGCTGACGACCGCGCAGGTCGCGGTCCTCAGCTCGGGCCAAGCCGCCGCCCTGTCGACCGACTCCGTCGCGGCGCTTTCGACCGATCAGATCGCCAATCTGAAGACGTCGGCCATCGCCGGCCTCAGCACCGCGCAGGTCCACGTTCTGACCACCGATCAGGCGGGAGCTTTGTCGACGGCGCAAGTGGCCGCCCTGACGACTTCGCAGGCGGCCGCGTTGACGACGGACGACATCGCCGCCTTCACCTCGACCCAGTTCGACGCTTTGAGCGCGCGCGACATCGCCGCTCTGCTTTCGAGCCAGATCGCTGTAGTCTCAACGGACGATCTTGCGGGCCTCAGCACAGCCCAGATCGCCGCGCTGACGACGTCGCAGATTCACACGCTCTCGACCGATCAAGTCGCCGCGCTGACGACCACGGAGATCGCCACGCTGTCCTCCAGCCAGGCGGCGGCGCTGACGACCGACGCCGTCGCCGCTCTGTCCACGGACCAGATCGCCGCGCTGCGCTCGGCGGCCATCGCGGCGTTGAGCACCGCGCAGATCAGGGCTCTCTCGACCGATCAGGCGGCGGCCCTCACCACGAGCCAGATCGTCGCCCTGACGTCGGGCCAAACCGCCGCGCTCTCTTCCGACGACGTCGCCGCCCTCAGCACGGGCCAGTTCAGCGCGCTCGAGACACGCGACCTTGCCGCCATCTCTACGAGCGCGCTCGCCGGGGTCTCGACCGATGACATCGCCAGCTTGAGCACCGCCCAGGCGGCGGCGCTGACGAGCGCGCAGGTTCACGCGTTGTCCTCCGATCAGGCGACGGCGCTGACGACCGCCTCCGTCGCAGTCCTCGGCTCGGCGCAAGCCGCCGCTCTGACCACCGACAGCGTCGCGGCGCTTTCCACGGCTCAGGTCGCCGCCCTGAAGACGAACGCGATCGCCGCTCTGACCACGGCGCAGGTCCAGTCGCTGTCGTCGGATCAGGCTGCCGCGCTGAGCACGGCGCAGGTCGCCGCCTTGACGACCGCGCAGGCTCGCGTTCTCTCATCCGGTCAGGCGGTGGCGCTGACCACGGATCAGGTCGCCGTCCTTGGCTCCAGCCAGGTTGCAGCGCTCACGACGGACAGCGTCGCGGCGCTCTCCACCGACCAGGTGGCGGCGCTGAAGACCGGCGCGGTCGCCGCGTTGAGCACCGCCCAGATCCACGCGCTCACCACGGATCAGGTTGCGGCGCTCACGACGGCGCAGGTTTCCGCGCTGACGACGGCTCAGGCAGCGACGCTCTCATCCGACGACGTCGCAGCCCTCTCGACCGCTCAGGTCGCCGCCCTGAGTTCACGCGACATCGCGGCCCTGTCGATCGCCGCCTTGACGGGCGTATCGACCGATGACATCGCCGCTCTCAGCACGGGGCAGGTCTCGGCTGTCTCGACAACTCTCATGCATGCGCTGACCAGCGCCTACGCCGCGGCGCTGACGACGGCTCAGGTCGGAGCCCTCACCACGGCGCAGGTCGCGGCTATCAATACGGATACTTTCGCGGCGCTCTCCACCGATCAGATCGCCGCGCTGTCGACCGGCGCCGTCGCGGCCCTGACCACGGCGCAAGTCCATGCGCTGACGAGCGACCAGGCGGCGGCGCTGACCACCGCCCAGATCGTGGCCCTAACCTCGGCGCAAGCGGGCGCTCTGTCCTCCGACGACATCGCCGCCTTCTCGACCAATCAGTTCGCCGCGCTGGGAACCCGCGACCTCGCCGCTCTGTCGACGAGCGCCATCGCCGGCGTGTCGACCGATGACATCGCAGTTCTGAGCACCGCCCAGACGGCTGCGCTCACGACGACCCAGATGCACGCCTTGTCGAGCGATCAGGCGGTGGCTTTGACGACCGCTCAAGTCGCCGTCCTCAGCTCCGGCCAGGCGGGCGCGCTGACCACGGATAGCGTCGCCGCTCTGTCGACCGATCAGGTGGCTTCCCTGAAGTCGAGCGCCGTGGCGGCCTTGAGCACGGCTCAGATTGGCGTCCTGTCGACCGATCAGACAGCCGCGCTCTCTACCGCTCAGGTCGCCGCGCTGACGAGCGCGCAGGCCCATGCGCTCTCGACCGACCAGGCTGTTGCGTTGAGCACGGACCAGATCGCCGCTCTCTCCTCGGGGCAGGCGGCGGCTTTGACCACGGCCAGCGTGGCGGTTTTGTCGACGGATCAGATCGCTGCGCTGCGTTCGGCGGCCATAGCCGCTTTGAGCACGGCCCACATTGGCGCCCTTTCGACCGATCAGGCGGCGGCGCTCACGACGGGTCAGATCGCCGCGCTCACTGTGGCGCAGGCTGCGGCGCTCTCGTCCGACGACGTGGCCGCGCTGTCGACCTCGCAGTTCGGCGCACTGGGAACCCGCGACCTTGCGGCCTTGTCGACCGCCGCAATCGCCGGCGCCTCGACAGACGACATCGCGGCCCTGAGCACGGCGCACGCTGCGGCGCTCACGACCGGCCAGCTGCGCGCCTTGTCGACTGATCAGGCGGTGGCTCTGACCACGGCGCAGGTCGGCGCGCTCAGCTCGGCGCAGGCTGCGGCCTTGACGACGGGCAGCGTCGCGGCGCTCTCCACCGCTCAGGTCGCTGCGCTTTCGACCGGCGCAGTGGCCGGCTTGAGCAGCGCCCAGATCGGCGCCCTCAACACGGATCAGGCGGCTGCTCTGACGACTGCCCAGGTAGCGGCCCTGACGACTGCGCAAGCGGCTACTCTGTCCTCCGACGACCTCGCGGCCTTTTCGACCGATCAGTTCGCCGCCCTGAGCTCGCGTGACGTCGCCGCCCTTTCGACGGCGGCGATCGCTGGCGCCTCGACGGACGATATCGCGGTCTTGAGCACGGCCCAGGCGGCGGCGCTCACCACTGGCCAGGTCCATGCGCTGTCGACCGCCCAGGTTGCGGCGCTGACGACCGGTCACGTCGCGACGCTCAGCTCATCGCAGGCTGCGGCGCTGACAACCGACGGCGTGGCGGCGATGTCGACCGATCAAGTCGCGGCGCTCAAGACCAGCGCGATCGCAGCATTGAGCACGGCGCAAGTCGCCGCCCTGACCACGGACCAGGCCGCCGCGCTCTCGACCTCGCAGATCGCCGCCCTGACCTCCAAGCAGACCGCAGCGCTGACGACCGACGACATCGTCGCCTTCACCACGGCGCAGTTCGGCGCCCTGGACGCTGCGGATATCGCGGCCCTGATCACGAGCCAGATCGCCGTCGTCTCGACAGACGACATCGCGGCGCTTTCGACGGCTCAGATCGCCGCGATGACGACCGCGCAGTTGCACGCGCTGTCGACCGACCAGGTCGCCGCGCTATCGACCGCGGATGTCGGCGTGCTCGGCTCGGCGCAGATCGGCGCCCTGGAGAGCGGCGACTTTGCCGCCCTCTCGACCGACCAGCTGGCGGCGATCAGCACGGGCGCCATCAGCGGTCTGTCGACTGACGACATCGGCGCCTTGAGCACCACGCAAGCCGACGCTTTCGCCTCTAATCAGCTACAGGCGATGTCGGCCGCGCAGCTGGATCGCTTGTTCCAGCTCTACAACGGCTAAGTCGGTCAATATCGTTTCGCTCTGCTCCGAGCGAATCATCAGCCGCCGAGGAGCCTCGCGCTCCCCGGCGGCCGCGTTCGAGTCCTCCGAAACACGAAACTGGAACGCAAAGCATGCTGACGCCGGCCGCCCCCGCGACGAGCGGGATCGAAGTTTTCAACCTCGCAATCGGCCGGGCGCGCGGCCGGAAGCTGCCGCTGGTCGAGCTTTTCGACAGCGCCGAAAAGCTGAGAAGGGCAGGGCAGCCGGCTTTAGCCTCGGAGCTTTACAAGACATGGATCGCCTTCAACGGCGAGCATGAGCTGCTCCACATGGCCTATTTCAACTATGCTGTCGGCCTGCGGGAAGCGGGCGATCTTTCCGGCGCCGTCATCGCCCTGCGCGAATGTCTCCGCGTCGCGCCGGAATTCAGCCAAGGCTATATCAATCTCGGACGCGCCCTCGAGGATGCCGGCGACGCCGGCGCCGCCGTGACCCATTGGCGCGCGCTGGCCGACAAGCTCGCCAAGGTGAATGGCGAGACGGTGGCGCACAAAGTGATGGCGCTGCACCAGATCGGCCGCGTGCTGGAAGGCGTCGAAGATTTGCAGGGCGCCGAAGACGCACTGAAGCAGGCGATCGAGTTGCGTCCTGACAAGACCGAGGCGGCGCAGCATTGGATTGCCTTGCGGCAGCGCCAATGCAAATGGCCGACGCTCGCCGGCGGAGAGAATATGCCGCGCCGCCGTCTTCTCGACGGGATGTCGCCCATGTCGCTCGCGACTTATGCCGACGACCCGATGTTTCAGCTGGCGAAGGCCTACCGCTACAATAAAACGCTGGTCGGCCGTCCCGCCGGCGCGCCGCTCGCGGCGGGCCTGATCAAGCCGCGCGGGCCGCAGGAGCGCCTGCGCATCGGCTATGTCTCCTCCGACTTGCGCGAACATGCTGTCGGCTTCGCGCTGGTCGAGGTTCTGGAGGGGCACGACAAAAGCAAATTCGAAATTTTCGCCTATTACTGCGGCGACGATCGCCCGAAGGACGAAACGCAGGCGCGCATCAAGGCGGCGGTCGATCATTGGATCGACATCAAGTCGATGGATGATTCCCAAGCGGCGATGCGGATCGCGGACGACGAGATCGACATTCTCGTCGATCTCAACGGCTACACCAAACATGCGCGCACGCGGATTTTCGCCTATCGGCCCGCGCCCGTCATCGTGAACTGGTGCGGCTATCCCGGCACGATGGGCAGCCCCTACCATCATTATATGATCACCGACCCGGTGATCGTTCCGGAAGAAAACAAGATTTTCTACTCGGAGAAGGTCCTGTGGATCGGCTGCAATCAGCCGCTCGACCGCAAACGCCGCGTCGCTGAGAAGCGCCCGACGCGCGAAGAAGCGGGACTGCCGCCTGATGCGTTCGTCTTCGCCTGCCTCAACGGCATGCAAAAAATCACAGCGAATACTTTCGCGCTGTGGATGTCGATCCTGAAGGCGACGCCGGGCAGCGTCTTGTGGCTCTTGACCGGCGGCGCCGACGTGAACGAGCGGTTACGCAAGGCCGCCGCGCAGCACGGTGTTTCGTCGGAGCGGATTCTCTTCGCGGAGAAAGCGCCCAATCCGAACCATCTGGCGCGCATTCCGCTCGCCGATCTCTTCCTCGATACGCTGCCCTATGGCGCGCATTCCACCGCCGCCGACGCCCTCACGATGGGCCTGCCGGTTCTCACGCTGCGCGGGCGCAGCTTTGCGGCGCGCTTTTGCGCAAGCGTCGTCACCGCTGCAGGGCTCGAGGATTTTGTCTGCGGCACGCCCGAAGAGTTTTTCGCGAAGGCCACAGAGCTTGCGCGAAACCCTGCGAAACTCGCGCAGCGTCGCAAGGCGCTGATCGAAAATCGCGAGCAGAGCGTTCTGCGCGACATGGAAGGAACCGTGCGGCGCCTCGAAGCGCTCTATCTCGAAATGCACGAAGATCGCCTTGCAGGGCGCGCGCCGACGCCGGACCTTTCCAATCTCGATATCTATTACGAGATCGGCTGCGAACTCGATCTCGAAGCGATCGAAACGCTGGGCGAAGACGCCTATCGCGCGCTCTATCGAAGCAAGTTGAAGGAGTGGAGCGAACATACGCCCATTCTGCCCGACCGCCGGCTGGCGGATTTCCGATAATTCGAGAAAGAGGGCGGGGCGATGTCAAATTCAAAAAAATCCAAAACCATCCTGGTGACTTTCGCTGGCAGAAAGGATCGGATGAGCCTGTTGACGCGCTACGTCGACGCCGCGATCGAGCGGGGTCTCGTCGACGAATGGCATGTCTGGGACTTTTCGCGCAACGCGGCCGATGCAAGGTGGCTCCGCGAAAAATTCCCAATCGCGCAGGTGACCCCGAGCCACACCGATGAATACTTTTCGCTCCCGGGAACCCTCTCGGTGCGTGGAAACAATCGCACCTTCGCGTTCAACGTGCGCGCGACCACTGACGTCCATATCGGTTTGAGACGCAGGGGCGCATCGGGAGCGAGTTATGAGGTCGTGATCGGCGGATGGAACAACCGCGCGAGCGCCATTCGCCGGTTCGACGATTGTGCGGCGCTGATCTCGCCGGCGCTGAGGAATCCGAACGAGCCCCCGGCAGCCTACGCGCCGACCCCCAATATCCTCCCCGAGTTCGAGTTTGCCGATATTGAGATTCGCTTCGGCGCCGACGGCCTGAAAGTCTTGGTGCGCGGAGATGAAATTCTCTACGATGACGCTCCGGTCGCGGATGGCGAATTCGAGGTTCTTTACCGCACCGGCTATGGCGCCAATGGCGATTGGCGCTTCGAAAACTTTCAATTTCCCGCCGCCCGCTTGTTCGTCGGCGGAAGGGTCCCGCATTATGCGAAAGACGCCATGTTCTACACCGCGGCGTATCAATATTACGCCGCCTGCCGCGACCGTCACGCGCAGGACGTGTTCCTGAAATGCGATGACGACATCGTCTATGTCGATCTCGATCGCCTCGAGGATTTCATCGCCTTCCGCCGCGCCGACAAAGAACATTTCCTCGTCAGCGCCAATGTGGTGAACAATGGCGTTTGCGCCTATTTCCAGCAGCAGCTGGGCGCCATCCCGCAGGCTGAGATGGAGCTCGAGCTTCCGCCCGGCGGGCTTTGCGGATCATTGTGGAGCAGCGGCGCCAAGGCGGAAGCTTTGCACGGACTCTTCCTGCGCCAGCCTTCGCGTTTCATAATCGAGGAGCCGGCGGCGTTGCCTTGGAACGAGAGGGTCAGCATCAACTTCGTCGCCTTTCTCGGCGCCGATCTGGTTCACATACCGGATATCATGGCCGACGACGAGCATGACCTCTGCTATGGCGTGCGGAAACGCGCCCAAAAGACAAATTGCATCTATCTCCCCTTCGTCGTCTCTCATTTGTCCTTCTGGCGTCAGGACGCGGCGATGAATGTCGCAGAGCTCGTTTCGCGCTATGAGGCGCTTGCGAATCTGCGATTGCGCCGCGAGGAGACGGAGGCTTTCGCGCCGGAGGTTGTGTGATGATGTGAGGGGAGCATCAGGCTCCCGGCGCAAAATCGCAACAATCCGCCCATGAAATCGTTTACTGGCGCGACAACCAATGCGGCAGAAAGCGTGGCGGCGACTGATGGGATGGCGGAGCAAGCTTCAACGTGGGCAGCCCGAGCGCAACCCGGCGCCGCTTTATGCCGCAGCTGTCGGCTTGCTGGCGTCGATCGTCAGCTATGCGATCCCCGACGAATGGGCCTCGGGCACGGTCTTCGGCGCGGGCTTGATAACCGCCGGATTCTGCATCGTTTATTGGTTTATAAACCCAGGCGGTGAAAGCAACTGAGCGCAGGCGAGGGGCCCCATTCGGGATAGGGCGCCTGGAATCCAGGCTCGCGCTCGCGCTCAAGGCCGCTATTTTAGTCGCTAATCTGCCGTCTAACTCATGCTAAAGTTTTCTGCGGTCCCAAAAGACCGCAGATTCGTTGGCGAGGAGCTTGATCATGGAACGTCGCGATTTCATTGCTACGATTGGCGCCGCTGTTGCAGCGGCTGCGTCTGTTTCGCCCGTGTTGGCCGAAGAGAAGGCGAAACCCGCTCCGCATCATCACCCGGCGAAATACAAAGCCGTGTCGGACGCCGCGGCCAAGTGCGTGCTCGATGGCAACAACTGCCTTCGTCACTGCTTCGGCATGCTGTCGATGAACGACGCCAGCATGGCGGACTGCACGAAGGCGACTTTCGACACCATCGCCGCTTGCGGGGCCTTGGAAAGCCTGGCGTCGGTAAACTCCGACTTCACGCCGGCGATGGCCAAGACCGTGGCGGCCATCTGTGAGGCCTGCAAGAAGGAGTGCGACAAGTTCCCCGACGTCGCCGAGTGCAACGCGATGGGCGCGTCTTGCAAGACCTGCGCCGAGGAATGCCACAAGATCGCGGCCTGACCAACGCTCTTTGATCTTCGATGTGCAAGACGCCCCGCGCACCCGCGTCGGGGCGTTTTTTCGAGGCGCTCCGGCTTGACCTCCTGCCGCCGACGCAGCCTGGACCCGCTGACCGAAAGAGGCAGGCCACGGATCGCAGCCTTACGACGCGAGCGCAAGGTCCGATATCGCAGCCGCAAGAAACCGCCCGGCTTCTCCGCCGGAGACGACGCGGTGGTCGAAGGTCAAGCTCAGGGGAAGAATGCGCGAGACCACCGGGACGCCGCCTTTGGCCTTCACCTCGCTTCTGACGCGGCCCGCCCCGAGGATCGCCACGGTAGGGGGCAATACGACCGGCGCCGCGTAGCGTCCGCCTATGGTTCCGAAATTCGACAAGGTGATCGTCGCGCCGCGCAACTCTTCCGGAGGGATGCGTCTTTCAACAATAGCCGCGCGCATCCGGTCTAGGCCCTGGCGCAGATCGGCAGTATCGCGGGCGCCGACGTCCCGCAGGACCGGAACGAAGAGGCCATCCGGGGTGTCGACGGCGATTCCAAGATCGATTTTTCGGACCACCCGGCGAGAGAGCGTCGCGCTTTCGAACCAGCAGTTGAGGCCCGGCTCAACCTGGCAAGCTTTCACAATCCCGCGGATCAGACGGATGGTGACGTCCGTCCCAGGCTCCCAGGCGTCGACGTCCGCGTCTTCCATAATCGTCGCCGGGGCCACCTCGGCCTGGGCGAAGGACATATTCTGCGCCATGGCGCGCCGGGGGCCGCGCAAGGGTTCGGCCGGCTCCGTCTCGCTCAGGATTTTCGCGACGCGTTGCACATCCTCGGCGGTGATGACTCCATCCGCTCCGGATGGCGTGACCATTGTAAGATCCACATCGAGCTTTCTTGCGAGCGCGCGAACCGCCGGAATGACTCGCACAGAGGCGCCCGAGCGTCCAAGAGCCATCGGCGCTTCGCGCAATATGTTCGCGCCGCTTTCGACCGCGCCGACGACCGTTCCGGCGTCATCCGCCGCTTGTCCTTCGAATTCGACCAGAGGCGCGCCGACGCGGATAATGTCGCCGGCGCCCGCGAAAAGCCTTTCGATGCGGCCCGCGCAAGGCGAAGGAATTTCCACGACGGCCTTCGCCGTTTCGACGGCCGCAAGCGGCTGATCGACGGCGACTTCCTCACCCGGCTTCACACGCCATTCGACAAGTTCGGCTTCCTGCAAGCCCTCGCCGAGGTCGGGCAATCGGAACGTCCTCATGGCCCCTCCATGACGCTGCGCACGGCGTCGACGATGCGATCGACGCTCGGAATGTATTGCCGTTCGAGGCGGGAAAGCGGCACGACGACGTCATAGGCGGCGACGCGCTTTACCGGCGCAAGCAGGGAAAAAAGCGCGCGCTCGGCGATCTCCGCCGCGATCTCGGCGCCGAAGCCCGCCGTTCTCGGCGCTTCGTGGATAATCACGCAGCGACCGGTTTTCTCGACAGACCGCAAAATCGTCTCGACGTCGAGCGGCTTGATGGTTGCGACATCGATGACCTCCACGTCGACGCCTTCCCTTTCGAGCGCATCGGCGGCCGCAAGAGTCTCTTGCATCATCGCGCCCCATGCGACGAGCGTCGCGTCCTTTCCCTCCCGCGACAGAAAACAGGCGTCGAGCGGCAGGCTTTCACCGTCGTCTGCAACCTCCTGCTTGAACAAGCGATAGAGGCGCGTCGGCTCCAGGAAGACGACAGGGTCGGGGTCTCGCATCGCGGCGAGCAGCAAGCCATAGGCGCGCGCGGGCGACGATGGGATCACGACGCGCAGGCCCGGCATATGCGCGAAAAGCGCTTCGGGGCTCTCGGAATGGTGCTCCGGCGCGTGAATGCCCGCCCCATATGGCGAGCGCAGCACCATCGGGCAGGTCAGCCGCCCGCGCGTGCGATTGCGCAGCCGCGAGGCGTGATTGATCATCTGGTCGATGGTTGGATAGATGAAGCCCGTGAATTGAATTTCCGCCACCGGCTTCAGGCCCATCGCCGCCATGCCGACGGCGACGCCCGCGATGGCTCCCTCGGCGAGCGGCGTATCGATCACCCTTTCACGCCCGAAGCGCGCCTGAAGGCCATTGGTCGCTCGAAACACACCGCCATTGACGCCGATGTCTTCGCCAAGAAGAAGCACGCTCTCGTCGACGGCCATCTCATAAGCGAGCGCGCGATTGACGGCCTCGACGAGGCTCAACTCAGCCATGTCCGCCTCCGCCGCCGGGCGCAAAGCGGCGCGCCGTCTCGCGCTGGTAATCGTAAGCAGGCGGAAGCGTGGCGTAGAGATGGTCGAACATCGCGTCGCTGCCGGCGGGCTGCGTGGCGAGATAGGCGCTCACCGCCTGACCAACTTCTTCCAGACATTGCTGCTGCAGCGCGGCTTCCTTGTCCTCGCTCCAAGCCCCCTCGCGAATGAGGTAGGCGCGAAGCCGCGCGATGGGCTCGCGCGCCCATTCGCGCCGCACCAAATCCGCATCGCGATAACGCGTGGCGTCGTCGGCGGTCGTATGGTCGCCGAGACGATAAGTGAGCGCCTCGATCAGAGTCGGCCCCTGGCCGGCGCGCGCCTTGTCGATCGCCTGGCGAACTGTGTCGTATACAGCCGCCACGTCGTTGCCGTCGACCTGCCGTCCCTCGACGCCGACTGCGACGCCCTTTTGCGCGAGAGTCGCAGCCGCAGATTCGAGCGCGCGCGGCGTCGAAATCGCCCAGCCATTGTTGTTGATGACGATCACGACCGGCGATTTCCAGACGCCAGCCATGTTGAGCGCTTCGTAAAATCCGCCGTTTGCTGTCCCGCCGTCTCCGACGAAGGTGACGACGGCCCGATCTTCGCGCCGTAGCTTGAACGCATGCGCAGCGCCGACCGCGTGTGCGACCTGGGTCGCGACCGGAACGCAATTCGGGAAATCCAGCCGCGAGCGAGCGAAGTCGCTGCCCCGCTCGTCGCCGCCCCAATAGAGCAGACATTCAGCCATGGTCATGCCGCGCATGAATTGCGCGGCGTGATCCCGGTAGGACGGCGCAAGCACGTCGCGCGCCGCCATCGCAGCGGCGGCGCCGACGCCGACAGCCTCCTGGCCGAGAGCGGAGGCGAAGGTGCCGAGCTGTCCCGTGCGCTGCAAGGCGATCGCCTTGCCGTCGAAAATCCGCGCGCGCGTCATTGCCCGATAGAGCGATAAAAGCAATTCGTCGCTCACCGAGGACGGCATCGGCCGGCATAAAGCGCCATCCGGCGAAAGGAAACGTATCGTGTCGGTCTCAGGGTCAACGCTCGTATGTATGCCCATGTGAGACTCTTGGCGTTCAAGTAACGGCGTCTGAGCGACGTCAGCGCTTCGATGCAGGCTGAAGTAGCGCGCGCAAGCCCGAAGTCACCTTGCGACAACCCGAATTTTCGAGCGCGCGCTTCCCGCGCCGCACAATAGAGGCTCGCGGAGGGGCCTCTTGACCAAGGCCCTCCCGGTTACAAGCTAGTCGTTATGTCGAAGAACACAGCTGTGGATCTTTTCGTATTCGGCGACGAGTTCGGGCCCGCCAAAATCATCCATCTGCATACGCCGTCGGTAGGGCTGCGCGCGGTCGTCGTGATCGACAATGTCGCCGCCGGCCCCGCAATCGGCGGGACGCGCATGGCGCCGGATGTCTCCGTCTCCGAATGTTTCCGTCTCGCTCGCGCGATGACGCTCAAGAACGCCGCTTGCCGTTTGCGCCACGGCGGCGCCAAGTCGGTCATCTTCGGCGATCCTGCAATGCCGCGAGACCAGAAGGAGCGGTTGATCCGCGCCTTTGCTTGCGCCATCGCGCCGCTCGTCGAATATATTCCGGGCCCGGATATGGGCACCGACGAATTCGCGATGGCCTGGATTCACGACGAAATCGGACGCGCCGTCGGCCTTCCCGCGGAAATTGGCGGAATTCCGCTCAACGAAATTGGCGCAACCGGCTTTGGAGCTGCGGTCGCCGCAGAAGTCGCAGCGCCTTTCGCCGATCTTTCGCTGAACGGCGCGCGCGTTGTCGTCCAGGGCTTCGGCGCGGTCGGCGAGCATGTGTCGCGCTTTTTGGCGAAGAAAGGCGCGCGCCTCGTTGGCGTTGCCGATATCGCGGGGGCGATCTCGAACCCGGATGGCATCGACATCGATGCGCTGGCGGAATTGAAGCGCGCGGGTAAAAGCGTCGCCGCCTACCGCAATGCGATGGCGATCCCGGGCGACGCCCTCGTCGCTCTTCCCTGCGACATCTGGATCCCCGCCGCCCGGCCGGATGCGTTGCGCGGCGACAACGTCGATCGTCTTGCCTGCAAGCTTGTCGTGCAAGGCGCAAATGTTGCGGCGACCAAGGACGCGGAAAGGCGCATGTTTGAGCGCGGCATCGTCAGCGTGCCCGATTTCATCGCCAATGCGGGCGGGGTCATTGCCGGCGCTGTCGAATATAGCGGCGGCTCCGAAGCGGTCGCGCTGGCGACCATAGAGGAGAAAATTGGCCGCAATACCCGGCTTACGCTCAAGAGCGCCCGCGCCATGAACATCCCGCCCGCAGAGGCCGCGACGAGGCTTGCGCTGGATCGGCTCCGCAAGATGAGCCAGTTCAAACGCTGGCGCTAGACGCGCTTTCCGCTCGCGTGGGCTTTAGCGGCCTCGCTCGATCGCCACAGCCGTCGCTTCGCCGCCGCCGATACAGAGGGCAGCCACGCCTCTTCTCAGATCGTAACGCTCGAGCGCCGAAAGCAAGGTCACGACGATGCGGGCGCCCGACGCGCCGATCGGATGACCGAGCGCGCAGGCGCCTCCGTGGATGTTGACCTTATCGTGAGACAGGCCGAGGTCGCGCATGGCGGCCATGGTCACTACGGCGAAGGCTTCATTGATCTCGTAGAGATCGACGTCATCAGCGCGCCATGCGATCTTGTCCAATAATTTGCGTATCGCGGCGATGGGCGCGGTCGGAAATTTCCCTGGAGGCCCCGCGTGGGTGACGTGCCCCAAAATCCTGGCGCGCGGCGTCAGTCCCTTGCGCTCCGCGTTCTTCATTCGCGTCAGCACGAGGGCGGCGGCGCCGTCGGAGATCGCGCTCGAATTTGCGGCGGTCAAGGAGCCATCCGCACGGAAGGCCGGCCGAAGCCGCCCGATCGTCTCGGCGTTTGCTTTTCCGGGCAGCTCGTCGTGAACAACGGTCGTATCGGCTTTGCCGGAAAGTTTGATGGGCGCGATCTCCTCGTCGAAAACGCCTTCCCGCGTCGCCTTCTGCGCACGCAAAAGCGAGGCGCGCGCAAATTCGTCCTGCATCTGGCGCGTGAACTGATAGGCTGTCGCGCAATCTTCGGCGAAGGAGCCCATCAGCCGCCCTTTTTCATAGGCGTCCTCGAGGCCATCGAGAAACATATGATCGCGGGCGCGGAAATCTCCGATGGGGAGGCCGGATCGCGCGCGGTCCAGCAGATGGGGCGCATTGCTCATGCTCTCCATGCCGCCAGCGACGACAAGATCAGCGCTTTCAGCCACGAGTTGATCGTGGGCGGTCATGATGGCCTGCATGCCGGAGCCGCACATCTTATTGACGGTGACGCATCCTGACTCGACGCTGAGCCCCGCGCGGAGAGCGGCCTGCCTCGCGGGCGCCTGGCCCAAGCCGGCTGTCAAAACGCAGCCCATCACGCATTCGTCGATCTGGTCGCCCGGCGCGTTTGCGCGAGCCACAGCGGCTTCGATCGCGCGCGCGCCGAGCTGCGTGGCGGCGACAGGCGCCAATTCGCCCAAGAAGGCGCCGATCGGAGTCCGGGCGGCGCCAACGATGACGACCTGATCTTTCGCGCTCAATTTTTCGCCTCCCTTACCACCTTCACATGGTGAAGTGGGGCAGGGCGGCGGTTAGGGAAGCGCCATGGGTTTCGGGAGCAGAGCGCCGAAATCCGGTTCCGGGTCGCCGCGCCCCTCGAGAATTCGCGCAACAGAGGTCTCCGCGACATCTTCGAGCAATGCGGGACGCCATTTTGGCGTCTTATCCTTGTCGATCAGCGCCGCGCGTATGCCCTCGTAAAGATCGTGTCCCTCGAGTAAGCTGCAAGCCGCGCGATATTCGTTGATCAGACATGTTTCCAAGCTGTCCGCGGTCATCGCGCGCTTCAGGAGCGCATGCGTGACTTTCAAGCTCGTGGGCGAGTTGCGGGTGATTTCATCGGCGGCTTCGCGGCCGAAAGTCGAACCGCTGGCGCGCAAGGCGCCGATGATCTGCTCGACGTCGTCGGCGGCCATCGCGCGATCGAGCTCGTTTTCATGTTGCTGCAACTCTCCCGGCAATGGAGCCGCCACGAAATCGCCAAGAGTCGCATCGACGCTGTCGACGCTTGTAACAAAGCTTAAACGTTCGACCAGTTCAGGGATTCCCCGCGAGTCGATCGTCGCATCCGCCAGACCGGCATGGATCGCGTCAGCTGCGCCGATCGTCGCGCCCGAGAGCGCCATATAGAAACCAACGCCGTTCCCGCGCGACAGAAGCCAGGTGCCGCCGACATCCGGAATGAAGCCGATCCGCGTTTCCGGCATGGCGAGTTGCATGCGCTCGGTCGCGACACGGTGGTTGCCATGCGCCGAAACGCCCACGCCGCCCCCCATGACGACGCCGTCCATCAGCACGACATAAGGCTTCGGAAAGGCGGCGATGCGCGCGTTCAGCGCATATTCCTCGCGCCAAAAGGTCTTATAATCATCCGCCGCGCCGCTGCGGCTTTCGTAAAGCGCGCGAATGTCGCCGCCAGCGCAAAGCCCGCGTTCGCCTTCTCCCGTCACCAGCACCGCGACGATATCCGGATCGGCGGCGAAATCCACGAGCGCTTGCGTGAAGCGCCGTACCATATTCAAAGTCAGGCTGTTCAGCGCCTTCGGCCGATTGAGGCGAATGCGCCCAAGCCGGCGTTCGCGCGAAACCAAGAGTTCCTCTTCCTGGCTCATTTGATTTTCTCCGCGAGGAGCGCGCGGGCCACGATGAGGCGCATTATCTCGTTCGTGCCCTCCAATATCCGATGAACGCGCAAGTCGCGAACGATCTTCTCGAGCCCATAGTCGCAGAGATAGCCATAGCCGCCGAGCAGCTGCAAAGCGTTGTCGGCGACGGTGAAGCCGGCGTCGGTGGCGACCCGCTTCGCCATGGCGCAAAGCCGTCCCGCATCCTCGGCGCCGGCGTCGAGCGCTGAAGCCGCGCGCCACAGAAGCGCGCGCGCGGCTTCGAGCTCGGTCGCCAAGTCGGCCAGACGGAACTGCAGCGCCTGGAACTCGTCGAGGCGTCTCCCGAACGCTTTCCGGTCTTTCATATAGGCGAGGGCCCGGTCGAGCGCGGCCTGCGCGCCGCCGATCGAGCAGGCGCCGATGTTCAATCGGCCACCGTCGAGGGCCGCCATCGCCATGGCGAAGCCGCGCCCTTCCGGCCCCAGCATGTTTTCGGCTGGCGCTCTGCAATCGTCGAAAATCACGGCGCGCGTGGGCTGGGCGTTCCAACCCATCTTTCGCTCATTTTGCCCAAGGGTGAGTCCGGGGCTTCCACCTTCGATCAGAAAGGCGGAAATTCCAGACGCTCCCTCCGCCCCCGTGCGCGCCATCACCAGATAGAGATGCTCATCGCCGCCGGCGCCGGCGCCCGAGATGAATTGCTTTTCACCCGTCAGAAAATACGCGTCGCCGCGTTTGACTGCCCTTGTGCGCAACGCCGCGGCGTCGGAGCCGCAGCTAGACTCTGTGAGGCAGTAGCTGGTGAGAGGCTCCATCCTGGCGAGCCCAGGCAGCCACCGCTCCCGCTGCGCGTCGGAGCCAAAGGCGTCGATCATCCAGGCGCACATATTATGGATGGAGAGATAGGCGGCGACCGTGGGACAGCCCGTCGCCAACGCCTCGAAAATGAGCGCCGCATCCAATCGGGAGAGGCCTGCGCCGCCGGATTTTTCGCGAACATATATCGCCGCGAGACCGAGCGCCGCGGCGGCCCGCAGGGTTTCGACAGGAAAGAATTTGTTCTTGTCCCACTCGATGGCGAAAGGCGCGATCTCTTGTTGCGCGAAGGCTATCGTCATCTCGCGAATGGCGAGCTGCTCGGCGGTCAACCCCGCAGTCGAACACGTGGACAATGCAAGTCCCCGGGCTTCGTTCACGATGCATCTGGCGCGCCGCGCCGCCATGGCAAGGCCTCGCCCCCAAGGCAGGCGCGCGCTGCCTTGCTCTCGGGCGGCCGGCCGAGGATTGCGCAAATGAAGCGCGTCGCGTCAAGCAGCTTGCCCTCATCGACGCCCGTCTCGACGCCGCATCCGTGGAGCATGTAGACAACGTCTTCCGTCGCAACATTCCCTGCCGCGCCAGGAGCAAAGGGACAACCGCCGAGGCCGGCGACGGAGCTGTCGACGACCGAAACCCCGGCCTCGAGGCAGGCGAAGATATTGGCCAAGGCCTGGCCGTAGGTGTCGTGAAAATGGACGGCAATGCGCTCGATGGAAATCAATTGCGCCACGCCCTCCACGAGACGGCGGGCAGCAAGCGGCGTTCCAACGCCGATCGTGTCACCGAGAGAGATTTCGTAACAACCGAGATCTACCAAGCGCAGCGCGACCTCATTCACGCGACCAAGCTCGACCTTGCCTTCGTAGGGGCAGCCGAGCGCGCAAGAAACATAGCCCCGCACCGGAAGACCCGCACGTTTCGCGGCCGCCGACACGCTGGCGAATCTGTCGAAACTCTCATCTATGCCGCAGCCGAGATTGCGGCGCGAAAAGCTCTCCGAAGCGGCGGCAAAGATGGCGATTTCATCGACGCCGGCCGCCGTCGCGGCGTCAAAGCCCTGCATATTCGGGACGAGCGCCGCCAGTCTCGGCTTTTGTGTAAGTTGTAGCGAAGCCAGAACGTCCGCCGTGCCCGCCATCTGCGGTACGGCTTTCGCCGAAACGAAGCTTCCTGCTTCGATGCGGCGGAGTCCGGCGTGTGCGAGAAGCTCGATCAGCCGCGCGCGCGCCTCGACGGGGACGATAAGCGCTTCATTCTGGAGACCGTCGCGCGGTCCGACCTCGACGATTTGAACGCGCGCCGGGAGCGTCATGAGGCCTCTGCAAGGCGCATGAGAACCGCCCCCTCGGGAACCGCCTCGCCCTCTGCGCAGGAGACGATCTCAACCTCTCCGTCACGCGGCGCCGTTATCGTAATTTCCATCTTCATCGCCTCCAGCACGAGAAGCTGCTCGCCCTTCCGGACATGAGCCCCCGGTTGAACAAAAATGCGGATCACTCGCGCCGGCAACGGCGCCGTGAGTATCTCCTCCCTTGTGAGATATGCCGTTCTCGGCACGAGCGGGTCCAGGCGCTCCAAATAATGATTTTTGCCAGAACGGATGATTGTGTATCCTTTTTCCTCAGGAAGGATCGCGACCTCGCGTCCCACGCCATTCACGAAAAGAAGCGATTTCGCCCCTTTCCGGCTTATCCGCACGTCGATCGTCTCCGCGGCCGTTTCGAGCTGAAACGCGTCCCCAACGCGCGGTCGAAGGCGCGCTGAAAGCGTTCGGCCCTCGCAAAGGAACGAGATCGCGCAGGAGGCTTGGCCAAAGAGACGCCATCCGTCCGCCGGGCTCCATGGGTCGCCAACGCCACCGGCGTCCCGTCCCGAACTTTGGAGGATGTCGCTGAACCATCCGGCCGCCGCCGCCGCCAAAAGCCAGTTTTCATCTTCTGGGGCGAGTATCGGCGCGGAGTGCTGGAAGGCGTCGACAAAGCCTGTGTCATATTCGCCCGCTGCGAAATGCGGGTCTCCAACAAGCTCACGCAAAAAATCCAGATTTGTTGCGACGCCGACGAGGGCGAAGCTTTCGAGCGCCCTGCGCAGCCTGGCAACGGCGTCAGCGCGACCTTCGCCCCAGACGATGAGCTTGGCCAGGAGAGAGTCATAATAGGATGAGATTCGATCGCCTTCGGCGACGCCGGAGTCGATGCGCAAATGCGCGCCCTGTTGCGGCAATCGAAGATGCGCGATGCGGCCTGTTGCGGGGATGAACCCCTCCGCCGGATTCTCCGCGCAGATCCGCGCTTCGATCGCGCAGCCCCGCGTGTCGATCTCCTCCTGCGCCAAGGGCAAGGACTCGCCCGCCGCCACGCGGAACTGCCACTCAACGAGATCGAGGCCGGAAATCATTTCCGTCACAGGATGCTCGACCTGGAGACGCGTGTTCATCTCGAGGAAATAAAACGCGCCGTTCTGGACAAGAAACTCGACGGTGCCGGCGCCGATATAGCTCGATGCGAGGGCGGCTTTCGTCGCGGCGGCGCGCATGGCGGTCCGAAGCTCCGAAGCGAGCCCCGGCGCCGGAGTCTCTTCGACGATCTTTTGGCGCCTGCGCTGCAAGGAGCAGTCGCGCTCAGGAAAGGTGACCACGCCGCCGCGCGAATCGGCGAAGAGCTGGATCTCCACGTGTCTGGGGCGGCTCAAAAGCTTTTCGATCAATAACCGGTCGTTCCCAAAGGCCCCGAGCGCCTCTCGCCGGGCGCTTTCCAACGCGCCATCCAGCTCGTGCGGCTCCGATACGACCCGCATGCCGCGCCCGCCGCCTCCCGCGGACGCTTTGACAAGGACAGGGAACCCAATTCGCTTGGCGGCTTGCCTCAGCGTCGCCGCGTCTTGCGCCTCGCCATGATAGCCCGGCAGAACCGGCGCGCCGACCTGCGCCATCAATTCTTTCGCTTCCGCCTTCGAGCCCATCAGACGCATGGCGCGTGCCGGCGGTCCGATGAATGCGATTCCGGCTTCGACGCAACGCTCGGCAAAATCCGCGTTCTCGGAGAGAAAGCCATAGCCGGGGTGAATGGCGTCCGCTCCGCTCCTGCGCGCCGCGTCGAGAATCCGCTCGATAGACAAATAGCTTTCCCGCGCCGGCGCCGGCCCAATTCGGAAGGCTTCGTCCGCGACTCTTACGTGAAGAGCATCGTCATCTGCGTCCGAATAGACAGCAACGGTCGCGATCTCCATGGCGCGCGCTGTGCGAGCAATGCGGCACGCGATCTCGCCGCGATTGGCGATGAGCGCCTTACGAAACATCTGAGGCTTTCCGGCGCGGGCGCCAATTGGGCGCGCGCCGTTCCAGGAAGCTGCTCAAGCCTTCCGCCCCCTCGGAAGAGGCCCATCGCGCCAAGATCAGACGGGCCATTTCCTTACTGAGCGAGACGTCGATGGGCCGCCGCTCACAGAGCTCGACAAGGCCCTTGGCCTTCGCCTGCGCGCCCGGTGCGCCGAGAAGCAAGGCCTCGATGATCCGATCCCGCGCGGCGTCGATTTCACCTTCTGGAGCAAGCTCGTGGACGAGTCCGATTTGCAGGGCCCGGTCGGCGCCTATGGGCTCGGCGGTCAAGAACAAAGCGCGCGAGGCCCGAGCGCCGATGGCTCTGACGAGATACGGCCCGACGACGGCGGGCGCGAGCCCGAGCCGAACCTCGCTCATGGCGAATTTCGATCTGTTGTTGGAGATGGCGACATCGCAGCAGGCGACGAGACCAACGCCCCCGCCGTAGGCGGCGCCCTCGACGGCCGCAATCGTCGGTTTGGAGAGCCTGTCGAGCGTATGGAACATTTTGGAAAGCTCCAACGCTTGCTCTTCTTGCGCTTGCGGCGAAGCCTTGGCGAGGCTCCGCATCCATTCGATGTCGCCCCCAGCGCAAAAATTTCCGCAAGCGCCCGTCAGCGCGACCACTCGCACGCTTGCGTCGGCATCGAGACGTTTCAGCGACGAGGTGAGGTCTAAGATGAGCGCACGGTTGAAGGCGTTGCGCCGATGTGGGCGATTGAGAGTCAAAATGGCGACGCCGCGCTCGTCGACGGTTTCGAGAAGATCCATGCGACCTCACATGCGGAAAAGACCAAAATGCGTTTTTTCAGGCGGTGCGCCGGCGCTTGCCGAAAGCGCGAGCGCCAGAACGCGGCGGGTGTCGGCCGGGTCGATGATCCCGTCATCCCAGAGTCTCGCGCTCGAATAGAGCGGGGCGGCTTGCCGTTCGTAATTCTCTTGTATCGGCGCCGCGAATTTCTGCTCCTCTTGGAGCGACCATTCTTCGCCCCGGGCCTCCATGGCTTTGCGCCGCACGCGTGACAGCACGGAGGCGGCCTGTGCGCCGCCCATCACGCCGATCCGAGCGTTCGGCCACATCCACAAGAAATTCGGGGAAAAGGCCCGCCCGCACATCGCATAATTTCCGGCGCCGAAGCTGGCGCCGATGACCACCGTGAATTTCGGAACAGCCGCGGTCGCCACCGCAGTCACCATCTTGGCCCCTTCTTTGGCGACGCCTTCAGCCTCGACCTTGCTTCCGACCATGAAGCCGGTCGTATTCTGCAAGAAGACAAGCGGCGTTTCGCGCTGCGCGCATAGCTCGATAAAATGCGCAGCCTTGAGCGCGCTCTCGGGAAAAAGAATTCCATTGTTTGCGACAACGCCGACGCTATGGCCCCAGATGCGCGCAAATCCCGTGACGAGCGTCGGACCGTACAGGGCCTTGAACTCGTCGAACTCGGAAGCATCGACGATGCGCGCGATCACCTCCCGGACGTCGAACTGCTTGCGCAGATCAGATGGAACGACGCCGTAGAGCTCCTCAGGATCATGGAGCGGCGCGACCGTGGCCGCCACGTCGCGCGAGGCGCGCGGGGCGGCGATATTCGTCACTGCCCGGCGGGCGAGAGCAATGGCGTGAGCGTCGTTCTCGGCAAGGTAATCGGCGACGCCCGAGCGCCGGCAATGCACCTCCGCGCCGCCAAGCTCTTCGGCGCTGATCACTTCGCCGGTGGCGGCTTCGACAAGGGGCGGGCCGGCGAGGAAGATCGTTCCCTCATTTCTGACGATGATCGCTTCATCGCACATGGCGGGAACATAGGCGCCGCCCGCCGTGCAGGAGCCCATCACAACCGCGATCTGCGCGACGCCTTGCGCCGACATTCTCGCCTGATTGTAGAAAATGCGTCCGAAATGCTCGCGATCCGGAAAGACCTCATCCTGCGTCGGAAGATTGGCGCCCCCCGAGTCGACGAGATAAATGCACGGCAGCCTGTTCTGCGCGGCGATCTCCTGGGCGCGGAGGTGCTTTTTCACGGTCATCGGAAAATAGGCGCCGCCTTTTACGGTCGCGTCATTGGCCACGATCATGCATTCGCGGCCATTGATCCTCCCCACGCCCGCGATCACGCCGGCGCAGGCGAGCTTGCCGTCGTACATGCCATGCGCCGCGAATTGTCCGATCTCCAGGAAAGGGGACAGAGGGTCGATCAAGGCGTCGATGCGTTCGCGCGCCAGCATCTTGCCGCGGCGGCGTTGTCGCTCGCGGGACTCTTCTCCGCCGCCTTCCTGGATTTTTTCAAAGATCGCTCGCAAACGTTCGACTTGCGCCGCCATGGCGTCGCGATTGCTCGCGAAATCCACTGAACGCGCATCGATCGACGTTTCGAGCGCCGTCACTATCTGCTCCCTTCAGATCGTCTCCTGGTACAATTCTCGGCCGATCAACATACGGCGGATTTCACTGGTGCCTGCGCCGATTTCATAAAGCTTCGCGTCGCGAAGAAGGCGGCCGGCCGGATAGTCGTTCGTGTATCCATTGCCGCCAAGACACTGAATCGTCTCGAGCGCCATCCATGTCGCCCTTTCGGCGGCAAAGAGGATGGCGGCGGCTGCATCCTTGCGAGTGATCTTTCCGAGATCGCAGGCTTTGGCGACGGCATAGACATGGGCTCTTGCTGCGCTCAGCGCCGTATACATGTCTGCGAGCTTGCCCTGCATGAGCTCGAATTCGCCGATGGGCTGGCCGAACTGCTTTCGTTCGTGGACATAGGGAAGAACGACATCCAGGCAGGCGCGCATGATGCCGAGCGGCCCACCGGAAAGAACCGTGCGCTCATAATCGAGTCCGCTCATCAATACAGCGACTCCTTGCTCAGGCATGCCGAGCACATTTTCAGCCGGAACGACGCAATCCTCGAAAGCAAGCTCGCAGGTGTTGGAGCCGCGCATGCCGAGCTTGTCGATCTTTCCCAGGGCCTGAAATCCCGCGAAGGTTTTTTCGACGATGAAAGCGGTTACGCCCCGGGCTCCAGCCGACGGGTCGGTTTTCGCGTAAACAACCAGAACGTCGGCCTCCGGCCCGTTCGTCACCCACATCTTGGCGCCGTTGAGGACATAAGCGTCGCCGCGCCTGTCCGCACGCAGGCGCATATTGGCGACATCCGACCCCGCGCCCGGCTCGGACATGGCCAGCGCGCCGACATGTGCGCCTGCAACGAGCTTCGGCAGATAGCGCCGCTTCTGCTCGGGCGAGCCATTGCGATGGATTTGGTTGACGCAGAGATTGGAGTGCGCGCCGTAGGAGAGACCGACCGACGCGGAAGCGCGGCTGATCTCCTCCATGACGACGACATGCTCGAGATAGCCGAGACCCGCGCCGCCATATTCCTCCGCCACCGTCACGCCGAGAACGCCGAGCGCGCCAAGCTTTCCCCACAGCTCGCCAGGGAAGGCGTTTTGGGCGTCGATCCGCGTCGCGATCGGCGCGATCTCGCGCGCGGCAAACGTTTCGACCTGTTGTCGCAGAAGATCAACGGTCTCGCCGAGATCAAAATCGAGAACCCTGGGAAAGTGGCGCATCGCGCCCCCGCTCCTTTACCGCCGCGCTGCGGCATGACCGCTATATTTGCCGGCGCCGAACGGTTTCAAGGCGTTGACCGCGCCTTTACTCGGCATCGGGTTGCGCGGACGGATGCGCAGCCTGAAAGGCGGGATGCGCATCGCAGGCCGCTCCCGCGGCGCGCACTTTCGGAAAAGCTTCGAGCGAGATCGAGAAGCGCGCCGCATAGAAAAGCTGCGGCGCCAGGCAGACGTCGGCGATCGTCGGTTGCGCGCCGAAACAGAAAGGCGCGGGCTCGATCAATTGCTCGATGGCGCGAAGGCCTTCCCGGACCCAATGCGTGCGCCAGCCTGCAATGGCGTCCTCGCTCTGCTGAAGTTCGTCCCTCAAGTAGGAGAGAACCCGCAAATTGCCGAGCGGATGGATGTCGCAAGCAATGGCGAGAGCGACGGCGCGAGCTTTTGCGGCGAGCACGGGCTCGGCGGGCACAAGGCGGGGCTCCGGCTGCAGAGCGTCCAGATATTCGATGATGGCGAGCGACTGAGTCAGCGTCTCGCCATTATCCAGCTCGAGCGCGGGAACGAGACCCTGCGGATTTTTTCTGCGGTATTCGTCCGCGTTCTGCTCGCCGCCTCGTTTCAGAAGATGAATGAAGCGGCGCTGGACCGAAAGTTCCTTCAAGCCCAGAGCGATGCGGACCCGGAAGGCGGCCGACGAACGAAAATAGTCATAGAGCAGCATTGCGCCCTCCAGCAAAAAACGCCTCGACAGGCTCAAGATAGGGCTCCAAGCGGATCTGCGCCGCCATATTTCATTCTCGTCCGTCTCGCCTCTCGAAAGGTGAAAGCACGAAAATGGACCCGCAAGCGCACGACGAGAGCGGCGCTCTCTCAAGCGATAATCCGATGGGAACGGATGGCTTCGAATTCGTCGAATATGCGCATCCCGACCCGGCGGCGCTCGCCGCGCTTTTTGAAACAATGGGGTATTCTGCGGTCGCGCGGCATCGCTCCAAAGACGTGACGCTCTTTCGGCAGGGGGACATCAATTACGTTTTAAACGCCGAGCCGGACAGTTTCGCCGCCCACTTCGCGCGAGACCATGGTCCGTCTGTTTGCGCGATGGGCTTTCGCGTGACGGACGCCGGCCATGCGTTGCGGCGGGCGGCCTCCTTCGGCGCCAGGGTCATCCCGACGCATGCCGGGCCGATGGAGCTGCACATTCCGGCAATCGAAGGCGTTGGCGGCAGCCTCATCTATCTTGTCGACCGCTATGGCGACCGCGGGTCGATTTGGGACGTGGATTTCCGCTGGACCGGTCCCGCCGAGCCCAGGCCAGAGGGAGTTGGTCTCCTTGCGATCGACCATCTGACGCATAACGTCCGGCGCGGACGAATGGATGAACTGGCGGACTGGTATGAGCGCATCTTCAACTTTCGGCAGATACGTTACTTCGACATAGAAGGACGCTTCACCGGTCTCCATTCGCGGGCGATGACGAGTCCGTGCGGGAAGATCCGCATCCCCATCAACGAGAGCGCGGACGAGACGAGCCAGATCGAGGAATTCATCCACGCCTATAAGGGCGAAGGCATCCAGCATATCGCCTGCTCGTGTGGAGACATTTACGAGACGGTCGAGAGGCTGCGTGAGCGCGGGCTCGACTTCATGCCGGCGCCGCCGGACGCCTATTACGAAGCCGTCGATAAGCGTCTTCCTGGCCACGGCGAGTCGATCGAACGTTTGAGGCGGCTTGGAATACTCATCGACGGGGTCGGTCGCGCCGAGGGGCGCGCGCCGCAGCTGCTTCTTCAGATTTTCTCCAAGACGGTGATCGGCCCGATCTTTTTCGAATTCATCCAACGAAAGGGCGACGAGGGCTTTGGCGAAGGCAATTTTCGTGCGCTCTTCGAGTCGATCGAAGAAGACCAGCTTCGGCGCGGCGCGCTGAAGCCGACGGAGTGAGGCGCGATGGCGGCCTATATGAGCGGCTTCGGCAATGAATTCGAATCCGAAGCCTTGCCGGGCGCCTTGCCCAAGGGGCAAAACTCGCCGCAGCGCTGTCCTTACGGGCTTTACGCCGAACAGCTTTCAGGGTCGGCTTTCACCGCGCCGCACGGCGCGAACCGGCGGTCCTGGCTTTACCGCATTCGTCCGTCGGTTCTGCACGCGCGAAACTTCCTTGCGACAAACGCGCCTCTATGGGAGACGGCGCCGTGTCGAGCGGAAAGCGGGCATCCGTTCGGGCAGATGAGGTGGGGGCCTATTGCTCTGCCTGACGTTGCCCTTACCTTCATCGAGGGCGTGCGCATCATAACGACTGCAGGCGATGCCGACGCGCGGACAGGAATGGCGGCGGGCGTCTATGTGGCGACGCGGTCGATGATTGACGAGTATTTCTATAACGCGGATGGCGAGCTTTTGATCGCGCCGCAACAGGCCGGTCTCGTTCTCGACACCGAATTCGGCCGAATGGAGGTCGAGCCGGGCGACATCGGCGTCGTGCCGCGCGGCGTGAAATTTCGCGTGACGCTCCAAGACGGTCCTGCGCGCGGCTATCTGTGTGAGAACTACGGCGCCCCCTTCGCTCTGCCGAGCCGCGGCGTCATCGGCGCGAATTGCCTCGCCGACGCCCGCGACTTTCTGACGCCCATCGCCTCATTCGAGGACTCCGAGCGCCCATGCGTCCTGACGGTCAAATGGGGAGGGCGCTTCTACGCTTGTCAGCTTGATCATTCGCCGCTCGACGTCGTCGCCTGGCATGGCAATTATGCGCCTTACAAATACGATCTTCGTCGCTTCTGCCCTGTCGGCGCCTTGCTCTTCGACCATCCCGATCCTTCAATTTTCTGCGTTCTGACGTCGCCATCACTCCAACCCGGCGTCGGCGATCTGGACTTCGTCATCTTCCCCGAGCGCTGGCAGGTCGCCGAACATACTTTCCGGCCGCCATGGTTCCATATGAATGCGATGAGCGAATTCATGGGCCTTATCTTCGGCGCTTATGACGCGAAACCCGAGGGCTTTTCCCCCGGCGGCGTTTCTCTACACAACGCCATGTTGCCACATGGTCCCGACGCTGCGGCTTTCGACGCCGCGACAAGCGCGGAGCTCAGGCCCGCCAAGCTCGAGAATACGCTTGCCTTCATGTTCGAGACGCGTCTCCCGCAGCATCCTACGGATTTCGCCCTGAAGCTCGACACGTTGCAGGAGAACTACCCGGCCTGCTGGGATGGCCTTCCAAAGCTGTTCGAAAGGGACCGGCCATGAAGCTCGCATCGCTGAAAGATGGTCGCGACGGCAGGCTCGCTGTCGTGTCGCGCGATCTCACGCGTGCGGCCTTCGCCGAAGACATCGCGACGACGCTGCAGGCGGCGCTCGATGGCTGGGCTCGAGCCGCGCCTCTACTGGCTGAGCTTTCGAGACAGGTTGAAGCTGAGAAAACTGCGACGTTCCGGTTTCGAGAGCGTGACTGTGCGTCGCCTTTGCCACGCGCCTACCAATGGGCGGACGGGTCCGCTTATCTCAACCATGTAGAGCTTGTCCGGAAGGCGAGGGGCGCCGATATGCCCCAGCGCTTCTCGGCTGAGCCGCTGATGTATCAGGGAGGCTCCGACGCTTTTCTGGGACCGCGCGATCCGATCCCTCTGCTCGATGAAGCATACGGCCTCGACCTCGAGGCGGAGATCGCCGTTGTCACGGACGATGTGCCGATGGGCGTAGCGCCTGTCGCCGCACGCGAGCGCATCAGGCTCGTGATGCTCGTCAACGACATCACGCTCCGCGGACTGGTCCAGGATGAAATCGCCAAGGGCTTCGGCTTTTTTCAATCGAAGCCCAGTTCCGCCTTCTCTCCCGTCGCCGTAACGCCCGATGAGCTTGGCGCGGCCTGGGATGGCGCCAGACTTTCGTTGCCGCTGCTTTCGTCGGTCGACGGCGCGACGCTCGGGCGACCAAACGCCGGCGTCGACATGGCGTTCGATTTCGGCCAGCTTATCGCGCATGCCGCTCGGACGCGCCCTTTGTGTGCTGGAACCATTATCGGTTCGGGCACTGTGTCGAACCGGGGCGTGGATGGCGGACCGGGACTTCCGACTGCAAAGGGCGGCCTTGGCTATTCATGCCTCGTCGAGCAGCGCACCGTGGAGGCGCTCACGGAGGGCGCGCCGCGTACCCCGTTTCTCAAAGCTGGCAAGGTCGTGCGGATCGAAATGCTGGATCAGCAGCGCCATTCGATCTTCGGCGCGATCGAGCAGCTTGTGGAGGCGAGATAGCGCGAGCCATTGAGGGGATTGCTTATGCAGGATTTGGCGCACTTTATCGGCGGCCGCCGCGTTCCCGGGCGCTCCGGCCGCTTCGTCGATGTCTACGAGCCGATGACAGGCGCCGTCAGAGCGCGGGCCCCCCTTGCCTCGAGCGAAGAGGTTTGGGAGGCCGTCGCCAATGCGCGCGCCGCACAATGCGAATGGGCCGCGGTGAACCCCCAGCGCCGCGCGCGCGTCATGATCCGCTTTGTGGAGATCGTCACGCGTGAGATGGAGGCGCTCGCCAGGCTGCTCGCATGCGAGCACGGCAAGACGATCGCAGATGCGCGCGGCGATATACAACGCGGCCTGGAAGTCGTGGAATTTTGCATCGGCGCGCCGCATCTCCTCAAGGGCGGTTACACGAATTCGGCGGGCGCAGGGATCGACATATGCTCCATGCGGCAGCCGCTCGGCGTGGCGGCGGGGATCACGCCTTTCAATTTTCCGGCAATGATCCCGATGTGGATGTTCGCGCCGGCGGTCGCCTGTGGCGACGCCTTCATCCTCAAGCCTTCCGAGCGCAATCCGAGCGTGCCGCTGCGCCTGGCGGAGCTGATGCTGGAAGCAGGGCTCCCGCCTGGCGTGCTCAATGTGATCATCGGCGACAAGGAGGCGGTCGACGCCCTTCTGGATGACGCCGGCGTCGAGGCCATTGCCTTCGTCGGCTCGACCGGGATCGCCGAATATGTCTATGCGCGCGCAACGGCCAAGGGCAAAAGAGCGCAATGTTTCGGCGCTGGGAAGAACCATATGGTGATCATGCCCGACGCCGACATCGACCAAGCCGTCGACGCGCTTGTCGGCGCGGGCTACGGTTCGGCAGGCGAGCGCTGCATGGCGATCTCGGTCGCCGTGCCCGTCGGCCAACCGACGGCGCAGGAGTTGCTGCGGCGGCTTGCGCCGCGCGTCGAGAATTTGAAGGTCGGACTCTCGACGGATGACACGGCGGATTTCGGCCCGCTGATCTCGAAAGCGCATCTCGATCGCGTCAGGAACTACATTTCGCTTGGCGTATCGGAAGGCGCGACGCTCGTCGTCGATGGCCGAGATTTCAAGATGCAGGGATACGAGCAGGGCTTCTTCATCGGTCCCTGTCTTTTCGACGGGGTCCAGCCGCATATGCGCATATACCGGGAAGAGATTTTCGGCCCGGTCGTCTCGGTCGTGCGAGCGGATAGCTATCGAGACGCCCTCGCGCTCGTCGATGCGCACGAATATGGCAATGGCGCCGCCATCTTCACCCGGTCGGGCGATGCGGCGCGCGATTTCGCGTCGCGCGCCAAGGTGGGCATGGTCGGCGTCAATGTGGCGACGCCAACGCCGCTCGCCTACTACACATTCGGCGGCTGGAAACGCTCCGGCTTCGGCGATCTCAACCAGCACGGCGAAGACGCCTTCCGTTTCTACACGCGAACGAAAACAGTCACCTCGCGCTGGCCGGGCAGCGTGAGAGAGGGCGCGAATTTCGCGTTTCCGACGATGTCCTGAGAAGGGAGAGCCAATTTGTTTCGCGTCGCTTTCATCGGATTGGGCGCAATGGGCGCGCCGATGGCGGCCAATCTCGCGGCGTCGGGTTATGACATCGCCGGCTTCGACGCCTCCGCCTCCGCTCGCGAAAACGCGGCGGGGCAGGGGGTGCGGGTTCGCGCAACAGCGGCGCAAGCGGCGGAAGGCGCCGATGCCGTCGTGACAATGTTGCAAGCCGGCGCGCAAGTGCTATCCGTTTGGGAGGCGCTGCTTCCGCGCGCCGCTGACGCGCTTTTCATCGACTGCTCCACGATAGATTTGGCGAGCGCCCGGCGCGCTCATGGTCTGGCGCGGGAATCTGGAGCGCTTTCAGTAGACGCTCCAGTATCCGGCGGGGTCGTCGGAGCGCGGGCTGCAAAGCTCACCTTCATGTGCGGGGCGGAGCCGGAAGCTTTCGAGAGAGCGCAGCCGATCCTAAAAGCGATGGGCGCGCGCATCATTCATTGCGGCGGCCCAGGCCTCGGACAGGCGGCGAAAATCTGCAACAATCTCATGCTCGGCGTCGCCATGGCCGCCACTGCCGAGGCCTTTGCGCTCGCGGAGAAGCTGGGCCTTTCGAACCAAGCGCTTTTCGACGTCGCTTCCGTCTCTTCCGGGCAATCCTGGTCGCTGACGAGCTATTGCCCGGTCGCCGGATTGACGCCCGATTCTCCGGCCAATCACGATTACCGGGCTGGATTCCAGACGAAGCTCATGCTCAAGGATTTGAGGCTGGCGGAGACGGCGGCGGCGGATTGCGGGCTCGATACGCCGATGGCCTCAGCGGCGGCTCGGCTCTATTGCGATTATGCAATCCAAGGCGGCGAGGAAAAAGACTTTTCCGGCGTCATAAACGCGACGCGCCGACGCAGGGCCAGTTGATCTATCTCGTCGGCGTCAATGCGTGGCGCCAGGGCGCGAGAGTTCGAGCAATTCTTCGGTGATCTGCTCCTGTCGTAGCCGGCGGTGGCGGGCCGTCAGCTCATCGAGGGTTTTGCGCACATTGCTTCGCGCCGCCGTCATCGCCTGCATGCGGGCGAGATTTTCGGAGGCGAAAGAGAGCAACGTCGCTTCGCAGAGCTCGGCAAAGACATATTCTTCCGTGAGCGTCGACAAGAGCAGCGGCGGCTCGAGATTGACGAGCGGCGGCGCTCGATTGTCCGCGCCAGGAAAACGCGCGAGATCGAGCGGGATGATCGGCCTCGATGTGATTCCAAGCTCCGAGAGCGCCGAAGGCGCCATATGAACGAGGTGGACCCGAATCCTTTGGCCCGAAGCGACTTCGTCATAAAGCGCGTCAGCGATGCGTTCGGCGACGGCCGGCGCGTCGACGGCGTGCGCGGCCATAGGCGTGGACCAGGCGACAGTCAGGCCGCGTTCGGTCGCGCTCGTCTTTCCTTTCTGCCCGACGACATAGAGCGACGCTCTTGGCGCCGCCAGCGCGGCGGCGCGCAGCACGCGTTCGTCGAAGCCGCCGACAAATCCCTGCTCCGAACAGAACGCCAGAACGATTTGCTTCGAGGCGGCGGAAGGCGTCGTCGGCTCATTGGGCGCGTGAGTCAAAGCGATTTTGATCGCTTCGCCCACTGCGCTCGCATAAGACCGCACGCCGTCGAGACTTTTCTGCGCGTCGCGGCTGCGGGCCGCCGCAAGGCCGCGCATGGCGGTAAAAACCGATTCGAGCTGGCGCGTGGCGGCAATGCGCTTGTGAATGTCGGAGAGGTGTTCGCTACTCATGCGGGCGCCTCGGACCCTGCGTCGCCGATCTCGGCGGCAAGCGCTCCCGTCACGTCGATCAACGCGCTGCGATCTGCCTCGCCGAGAGTTGACCCCGACTGGCAAGCGGCGACCGCCTGTGGCGCATCTCTGTCGAGACGGTCGGGAAGGCGCTCGCGCAGCAATCCGATCACCCCGGGAGCCAAACGGTCCAAAACCCCGGCGTCGAGCGCCAGAAGGAGCGCGACCTGATCGACCAGCCGCAGGAGCGCGAACGTGGGCTGCGTCAACAAGGCGCGTATTCTCTGGCCGCGCGTGATTTCGCCACGAACGAGGGTGGTCGAAACCCCGCCGAAGCGGCTGAAAAGCTCCAATTCGAGAAACTGGGAATATTGCAGCCGCAATCGCGCGGAAGCCTGTTTGAGCGCTGGCGGCTGCGCCTTGCCGCCGACGCGGCTGACGCTGAGCCCGACATCGACGGCGGGCCGCTGATCGGCGGCGAAGAGGCGCGAGTCCAGCACGATCTGGCCATCGGTGATCGAGATGAGGTTCGTTGGAATATAGGCGGAGAGATTGCCTGCCTCCGTCTCGGCGATGGGTAAGGCGGTCAATGAGCCGCCGCCCTTGGACGGCGACAGCTTCGCCGCGCGTTCGAGCAACCTTGCATGCAGGTAAAAGACGTCGCCGGGATAGGCTTCGCGCCCCGGCGGCTCGCGCGTCAGCAAGGCAAGCTCACGATGGGTGGCCGCATGTTTGGTCAGATCGTCTACGACGACGAGCGCATGGCCGCCGCGGTCGCGAAAATACTCCGCCATCGTGAAGCTTGCGAAGGGCGCGATCCATTGCAGCCCCGGCGCGCTGGAGGCGGCGGCCACGACAAATATCGTCCGCTCCGGCGCGCCGCGCGTGCGAACCGCCTCGATCGCGCGCTCGATGGCCGTCGCCCTTTGTCCGATGGCGACATAGATGCAGATGACGTCGGACCGCTTTTGATTGAGGATCGCGTCGATGGCGATCGAGGTTTTTCCTGTCGCGCGATCGCCGAGGATAAGCTCGCGCTGACCTCGACCGATCGAAAACATCGAATCGACAACCAGCAGGCCCGTCTGGAGCGGCTCCGTGACCAGGTCGCGATCGAATATGCCCGGCGCGTCGCGCTCCACGGGGTGAAAGCTTTCGGCGTCGACTGGACCCGCATCGTCGAGCGGCCGCCCGAGCGGGTCGATGATCCGGCCAAGCAGACCCGGCCCGACCGGCGCGCTCGCCGTCTCGCCGAGGCCTGTGACCTTGTCGCCGGCTTCGATGTTCTCCGCATCATCGAGCAACACGACGCCGATCCGATCGATGTCGAGGGTCGTCGCAAATCCGAGGCTTCCGCTTTCGAAACGAAGCAGCTCGTTGAGGCGGGTCTGCGGCAGGCCGGAAACCAGAGCGACCCCATCAGCAAAACTCTCGACCCGGCCAATCTGCGCGACGGTCGGTCCGAGCTGAACCTGCGAAAGACGCTTTCGCCGATCATCCAGCCATGCGGCCCAGGGATCGGAAGTTGGCGGCGGAGGGGCCTGCCTATTCTGCGTCATGGCTGTCGAGCGCCGCCGCTATGCTTGCGAGATCGGCGCGCAAGCTATTGTGGACGGTGGTGTGCCGGTTCTCGAGCTCGAGTCCGGCGATGAGCGACGGGTCGATTTCGACGGAGAAGGCGATCGGTCGCCCGAAGCCGATCTCGAGCGCATGGCGGCAATCTGCTTCCTCCTGCGCCGTCAGCATTCGCGGGGCTCTGAGGCGCGCGTCGCCGTCATGTTCGAAATCCGCCTTCGCTTCGGGCGGGAGAGCGGCCGCCGCCGCCGCCAGGCCGGCGATAAATCCCGAAACGAGGCTGGATTGCGGAAAGCGGTCGGCCAACCGTTTCGTGATGTCGAGGGCAAGGACGCTCGCATGTTTCATCTGAGCTTCACGGCCGAGCGCCGCCTGGCGGGCCAGCTCCGCGCGGGCCTCTGCCCGCATTCGATCGGTTTCGGCGCGCGCCGCGGCGAGCAGCGCGTCTCTTTGGGTTTTAGCCTCCTCCTTGGCCGCCGCCAGAGCGGCCGACCGGCGCTCGGCGATCCCGGCGAGGGCGGCTTTTTCGTCGTCTCGCGCCGCCTGCGCGGCGGATTTCGCCTTTTCCGCCTCGTCGAGAAGCCGACCCGCCGCCGCTTTGCGCTCGGCGATCACATTGGCGACCGGCCTGAACAGGAAGTAGGCCAACAGCCAGATGAGCACCACCGCATTGATGGCTTGCAGCGAAAGCGTCCACCAATCGATGCGCATGCGCGCCTATCTCACGAAAGGATTTGCGAACAGAAGCAGCAATGCGACGACCAGACAGTAGATCGCCATCGTCTCGATCATGGCCAGGCCGACGAAAAGCGTGCGCGACAAAACGCCGGCGGCCTCGGGCTGCCGCGCGATCGCCTCCATGGCTGCGGCGACGGCCTTGCCTTCGGCAAGGGCTGGTCCGATGGCCCCGAAGGAGACGGCAATCGCAGCGGCAAGGACGCTTATATTTTCAATTTGATCCATGTTGCGCTCCGTCAGGGCCTCTCGCGGCGTTCTTCTCGGGGGCGATGGCGGCCGCTGTAAATACCATTGCGAGTGTCGCAAAGATATAAGCCTGCACCGCTCCAGTCAGCAGATCGAGCGCCATCAGCGGGATCGGCACGAGAAGGCCGGCAAGCGAAAGCACGATGCCGACGACGAAGACGCCGCTCATCACATTGCCGAACAAGCGCACGAACAAGGAAAAGGTGCGGGTGATCTGCTCGACGAGATTGAGCGGGACCATGAAGAGGCTCGGCTCCGCGAAGGTCTTGAGGTAGCCCCAGAGTCCTTGCGTCCTCAGTCCGTGATAGACGGTCGCGACGAAAACCACGAGGGCGAGCGCCGCATCCGTCTCCAAGCGCGCCGTTGGCGGCTCGACGCCGGGAATAACCGCGGACCAGTTGGCGAGAAGGATGAACAGGAAGAGCGTGCCGAACAGAGCGCGATAGGGGCCGGGCTCGACCCCCATCGTGTCCCGTATTTGCGAATCGAGCGTGTCGACGATCAGTTCGACGAAGGCTTGCGCAATGCGGGGACGCAAGGCCAGTCGGCGCGTCGCCAGCGCGCTCCCGAGGATAAGGAAGCCCATCAGCGCCCAAGTGGTCGTCACCGGCTTGGCGATGGGAATGGGGCCGATATGGAAAGCGATCTCGAGCTCGAGCGGCGAGCCGATCATGGCCCATCTCCGATTCGTTTTATCAGCAGGCGCCGCGCGACCAAAAGGCCCCCCGCGCCCGCGAGGAGCGCGAGCGCCCCAAATTTGACGAGCGCAAACAGGGTGAGCGCCAGCAGCGCAATCCGCGCCGCAAACAGCAGCAGGGCGCGCGCCGCAGCGCCGCGGTCGATCAGCAAGACATTCCACCAAAGGGCCGAAAAATAGCCATAGCCGACGACGCCGCCGATGAGGGCGCCGGCGCAGAGCTGGAGCGCCGGGGAGACGGGCGCAGAAAGGGATAGGGTCATTGGCGGGACATCCATTTCCAGGCGAGCCACAGTCCGAGCGCCGCCCCCAGCATGACAAGCGGCGCGGAGAAGAAGACGCCGGAATGCATGTTTTTGTCCAGCCAGCGGCCGACGAAGAGCCCGAGCAGGGTGGGCGTGACGATGGTCCAGCCCAGGACGCCGATCTGTCCGAGCCGCCGTCCGAGAGAGGGCTCGGGATCGCGGCGACGCTCATGCTCGCGCGTCGCGGCCTTGCGGGCGGCGTCCGCCAGCCGCTCCGTCGAGGGAGAACGGCGCGGCTCGCTCATTGCCCGTCTCCCTGGCCGTCAATCATGATCGACTCCGACAGGCCGGCCGGCCGCAAATAGCGGATAAGCTGGCGCACGGCGCGGGCATGCAGCCGAGCCTGCTCGACGCGGGCGTGGCTTTCCATTTTTGCCTGAGCGGCGGCGGCGGCGCGGACATCGGCCTCCAGCTTTTCCAGCTCCTCTCCGAGCACGCCATGCCGGCAGGCGATGCGCACCTGCAACCCGTCCTTGACGCTCATGACGCCGCCGCGCACCGCGCAGTAGCGCTCTTTCCCGTCGTCGCGCCGCCAGCGAAGCACGCAAGCCGAAAGCGCCGTGACGAAATCCGCGTGGCCTGGCAAAACGCCAAAGCCGCCGCTCGCATCCTCCCCGCGCAGCGAAACGACGTCGGGCGCGTCGACGAGCAGCCTCGTCGGCGTCGAGATGACGAGCCGAAGGCGTTTGGTCATCAACGCGCTCCACCTTCGGCGCCGCCAGGCGCCTGGGCCCGGTCGCGCGCCGCCTTGTCCCGCGCTTCGTCGAGAGGGCCAATCATATAGAAGGCGCTTTCCGGCCAATCGTCGCAGTCGCCATCGAGAATTGACTTGCAGCCGGCGATCGTCTCGGCGACCGTAACGGAACGTCCGGGAATGCCCGTGAAATTCTCCGTCACGACGAAAGGCTGGGTGAGAAAGCGTTGCAGCCGCCGCGCGCGCCCGACCAGCCGCCGGTCCTCGACGCTCAGCTCATCCACGCCGAGCAGCGCAATGACATCCTGAAGCTCGCGGTAGTGCTCGATCACGCGTCGCGTATCGGTCGCGACGCGCGCATGCTCCTCACCGACCACGAGCGGATCGAGCAAAACGGAGGACGACTGAATCGGGTCGATTGCCGGATACATGCCTTCGGCCGCCATCTGACGGGATAGCACGACCATGCTGTCGACATGCGAGGCGATGGCGGTCACCGCGGGATCGGTAAAATCGTCGGCGGGGACGTAAACCGCCTCGATCGCCGTGACGGCGGCGTCTCCGACGGAGGCGATCCGCTCCTGCAGATTTGCAACTTCGCTCGCGAGGGTCGGCTGATAGCCGACGCGCGACGGCATGCGCCCCAAAAGCCCCGACACTTCCGCGCCCGCCTGCACGAAGCGAAACACATTGTCCATCAGCAGAAGGACGTTCTGGCGCCGCTCGTCACGGAAAAACTCGGCGATCGTGAGCGCGGTCAGCGGCGCCCGCCATCTTGCGCCTGGCGGCTCGTTCATCTGGCCATAGACGAGGACGCTACGGTCGAGGACGCCGTAGCGCCGCATGTCGAGCGCCATCTCATGACCCTCGCGCGAGCGCTCGCCGACGCCGGCGAAAACCGAAATCCCCTGGTAGCGCGCGATCATGGCGTTGATCAGCTCCATGACGAGCACGGTCTTGCCGACGCCGGCGCCCCCGAACATCGCCGCCTTCCCGCCCTGGGCAAGCGGCGTCAGAAGATCGATCGCCTTGACGCCCGTTGCGAAAATCTCCGTTCCGCGGCTTTGACGCGCGAGCGTCGGCGGCTGGCGATGGATCGATCGGCGTGGCGTCTGCGCCGGCAGCGGCGGCCCGTCATCCGCAACGGCGCCCGTAACGTCGATCAGCCGGCCGAGCACCGCCTCGCCGACAGGAGTTTCGACCGGACGCCCGGTCGCGGTCACCCGCTCCCCGCGCCGCAGTCCAATGGTCGAGCGAAGGGCGATCGCCCGCACGTTGCTTTGATCGACATGCGCTTGCACCTCTGCAAGCAAAGCTTCTCCGTCGCCGCGCTCGATCAGCACGGCTTCGTTGATCGCGGGGAGGGCCGAGGCTGGAAAGGAAATCTCGACAATGGCGCCGCGCACCGCCGAGACTTTGCCCGCGGGGCGGCGCTCGTCGGCTGCCTCGACCCGGATCGTTTTCTCGCTTTCCCGACGCTCCAAGAGAAAGCCTTTCAGCTCGGCTTGCCGTCCCCCGCGCTATAAAGCGGGGCGGCGCGCATGCTTGCGGATAAGAGGACGCCGGCCCAGCTGTCTCCAGCGACCCGTAGACGAAGATGCTCGCAGAGGACATTATGACCAAAGACGTGGCTTTCGTTAAGAGCGACGAGCCGCCTGCGCGCGCGTCGCGGGCCGATAACGCGCCGCCGTCATCGCTATGGATTCGAGGCCGAGGAAATCGTTGGGCTGCGACAAAATGTCTGTGATCCACGAGCTTTTCTTTGCCTGCGATCAATTGGCAGATTTGTAACGGCTGGCTTCAAATGAGAGCGCCCATGGATCAGTCCGGCGAAAAATCCAAGTCTCATTTCGACATCGGTTATTTTCTTCTCGCCTTCACGCTGATTCTCGTGCTCCAGCAAGCGCTGGCGACCTACAGCCGGACGGATGTCATCGCCTACAGCGAATTTTACGACATGTTGCGCGAGGGAAAAATCGCCGAAGTCGAGGTCGGCGAAAAGCTCGTGCGCGCCACGCTGAAGAAGCCCATGCCCGATGGCCGCAAGGAGGTCGTCGCCGTTCGCGTCGAGCCCAATTTCGCGCAGGAGCTCGAAGCCGCGAAGGTGAAATACTCCGGCGCAACGGAAAACACGTGGATTTCCACGCTGCTCTCCTGGATCGTTCCGGCGACCATCTTTTTCTTGATCTGGAGCTACTTTTCACGTCGCCTGGGTCAAGGCCTCGGCTCCATCATGTCGGTCGGCCAGAGCAAGGCGAAAATATTCGTCGAAAAGGATATCAAAGTCGGATTCCGCGACGTCGCCGGCGTCGACGAGGCCAAGGAAGAGCTTCAGGAAGTCGTCGCCTTTCTCAAGGACCCCGCCACCTATGGCCGGCTTGGCGCGCATGTGCCGAAAGGCATTCTCCTCGTCGGCCCGCCGGGAACAGGCAAGACGCTGCTCGCCCGCGCCGTCGCCGGCGAGGCTGGCGTTCCCTTCTTTTCGATCAACGGATCGGAGTTCGTCGAAATGTTCGTCGGCGTCGGCGCCGCACGGGTCCGCGATCTTTTCACGCAAGCGCGCGCCACCGCGCCCTGCATCATTTTTATCGACGAACTGGATGCGCTCGGACGCGCCAGAGGGATTTCCGGCTTGAGCGGCGGGCATGACGAAAAAGAGCAGACGCTCAACCAGCTCCTGAGTGAGCTCGACGGCTTCGATCCGACTGTCGGCGTTGTGCTCCTCGCCGCCACGAACCGCCCGGAAGTGCTGGATCCCGCCCTTCTGCGCGCCGGTCGGTTCGACCGGCAGATCGCTGTCGACCGGCCGGACAAGATTGGCCGGGCTGCCATTCTCCGAATCTATCTGGCCAAAATCAAACTTGCCTCCGACGTCGAGCCCGCGCAGATCGCCGCCATGACGGCGGGCTTCACCGGCGCCGATCTCGCCAACCTCGCCAATGAGGCGGCGATGTTGGCGACGCGCCGCAAGGCGGATTCGGTTTCGGCGGCCGATTTTCTCGCCGCGATCGAGCGCGTCCTCGCCGGCCCGGAGAAGCGCAAACGCATTCTCAACCCGAAAGAGCGTCGAATAGTCGCCTATCACGAAATGGGTCACGCCATCGTCGCCATGGCGCTGCCGGATGTCGATCCGATCAAGAAAGTCTCGATCATTCCCCGAGGTCTTGGCGCGCTCGGCTATACGATGCAAATGCCTGCCGAAGACCGCTATCTGATGACGCGCACGGAGCTCCTCGACCGCATGACCGTGCTGCTCGGCGGCAGGGCGGCCGAGCTCCTCATTTTCCAGGAAGCGACCACGGGCGCGGCGGACGATCTGCAGCGGGCGACGGAAATGGCTCGCGCCATGGCGACGCGCTACGGGATGGCGGAGGAGATCGGGCAAGCCTCCTTCGTCACGGAGCGCCCGCGCTATCTCGATCTTCAGGGACTGGGCCCTCAGCAATCGGAGATGAGCGACCAGACAAGCGCGCGTATAGACGATGTCGTCGGCCGTCTGGTCGAGGAGGCCTTCCAGCGAGCAACTGCGGTTCTTGGCGCCTGCGCCTCCTTGCATCGGGAAACGGCGGAGCGCCTGTTGAATGAGGAAACCTTTGGCGAAGCTGATCTCGACGCGATTGCCGCCAGGGTGAGGGCCGCGCTCCCGGCAAAGAGCAAAGCTGGCTTGGCGATGACAAGTGCGGACAGCCCCAGCGCATAGGCCTCCGACGCCAAAACGAAGGGAACGCCTTACCGTCGCGGGGCGTTTGCGGGAGGCGGGTTCAATGTCGGAGTGAGCCACAATGACCGTCAAAAAGCTCGACAAGACCGAGTGGCGCACGTTTTTTGACGCGCTATCGAGGACGCTGAAAGACGCTCGTGCGGAAGTCGACGTCGTGGGGGCTTCCGTCGGAGCCCAGGTCGAGGCGAATTGGCGGCCTCTTTTTGGCGTCGCCTATGACGACAAGGATGATGTCGTGGAAGTCGCCCTGGAGGGGGTGGATCATCTCATCAGCGCCCCGAGCGACATTTTTGTCGAGGAAGACGCCGGAGCGATCTCTTCACTGGAGATCATCGGCGGGGACAAGCTCTCCCGGATCATCAAATTCAAAGAGCCGGCGCGGGCGCCGACCGCGACGCGAGGTTAGCGAGGATTTCATGAACCTATTCGAAGGCGTGCAATCGTCGCTGCGGTGGGCGGCGGGCGGTCGACGAAATGGGAAATCGTGGGTTGTTAGCAAACTTTCAGGATTTATGCATAAATTCAGGCTAGTTCTAAGCAACCAACGCGTCCTTGAAGAGTCCTCATGTTCGTTTTTTCCGTTGCGAGCAACACGCAGAACGCTGAGCTAAATGCAAAAATCCGGGAGGTTTACCCTTCCGAGCATTTCCAGTTCGGTCCGATGAATTGGTTCGTCGCCGATTCTGGCGTGACAGCGCGCGAAGTTTGCGAGAAGCTTAACATCGTCCCAGGCGGATTCGGCGGCGTTGCTGTTACCAAAGTTGAGAGCTATTTCGGCTTTGCTCCATCGGCCTTGTGGGATTGGTTAAAGTCTAGAACGAGCGTGATTTAATGGCCAATTCCGTTCCGGATCAAGAGGAAAACTCCTCTCCTGCTACAGTGTTGTTAAACCGTCAAATTGACGCCCGTCTTGATGCGCGTGGTATTGTTGGCAATGGCGGCGGAGGCCATATGGATAATATGGACCAAAATGACGGTCGCCTCCGTGCCTTAGAAAACGACGTTCATGCTATCAAGGGCTCACTTGATTGGGCCAAGATAGTTATTACACTCTTGTCGGCCATTACCTTGGGCGGATTCACTGCTATAGCTACGCTCACCTGGAATTCTTGGTCAAACTTGGTGTCGAAGGTCGATGCTGTTTCTAGCAAGATTTCTGAGGAGTTTCGTGCGCAGCGCCTCGAGCAGGCCGCTCAGATTTCGGCCATTTCGAACGCGATTACAGCGACGAAGCAGCAAGCTCCGCAGGTGATCCTTGTACCGCCCCAAATTCAGCCAGCGAACGGCCAAGCGACCAAGCCGAAGCAAGGCCAGCCGAAGGACTGATTATGCCTTGACGTGCCTCTTGCCAGTAGCCTTCGAAGTCGCCGTCGCTATACGCATCTGGTGATTGATGCGCATCATTTCGAAGCGGCGTGAAGCGCATCCCGGAATTCGCTAGAGGCCACGCGCCCAGGCGGGCCTCAGCGCGGCGGTCTCGGGTTCGGCGATCGCGGCGCGCAACTGGTGGAGGAGCCGTAGCTTGTCGGTCCCGAGCGTGCCCTTCAGCACGAGCCAGTTGGAGGCGTGATCGCTGCGAAAGACGGTTCGTTCGAGCTCGAGAGCGGAAATGAAGAGCTCCATTTCCCGCAAGAGGCCCGGCACGTCGAGCGGCTCCCATTCCGGAAATTTCTCGCGCAGCCGCGCGTCGCCAAAGGGAAAGCTCACGACGAGCGTCGCCAGGAATTCAGGCTGCGCCGCGTTCATCAGCGCCGCCGAGTTCAGTGCGTGCCGTTGCGAAAAGGCTCGCCCGCCGAGGCCATTGAGGATCATCACCGAGCGTTTGATGCCGGCCTCGCGCAGCTTATCGAGCGCCTCCCGCGTTGTCTCGAAGGTCTCGCCCTTGTCGATGCGCGCCAGCACATCATCGTCGCCGGATTCGGCTCCGACATAGACGAGGGTGAGGCCGAGATCCTTTAGCTCACGCAGCTCCGCCACGGACTTCTTGCGCAGGTTGCGCGGCAGGCAATAGCTCGATATCCGCCGAACGCCCGGGAGGTCGCGGCGGATCGCCTGCAGCACCGCGACGAGGCGGCGCGTGGAAAGCGTCATCGCGTCGCCATCCGCAAGGAACACGCGCTTGACGCCGTCGCCGAAGGCCTCGCCGCAGCGCCTTATGGTTTCAAGGACTTCTTCTTCGTCTCGGGGACGGAAATGCTTCTGCGGGGCGGCGTACATTTCGCAGAAGGCGCAGCGGTTCCACGAGCAGCCATTCGTCACGGGAAGAATTAGCGACTCGGCTTCGCTCGGCGGGCGATAGACCGGTTCGACATAGCGGATCGGGAAGCTCATGCGAGTCAGCGTCTGCAAAAGAGGATCACGCGAAGCTTAACTCAATCAAGGCGCCGACTGGAAATCCTTCGCACGCAGCCTCGAAACCGGGGCCGCGCGCGTCTCGCGGAGCCGAGGGGCAATTATTTCCCTGGCCTCAGGAAGGCTCCGAACGCCGCGCCCGCGATTGCGGCGATAAGGAGAGCTGTTATCGGCTGCTCTCGAATGGAGGTTTCGATCGTCGAACGCAGATCGGAGAGGCTCTCGCCGGCGGTTTCCACCGCCTCTCGGCTCTGCTCGCGGACGTTTGCGAGGGTTGCAGAGGCCTGATCGGCGCCTTTTTCCGCGAGGCGCCCGAGCTGGTTCGAGGCGGAGATCGCCCGCCGCGCCGCTGCGCTACCCGCCGTGTCCCTGTTCCGTCTAAAGAGCTGCATCTAAAGACCCTCGGTTGGCGCCCCCTTTTCCGTCGACGTTCAACCGGAGGCGTCCGAGGTTGTTCCGCGCCCGCGGACAAAAAGGGGCCGCCGTGGCGAGCCGGGGGCCATGGGCGCGCATGGCGTAACGAACGCCGGACGCGCGCTCCAACGCCGATGAGCGCTCTTAGCGCGCTTTCCGCTCGCATGGAATCATTCGAGCGACAAGAAATCGCGCCAAACCAAAAATCTGGAGCGCATTCTTATAGCAAAAAGTCCGCCGACTTTTACGGAATGCGCTCCTAAGTTGACGCCAAAAAATCTATTCTTAAGCTCCGCTCGCTTCTCCCCCGTTTCGCCGCGATTTCGGAGCTATTTGGAGGCGGATTCGCTCCCGAGCTCACGCACGCGACGTCGCGGCGGGGAAACCCACTGCTGTGAGGGGTGGAGCCGCTCGCGCGGTCATTGTCGCGCGCCAAATGACGGGTAGGAACTTGAGCCGCTGCAATTCACGTTTTCTGGCCATCGCCGTTTTCTCGCTTTTCCTCGGCGAGGGGACTGACGCTATCGCGCAATATTATGCTCGGGAGCCCGCCGGCCCCTACGGCTACGAGCGCGGGGCCTGGGGAGACTATTACGCCGAGCCAGACCCCTATGGCGATTTCGACAGCCCCAGGCGCGCGCTTCCCAGGCGCGGCGCCTTCGATGAGCGTGATTTCGGGACCAATAGGCCGGAGCAGGAGCCAGCGCCGCGGTCCTCGCGCGGGTCGCGGCGCTCCGCAGCGCGCCTCGCCGCGCTGCCGCCCGACGCCGATCCGGCCTATTCGACGCCGCTCGATTACGACGCGGCGGTCGACCCGGGGGTGTCCACGAAAAATCTGGTCGAGGATCCGACGGGCCAGCCGGCCGGCACGATCACGATCGATACGAAGTCGCGCAAGCTGTATCTGTCGATTGGCCGGGGCCAGGCCTATGAATATGGCGTGGGCGTGGGTCGACAGGGCTTCGCCTGGAAAGGCGAAGCGCAGATTGGCCGCAAGGCTTATTGGCCCGGATGGACGCCGCCCAAGGAAATGCTGCTGCGCCGCCCCGATCTTCCCGACCACATGGACGGCGGCATCGACAACCCGCTCGGCGCGAGAGCGCTTTATCTGTTCAACGGAAGCAAGGACACGCTTTTCCGCATCCACGGCACCAACGAGCCGGACACGATCGGACAGGCGGTCTCGTCCGGATGCATCCGCATGCTCAACGCGGATGTGATCGACCTCTATGGGCGAGTCTCTAGAGGAACGCGCGTGGTCGTCCTTTAGAACGCATTGTCGCAAAAGTTGCGAGACTTTTACGACAAGAATGCGCTCCAAGTTTTTGATTTGGCGCGATTTCTTATCGCTCGCATGATTCCATGCGAGCGGAAAGCGCGCTAGATTGGGGCTCAGCCCTTGGCGGCGAGCGCCTCGACGAGGGCGATCAGGCGCTCCGGAACCGGCTCGCGCAGCTTGCTCGAGTAGAAGTCGCGCAATTGGGCGCCGAGCCGATCCTCTTGTTGGCCGTTCTTGCGCCGAGTCGAGAGAAGCGCCGACCCCTGGTCGCCGCGAAAGGCGGCTTCGGCGGCCGCTTTGCCAGTGCGCCGCAGAAGCGCCGAGCCGGCGAGGCCGTCGTAGGCGTTTCGTGCGCCTCTGGCGCCGGCGAGGTCAACGGGGCCGAGCACAGATGCGATTTCCGAGCGATTGATTTCCAAGCGATTCATGGGCGCCTCGCCGAAGGACGCGGGCATTTCCAACAGAGGGGGAGACGAATGCTCGCGCAAATTCGAGCAAAATCGAAAAGAATTAATTAACCGTAAATGTTCCATCCTCGGTTTGACTTCGGGGCTGAATGAGGCTTTGCCTCGACCAGGCGTTTTTGATCAGGAGAAAAGGCTTGTTGCTTTTCTTGTGCTCGCTTCCCCTTTGGCTCGGCGCCTTCTTCACGGTGCTTCTGCCGACCATGGTCGCCATGACCGGCCCGGCCCTGATACGCAAGCGTTATCCCCTTTCGGTCCTGGTCAAGAACAATGAAATCGCCGGCTTCAAATTCGCGGCCGTCGGTGCGATCTACGGCGTCATCCTCGCTTTCGCGATCGTCACCGTTTGGGAAAAGTTCAGCGAAGCGGAGCTTTTCGTTCTGCAGGAGGCCGGATCGTCGGCCACGCTCCATCGCCTTGCGGCTGGCGAGAATGCGGACGCTATCGCGAGCCGCGCTGCGCTGGAAGCTTATCTCCGGGCGGTCGTGGAAGAGGAGTGGCCCAGCATGGCGGAAGGAAAGGAGAGTCGCGAAGCAGCCAAGGCGCTCGATGGACTTTTCGCAGCCGCTATGCATCTGGGCGACGATAAGCCGGCGGCTGTGGGCGTCGAGATCATGAAGGAGCTGGGCGATATCACCCAGGCCCGGCGCGGGCGGCTGCATCTCGCGCGGGGGGTCGTGCCGCCCGCGCTTTGGACCATGCTCCTCTTCGGGGCGCTATTGACGATCGGCTTCACCTACTTTTTCGGGCAAGAGAACCTGCGCTCGCAAGTGACGATGACCGGCGCCTTCGCCTCCATCGTCTTTCTCGGCCTCTTCGTCATCGTTTTGTACGACCACCCTTTCTCCGGCGAGGTTTCGGTCGAGCCGCATCCGCTGGCGGCGGTGCGGGAGAATTTTCACCATTGATTTGGCGCGATTTCTTGTCGATCGGACGATTCCGTCTGATCGGAAAGCGCGCTAGCGGGGCGCGAAGGCGATGACCCGCGCCGGCGCGCCCGAGCCCTGCGCGATCTTCATTGGCATCGCCATGACGACCGCGCCGGTCGCCGGCAGCTGGTCCAGGTTTGTCAAATTCTCCAGGCCGGGGACATTGGCGGCGCCGAGCGCGCGGTGAACCAAGAAGTCTTTGGACGGCCCAATGTCGACGCTGGCCGTGTCGACTCCGAGAAGCGAGACATGCCGCTCGCTGACCAGCCAGGCGGCCGCCTCCGCCCCGAAAGAGGGGAAGTGTAGATGCTCGGCTGAGCCGGGCGTATCGTCGCCGAGATAGGCCTTGCGATCCGGCCAGCGCGCACTCCACCCGGTGCGCAAAAGGACGATCGCTCCGTCGGGAATGCGGCCGTTGATCTCCTCCCAGGCCGCAATGTCGGCGGGCGAGAGCGCATAATCGGCATTTTCGGACGTTTTCCCGGAAACGTCGACGACAACGGCCGGGCGGATCAGGCGGTCGAGCGGAATATCGGAATTGGTCCAGCGGCTCTCGGCGAAATGCATGGGCGCATCGATGTGGGTGCCGCCGTGCTCTGGAGAGCAAAAGGCGTTGGAGTAATAGAAGAAGCCGCTTTTGGTCAGGCCCTTGTGCTCCTGGCGGAGCTGGAATCCCGTGGGCTCCGTCGGCCAATAGATCGTGCTGGCGTCGTAAGGGTGGCTCAAGTCGACAACCTTGGAGGCCGCGAGGTCGATGACCTGCGCGCTCGCGCCGGAGAGCGCGGCGCCCGAGAGCGCCAGGCCGAATATCATTCGCAGAAGAGCGCCTCGCATCGCTTTGCCTCCCCGGTCAGTCGCCGCCGTCGGCGCGAGAGGAGGCGAGATTGCCTGCCAAATACGAGTTTGCCAATGGCGGTCGCGGGGCCAACAACCCGAAAGGTTGCGCCCCGCGGCTCCAAACAAGGCGTAGGGACGTTGTTTTTCTTTTGGCCCTGGCCTTGAATAACGGCGACCGGTTCGCCTTCCGTTTTACTGGTTCGAGGCGACGAAGGGGCTGCTCGTTGCAATCTGGGTGATCGTGGCGCCGTTGGCTTGGCCCGTTTGCACGGCGTTCGCCACCGCGACAAGGCCGGTCTGCTGTAGCTGGAGAGAATTGTTTGGGCTCGCCTGGCGCGTAATGGCGAGGTTGGCGGCGCCTGTCTGTGTCGCGTTGACGGTCGTTGAGTCGCCGCCGATTTGGTTTGTGCGCAAAAGGTTGATCGTGCTCGTTTGGTGGGGCGCGATGCTCGTGTTGGAACCCATCTGGACGACCGCCATGACGTCGAGCTGCGGCGTTTGATAATGGGAAACCTGGTTGATGGCCGGGTCGGCTTTGGCGGCGAGCGTCCCCGCGCACAGAAAGGATGCAATCCAGAGATGACGCATGACTCGGCTCCAGCTAATGACCGATTAGGCTCTTCGCCGCTGCGCCGCGTTGAGCGGCTTGGCCGCGGCAAGTGGCTTGGATTGCCGCGGCCAATATCATTCCGCGTCATGGCGCGCGTCGATCTGAAGCAGGGTCAGGAGAAAGCCGGAAGGCTCGCTCTGCCGGGCGCCTGCTTCAGCATCCCTCCTGTTCGAACGGCGTCAGTAGGGGGTGGTGGAAAACGGCGCTGTCGGCGCAATCCAGCTTTGGTTGACCGTCGCGCTTTGGACCACAATGGAGCCGCCCGAGACGTTGGTCGCGTACTGCTGGAACCCCGTCCAAGGCTGCGGGTTTTTTCCTGTGATGTTCTGCGTTACGGCAACCTGCTGAAGCACCAGGGAGCCGTCGATATGGTCGACGCCCTGCGAAACCGAGACGAAGCTCGGGCTGCTCTGGCCAGCGAAAGCGAAGCCAGACGATAGCAGGAGGGTGACCATGACCGTGAATTTTCTCATTTGTATATCCCCCTGAGAATCATTCTTATTGCGAAGCTTTATTTCGAAGAGCTTCTGAGGATAAATCTAATTTCTTCAGATACTTTGGCATAGGCGCCATTTTGGCTCGAATAATAATACAAATTACGTGATTGTTTCTCCTAAGGAGGCGGGTCGCCGTCAAAGGAGGCGTGGCCTTTCGGCCAAAGTGGCGATCAAGTCAGATACGTAGTTGTACGTACGCGTACGTAATAACCCGTACAAAAACTGTTGTACAAAGATCGCATTTTCACAGCAAATGGCGTTGTGTCCGTTCCCGGTGCTGGCCTCGTTAACTGGAAATATCCTAGAGTTTTCCCGCCGAATCCTTTCGAGGTCTTTTTCGAGTGACGCGCGCGCAGAAACCTTCGACCATGTGCAAAAGTAAGTTGAAAAATCAACATCTTAGCCAGGGTGTTTGCCGCCTCGTCGTCTGCGCCGCCGGCGCCGTGGCGCCGGCCGCGACAGCTCAAGCGCAAGTATTGAACCCCACGGTTCTTGCTCCCGCCGCGAAGATTCCTCAGGAGCGGGAGGTGACCACGGTTGTCTCCCGCGGTCACCGCGGCCTCGAAATTCCCAAAGGGGCGGACAAGAAATTCGTCACTGTGCGTAGCGTCACGGTTGCGGGCGGCTTTCCGGAGCTTGCGGAGCAGAACGCAGCATTCGTTCAAAAGCTTCAAGGCAAACGGCTGAGCCTCGCCGAGGTTTACCAAGCCGCTGGCGTGCTGCAGGCCGCCTATTCGAAGGCCTTTCCGCTCGCGACGCTTTCGGCGCCTCGGCCGGATTTCAGCGACGGCGTCGTAAAGCTCGAAGTGACCGACGGCGTCATCGAGCGGCTCGATCTGGCCGGCGTCCCCGAGCGTGTGCGGGAGCTGGTCCGCGAACGCGTTCAGCCGCTGGTCGGCCAGCGTCATCTGGCGGCGGCGGAATATCAGCGTCGCACCATGCTCGTCGGCGCGATCGCGGGCGTCACCGGACAGGCCGCGACCGCGCCGCTTAGCTCCGTCGACGGCTATGCTTTGGCCATCACGGTTGTCGAGAGCCGCGTCGCTGCCGCAACCGCCATCACCAACCGCTTGCCGAAGGACTACGGGACCTGGGAGTTCGCGCATTCCTTCGCGCTGAACAACGCCCTGGGGTGGGGCGAGCAGATCGCAGGCGCGGTTTCGTCCAGCTCCGACTTCGACCGCTATTTCGACGGGACCGCAAAGAGCCAAGCTTATAGCACGGATATTTTCGTGCCTGTTGGAGCCGACGGCCTGGCGTTGGGCGCCGGCTACCTCATGGCGCGATCCCGCGCGACGCCGTTGTTTTCGGCGCTTTCGCAGGACTTCCTCGACGCTGGCGACCGCTTGGCGGGCCGCTTCGACCGCGCTTATCTGCGCGTCGCCTATCCGCTCTTTCTCACGACAGACTTCTTGCTGCGCGTTCAGGCGAGCGCCGAGCATATCAACAACCGCAATCGTTACGAGCCGCTACCCTTAGGCTTCGTTTTTCCGGTCTGGTCGCTGTATCCCGGGCCGTTCCAGGACATCTCCCGAGATCGCTACTCCGCTTTCAGGCTATCTTCAGAAACAAAATACCGCATTCCCTGGCTCGACAACGCGAGTTTCACCGGCGTCATTGCCTACGGGCGCGGTCTCGGCGGCCGTCTCGACAGCACCAACTATTCCTTTGGTCCGCCATTATCGCGCGGCGGCGCGAGCCCCAATTTCAACCGGCTCAACCTGAAGGGCCGCCTGGATGTCGGCTTGCCCGAAAGCTTCGTTTTCTCGGCGATCGGCCGCATGCAGACGAGCTTTGGCAAGCCGCTGATGATCCCTGAGAACTTCCTGCTCGACGGCGCCGAGGCCGTGTCCGGATATGCGTCCGGCACCTTGAACGCCGACCGCGGCGTCACCGCGCGCGCGGAGCTGGGGCGGCCGGTCGTTCTCGAGTTCCTCGGCTATAACAACGTCGTCTCGCCCTATGTTTTCAGCGCCTGGGGCAGCGGCGTGCGCGAAAATTTGCAGCCAGGTAACTTCCGGCATATTTGGGCGGAGACTTTTGGCGGCGGCATGCGCGCCAACACCAACTTCACGGGGACGCCATTCGGCGAATCGCTGTCGATCGAGGCTGGGCGCGATCTCTCGAACATTCCATTCCGTCAAACCGGATATCGCGTGAATTTCAACTATAACATGCTCTTCTCCGGCGATCCCTTCGCGCCGGAAGCAACGCCGGCGTCGCCGACCGGCGTTTTCAAGAAGGGCCCGCCCCAAGCGACGCCTTCGCCTAATATTTGGCAGGGTTTCTACGCGGGCTTGAACGCGGGCTATACTTGGGACCCCTTGCCTGAAGTCGCGACGGCGAGCGTGCCGGCGTTTCTCGGAATCAACTTGATTCAGGGGGTTCTGATAGACCCGCCTTATTGGCTGGCCTCCGTCCAAGGCGTAAAGGGCAGGGCGCTGGCCGCGGGCGGCGGATTTATCGGGGGTGCGCAAGCGGGATTAAATTTCCAATCCGGGAGGATTGTTGGCGGCTTCGAGGCCGATATCCAAGGCTCGAACGCGAGAACGCGGCATGGAATCACGAACGTCAACTGGACGCCGACGTTCTGGGATAATGTTGTCACGCCCATCGATCACACCAAGAACGTCGACTGGTTGGGAACGGCGCGCGGTCGGCTCGGCTATCTCTTCACCCCGAAGCTTCTCGGCTATGCGACCGCCGGCCTGGCTTACGGCGACGCGCGGGTCAGCACCTTCATTCGACAGAATTGGACAGGCGCCGCGTCGTTCGCGCCATTCGGTCCATTCCTGCAATCCTCCGGGGCGGAGGGCGGCTATTCCGGATTCAGAATTGGCTGGACGGTCGGCGGCGGCCTCGAATGGATGTTTGCGCCGAACGCCAGCATCAAGGCCGAGTATCTCCATTACAATCTGGGCAGCGTGAGCTACGGGCTCAGCCCCCTGGTCACGACCTACACTGTCACAGGCGCGACGGATGTGCTCCTCCCAGTGGCGCGCACGCAATTTAGAGGCGATATCGCGCGCGTCGGCTTCAACTATCACTTTGGCGGAGCGGCGGGCGAAACGCCGGATGAATCGCCCGCGTTGTTCACCCAGGGCTTTTACGCCGGGCTCAACGCCGGTTACGGCTGGGATGCGTCGCCATCTGTCCGATTGTCCGCTCTGCCGGTGCGAGCGGACTTGGATAACGCCTATTTCGCGAACCTTGGGGCCGCGGCGGCCGCGAGCGCGACCGGCGTTTCTCGCGCGCCAGCCAATGGGGCGCTCGGCGGGGGGCAGGCAGGCTACAACTATCTGATCGACCGTTACCTTGCGGGCGTCGAGGCGGATCTCCAGGGCGCCAGCCAGCATGGTCGCGGCGGGTTCGTTGGCGCTGCTCCCGGCTCTGTCGGCATCAATGTGCCGGGAGGCCCCGTGCCCGGATCCTCCGCGACGGCGGTCCAGAACGAGAAAACGCTCGACTGGTTCGGTTCGCTTCGGCTGCGTGGCGGTTTCCTGTTCACGCCTTCTCTGCTCGCCTATGCGACCGGCGGCTTCGCCTACGGCGGGGCGACTGTCGAAAACAATGTGGCGCACAATTCGGATTCGTCCGTCCTCTTCACACGCTCGATCAGTTCTGTTGGCCATATATCGACGGGTCGCGTCGGATGGACGCTCGGGGCCGGCCTAGAGTGGCAGTTCGCCCCGGCGATGAGCTTGAAGGCCGAATATCTCTATTACGACCTGGGCCGCGTGCAATACGGGGCGGGCGCGATCGCGACGGTCGACTTCAACGCAATCGCAAACACCGCCGCGCTCGTCGGCAGTACGCGATTCAACGGGCAGATCGCCCGGCTTGGCCTTAATTACCACTTCGATCCGATCGCGGTCTTCCCCATAATTAAGCAGTAAGCGCGATCGGGGAAATGCGAGAAAGCCGCGGGCGTTGGCCGACGGCTTTCTCCATCTTTCACCGCTTTTCTAAACTTGCGACTACGCGCAATATGACGGTCGCTCTTCGTCGTGTTGATCCGATTGACGAACCATCTCGGCGATTTTGATCACGGCTTCTGTCCGGTTGCGCACCTGCAACTTGCGCATGACGTTGCGGATATGAACCTTGACGCTGCTCTCGCTCATGCTGAGCTCATAAGCGATGACCTTATTGGATTTGCCTTTGAGCAAGGCTTTGACGACGTCGTTTTCGCGTGCGGTGAAATCGAATTTCGCGTCGCAGCGAAGCGTCTCGCGGGGTTCTGTGGTTTGCCCATCCATGACGACATTGGCGGGCACGAAAACGCCGCCGACGAGAACGAGCTTGATGGCCCGGGCGACAACCTCGAGCGGCGTATCGCTCGGAATATAGCCCTTTGCGCCGCACCGTAGGCTGTTGGCGATCTGGCTTCGGTTTTCACCGTCCGAGAAAACGACGACCGGAATTTCCTTTTCCCAATGTGACAATTCGCGGATCAGTTCGGATTGCTCGGCCTCGACCTGCTTGTCGACGCCGCTGAGAATGATGATGCACCCGGCGGCGCCCGCTGGATCCTGGCTCCATGCGCCGACGTCCGAATAGGTCAGAATTGGCAAGCCGAGCTTCTTCTGCAGGCACATGGCCAAGCACTCTCGAATCAACGCTCTCGTTTCGATGATGATGACAGAAGGCGAAAGGGTGGCGGATAAGTTTTGACTTGCGTAGATCTCTTCGCGTGAAAAGATCTCGTCTTGAGCTTCTCCAATCATGGCAACCCCCTACGCAAATGCAACACAACGCTGAAATCGGAATGTAGCCTGATCAGTTTTCGTTGCAAGATAAATTTCATCAAATCTGTCAAGCCCTAGAAGGCATAATTAACAGAAAAGCGGTATTGTTGGAGGGGTTCTTGGGTCATGCTGCTTGGTGTCAGTATAACTACTTAAGCTTTAAGTGTTGCCGCCCTTTTAGTGGGCGGCGCGGCGGGGGTTCCCACCGCGCCATTTGTTTACCAGTAACGACGGCGCGGGCCCCAGTATCTAGGCCGGTAGTAAGGCCGCGGGCGATAGTAATAGGGGCGAGGACCGTAATAGGGGCGATAATTCCATTGTCCGCCAGGGCGGCATCCTCCCCAGGGGCCGCGATGTCCGTAGGGGCCGCAGCCGCCCCAGACCTGAACGATCTGGCTCTCGGCGGACGGCGTGACAGGAACGGGCATAGCCGCCTCGGCGGCTCCAAAAGCCAGAGAGATAGCCGTGAAGACGCCAAAGGCGGCGGCTCCGATAAGAGGCTTGGAAAGCATGGCGTTTCCTTTGCTGATTCGCCGCACGGTCGAGCATGATTCGGGCGGCCGGACAGAAGGTAAGGCGAGAGGCAGCGTCCCCTCGACCTCACGATACTACCTTCAACTCGACGTGCGTTGGAAAGCCTAAAAGTTGCAGGGGCTATAGTGACTTTTTCGCAACAGGCGCCGATGAACTGCGCTCCTGGAGCGTCACAATGGCACACAGAAATTGCAGCAAAATAAAAGGATTTCAGCGCCGCCGCAGCCGATATTGCCGAGTTTCCTAGTAGTTCCCACAGGTAGCTCTCGGCCCTCCTACAGATGATCGTCTTTTCGTGCGAGGAAATGGCCCTCCCAAGCACCCGTTTCCGCGCCGATCGAACGTCTATCCAGTTGCGTAAACGCAAAGACAGCGGCTCGCCTTTGCGAGGCGGTGTGCGACCTTATGGGATTCGACATGAACCAAAAACATCTCGTCACAATTGCCGCGTGTTTCGCCGCCAACGCGGCGGCGGCCGCAGATCTTCCGTCGTTGAAAGCGCCGCCCCCGCCGCCGCCGCCGGCCTTCACCTGGACCGGCCCATACGTCGGCTTGAGCATTGGCTACGGCTGGGCGAACACCAATCGGATCGACGGCGTCGCGCTCGACCCCGTGTTTCTGGCTCCGACCGGCGTCTTCTGGGCCGCAAATAGCCCCAGAGCCAACGGCGTCATCGGCGGCGTGCAAGTCGGCTACAATTATCAGATCAATGGCACCGGCATCGTCCTCGGTCTCGAGACAGACTTCCTGGGGTCCGATATTCAAGGGGACACGCTCGTGGTCGGCACGCCGGTAACCGGCACGGCGGTCACGCCTTTTGCCGTGACGCATCATAGCCTCGACTGGTTCGGCACGGTGCGCGGCCGCGTGGGCTACGCCATTATGCCGAGCCTGCTGATCTATGGCACCGGCGGCTTCGCTTATGGCCAGACGTCCACCAATTTTGCGATCGGCTTCAGCAACGGCTTCTTCGACGGCGCGTTCGATAGAAATACGAGAACGGGCTGGACGGCGGGCGCCGGCGTGGAATGGGCCTTCATGCCCAATCTGTCGCTGCGGCTTCAGTATCTCTACGTCGATCTCGGCCATGACGCATTTTTGTTGGACGGCGGCGGCTGTCGCTGGGGCTGCAAGCCGCCGCCCGTTCCGCCGGCCGTCCCTGTTGCGCCTGCGGCCTTCATCTCTGGGCAGACGGGGGCGCAGAATCAGTTCCACAACGTTACCGTCGGACTGAATTATCGCTTCAACCTGTTTGGCGGCGGGGGCCCCGTAGCGCCCGCGCCGGTGCTCGGAAGCTACTGATAAGAATCGCTAAATCTGGCTGGAAACGACGGGCTGTCCCGGTTGTTTCCAGCCCGTTGCAACGGAATGTCTTACCCATCGCCGTCCTGCTGCGGTAATATCGGTTCGAGTTCGACGGCGGTCGCGCCGTCTTTAGGTCGAAAACCCGCTTCATGCACGAGATGGCGCTCACCGAAAGCATCGTCGATATCGTTTGCGAGGAGGCCCGTAAGCAGGGCTTCGGCCGGGTGCGAATCGTGCGCCTCAAGGTCGGCGCCATGGCCGCCGTCGAGCCCGAGGCCTTGCGCTTCTGCTTCGACGCCATCTCACGGGGCACGGTCGCGGACGGCGCGACGCTCGACATTATCCGCGCGCCGGGCGAAGGTCGGTGTCTGGATTGCGGCAAGGCCGTGCCGCTCGATGAGCGCTTCGCCGATTGCCCGGCGTGTGGCGGACGCCGTGTGCAGATGACGTCGGGCGACGAGCTGCGCATCGAGGAGCTGGAGGTCGACTGATGTGCACGGTGTGCGGATGCGGAACGACGACGGTCGAAGGCGAGAAAACGGGCGGGGACAAGCACGCAGCCGATCACCGTCACGACCATGCGCATGATCATGCCCATGGCCACCACCATTATCACGATCACGCCCACCACCATGATCATCATCATGATCACGCGCATGGCGGGACGATCGACTTCGGCGCTGGCGTCGCGGGCGTCCATGTTCCCGGCATGAGCCAGGAGCGGATCGTCCGCATCGAGCGCGACATTCTCTCGAAGAACGACGCTTATGCGCGCGGCAATCGCGCGGTATTCGCGGAGAAGGGCGTTCTGGCGCTCAATCTCGTCTCGAGCCCCGGCTCGGGCAAGACGACTTTGCTCGTGCGCGCGATCGACGATCTCAAGTCGAAATTGCCGGCGGCGGTCATCGAGGGCGACCAGCAGACCTCGAACGACGCGGAGCGCATTCGGGCGACCGGCGCGCCCGCGATCCAAATCAACACCGGCAAGGGCTGCCATCTCGACGCGCATATGGTTGGCCATGCGCTCGAGAGCCTGCCGTTGAAAAAGGGGGGCGTGCTCTTCATCGAAAACGTGGGCAATCTCGTTTGTCCTGCGGCTTTCGATCTCGGCGAAGCGCATAAGATCGTCGTGCTTTCGGTAACGGAAGGCGAGGACAAGCCGCTCAAATATCCGGATATGTTCGCGGCAGCCGATCTCATGCTGCTGAACAAATCCGATCTTCTGCCACATCTCTCCTTCGATGTCGGCAAGTGTCTCGCCAATGCGCTCAAGGTCAATCCGCATCTGCAGACGCTTACCGTCTCGGCGCAGACCGGCGAGGGCATGGCGGCGCTTTACGCCTGGATCGAGGCTCGCGCCGCGCGCGCCGCCGCCGGCGCGACGGCGGGGTGACCCGCATGAGCCTTGCCGCGGGCGCGGGGGCATCGCCCGAGTCGAAGGCGCGGCTTCGGATTCGCGTCCGCGGGGCGGTGCAGGGCGTGGGCTTCCGACCCTTCGCGCATGGCCTCGCCGCGCGTTACGGCCTGAGCGGCTTTGTGCAGAACGACGGCGAGGGCGTGCTGCTCGAAATCGAAGGGGAACGGCGCGAGGACTTTCTGACGGCGCTGCGCCGGGAGCGGCCGCCGCTCGCGAAAATCGATTCGATCGACGTTGAGCTGATCAGCATATGCGGCGAGCGCGGCTTTTCGATCCGCGAAAGCGCGGGCGGCAGGCGCCATACGCGCATCGTCGCCGACGCCGCGACCTGCGAGGCTTGCCTCGACGAGCTCTTCGACCCGACGAGCCGCTTTCACCTGTATCCCTTCATCACCTGCACCCATTGCGGGCCGCGCTTCACCATCGCCTCGTCGCTGCCCTACGACAGGCCGCAGACCTCGATGTCGCGCTTCGCCATGTGCCCGGATTGCGCCCGCGATTACGCCGATCCAAAGAGCCGGCGCTTTCACGCCGAGACGATCGCCTGTCCGAAATGCGGGCCGCGCCTCGACGCTGATCCCGGCGCAATTGTCGAGAAGATCCGCGCCGGCGCCATTGTCGCAATGAAGGGAATCGGCGGCTATCATCTGATGTGCGACGCGCGCAATGAAACGGCGGTCGCCGAGCTGCGCCGCCGCAAGGAACGCGACGCGAAGCCCTTCGCCGTCATGGCGGCGAACGCAGCTTCGCTCGCGCTCGTCGCCGAGCCGGCCGAGGCCGAGCGCGATTTGATCCAGCATCGCGCCCGGCCGATCGTCGTGATGAAATCGAAAGGCGCACTCGCGCCGTCGATCGCGCCGGGTCTTCACCGCATCGGCGTCATGCTGCCCTATGCGCCTTTGCATCATCTTTTGTTTCATGCGGCGGCTGGCTTCCCTTCAGGCGGCGCCTGGCGCGAGGAGGGCAATGATTTCGTCATCGTCGCCACGAGCGCCAATCCGGGTGGCGAGCCTCTGGTTGTCGACGACGAAGAGGCGCGCCGACGGCTCTCGTCCATCGCTGATCTCATTGTCGGTCACGACCGCGCGATTATTGTGCGCGCGGATGACTCGGTTGCGGCGATTATCGACGGCGCGCCCGCCTTTCTTAGGCGCGCGCGCGGCTACGCGCCCGATCCGATCGATCTCGGCGCGGATGGGCCCAGCGTCGTCGCTTTGGGCGGTCGTCTCAAGACGACGGTCACGGTGACGCGTGGGCGCGAGGCTTTCGTCTCGCAGCATATCGGCGATCTCGACGACGCCGAGAGCGTAAGGTTCTATGACGAGGCCTTGCGCCATCTCCTCTCCATTCTCGATGTTGAGCCGGAAGGCGTCGCCTGCGATCTTCACCCGGATTTCTATTCCACGCGCGTCGCGGAGGAGATGAATATGCCGCTCCTGCGCGCGCAGCATCATGCCGCGCATATCGCGGCGATCGCGGCGGAGCATGGCGTCTTGGGGCCGATGCTCGGCGTCGCTCTCGACGGCTATGGCATGGGCGACGACCGTGGCGCCTGGGGCGGCGAGCTGATGCTGGTCGAGGGCGCGGCCTGGAAGCGCCTCGGCCATCTCGCGCCGCTCGCGCTGCCCGGCGGCGACCGCGCTGCGCGCGAACCCTGGCGCATGGGGATCGCGGCGCTCGGCGCCATCGGGCGGCTCGATCTGGCTGAGCGGTTGTTTCCCAAGACGCCGTTTTCAACCAAGATTGCCGAGAGTCTGCGTCGCGGCATGGCGCCCAAAACCACCAGCATGGGGCGCCTCTTCGACGCGGCGGCGGCGCTTGCGGGCGTTTGTCTTGAGCAGCGCTATGAAGGGCAGGCGGCGATGGAGTTTGAAGCGCTCGTCAAAGCGCCGCGCGCGCTGCCCGGAGGCTTCGCGATTGAGGACGGCGTTCTGGATTTCGCGCCTGTTCTCGCTTTCATCGCCGCCGAACGCCCGAGCCCGTGTGAGGCGGCCGAATGTTTCCACGGCGCGCTGATCGAGGGCTGCGCCGAATGGATAGCCGCCGCGACGCAAGCCCGAGGGCATCTGCGCGTCGCGCTCGGGGGCGGCTGCATGATGAACCGCGTATTTGCTGAAGGCCTCGCCGAGGCATTGCGCGCGCGCGGGCTTTTTCCTTTGCTGGCGCGTATTGTTCCATGCAATGACGGCGGCCTGTCGCTGGGACAGGCCGCGATGGCGCGCGCGGCTTTCGCGGCCGGCGAAAGAGAGAAAGAGAGCGCGGCATGTGTCTAGCCATTCCCGTGCGCATTATCGAGCTTCTGCCCGAGCAGATGGCGAAAGTGTCGCTCGACGGCGTCACCAAGGCGATTTCTGTCGCGCTGGTCGACGATGTTTGCGTGGGCGACTATGTGATCCTGCATGTCGGCTTCGCGCTCTCCAAAGTCGATGCTCAAGAAGCCGAGCGCACGCTCGCAATGATCCGCGAATTCGCCGGAACGAGCTCATGAAATACGTCGACGAATATCGCGACGGCGAATTGGCGCGCGGCGTTGCGCGCAGCCTCGCGGCGATCGCGCAGAGCGATCGCGATTATCGCTTCATGGAGTTCTGCGGCGGGCACACCCACGCCATCTCGCGCTACGGGCTCGAAGATCTGCTGCCGCCCAATGTGCGCATGATTCATGGGCCGGGATGTCCCGTATGCGTGCTTCCGATCGGGCGCATCGACGCCGCCATCGCGCTCGCGCGCAATCCGAAAGTGACGCTCTGCACCTACGCCGATCTCATGCGCGTGCCGGCCTCTGGCGGCATGAGCCTGATCAAGGCGAAAGCGGCAGGCGCAGACATCCGCATGGTCTATTCCACGCTCGACGCCATACGCATCGCCGAAGCCGAGCCCGCGCGCGAAGTGGCATTCTTCGCCATCGGCTTCGAGACCACCACGCCGCCGACGGCGCTCGCCATCAGGCTTGCCGCGCAGAAGAAGTTGTCGAACTTCAGCGTGTTCTGCAACCATGTGCTGACGCCCGCCGCCATGCGCGCGATCCTCGCCAGTGAAGGCGAGGGCGTCGAGATCGACGGCTTCGTCGGGCCGTCCCATGTCTCCGCCGTCATCGGCGTGCGGCCCTACCGCTTTGTCGCGGAGCAATTCGGCAAGCCGATCGTCATCTCCGGCTTCGAACCGCTCGATGTGATGCAGTCGATCGTCATGCTGGTCCAGCAGCTGAACGAAAGACGTTGCGAGGTCGAAAATCAATACGGCCGCGCGGTGACGACCGACGGCAATCTCAAGGCGCAGGCCGAGGTCGCTGATATCTTCGAGCTTCGCGACTCTTTCGAATGGCGCGGGCTGGGCGAGGTCCCGTCGAGCGCTCTCCGCCTGCGCGACGCTTACGGCGCTTATGACGCGGAGCGCCGCTTTAGCGTCGAGACGCCCAACGCGAAGGATAATCCCGCCTGCGAATGCGGCGCCATCCTGCGCGGCGCCAAGCGGCCGCACGACTGCAAGCTGTTCGGCACGGTCTGCACGCCCGAAACGCCGATGGGCTCCTGCATGGTTTCTTCCGAGGGCGCCTGCGCCGCGCAATGGACCTATCGCCGCTTCGAGACGCAGAGGATCGCCTCGTGACGATCAAGGCCTATCGGCGCAAGCTCGATATAGAGAAGGGGCGGGTCGATCTTTCGCATGGCGCCGGCGGGCGGGCGATGGCGCAGCTCATCGCCGATGTTTTCCACGCCGCGCTCGATAACGACTGGCTGCGGCAGGGCAATGATCAGTCGCTCTTCGACGTGGCCAAGGGCCGCATGGCGATGACGACCGACGCCTTTGTCGTCTCGCCTCTGTTTTTCCCGGGCGGCGACATCGGCTCGCTCGCGGTGCATGGCACGGTGAACGACATCGCCATGTCGGGGGCCACGCCCCTTTATCTCTCCGCGAGCTTCATCATCGAGGAAGGTTTTCTGCTTTCCGATCTCGCGCGCATCGCCGAGAGCATGGGCGCCGCCTCGCGCGCGGCGGGCGTGCCGGTGATTACGGGCGACACCAAAGTCGTCGAGCGCGGCAAGGCCGATGGAGTCTTCATCACGACCGCCGGCGTCGGGATCGCGCCTGAAGGGCTCTACCTTTCCGGCGACAAGGCGCGGCCGGGCGATGTGCTGCTTCTCTCGGGCTCGATTGGCGATCATGGCGTCGCGGTCATGTCGAAGCGCGAGAATCTGGAGTTCGATTGCGAAGTCGTCTCCGACTCGGCGCCATTGCATGGGCTCGTCGCCGATATGGTCGCGGCGGCTGGCGCCTCGTTGCGACTCATGCGCGATCCGACCCGCGGCGGCCTCGCCGCGACGCTGAACGAGATCGCGCAGCAGTCGGGCGTCGGGTTCCGCATCGAGGAATCGGCGATCCCCGTGAAGCCCGAAGTGGCGGCCGCTTGCGAGCTGCTCGGCCTCGATCCGCTCAATGTCGCAAATGAAGGAAAGCTCATCGCGGTCGCCGCGCCCCAGGCCGCGCCGGCGCTGCTCGAAGCGATGCGCGCCCACCCGCTCGGCCGCGACGCCGCCATCATCGGCGCCGCCGTCGAGGACGACCGGCGCTTCGTGCAGATGACCTCGTCCTTCGGCGGCGCGCGCATCGTCGACTGGCTCGCGGGGGAGCAATTGCCGCGGATTTGCTAGGTGCTTGGTCCCAGGGTTCACGCGAGCCGGCTACACGGGCTCCCTCATCTTGAGGAGCTCGCGGAGCGGGCGGCCGTCGCTGCCCTCGTGCTTCGAGATGGCTCCTTCGGGGCCTTCTCGGCATGAGGGGAGGGAACGAGAAACCCCGCTTCCCTCGCGCCGCCACACCCCCCATATTGCCGCCATGGCGAAGTCTCCCGAGAAACCCAAGAAAGCCGCCCCCAAGAAAGACCCCGCGCGGCCCACGCGCGCCAAGGCTTCGAAGCCCGAGCTTGCGCCGCTTGCGCCGCATCTGGCGCAGTTGCTCAATCCGGCGCTGGCGCCCGGATTCAGCGACATGGGGCAGGCGGCCTATGACGCGGATGGCGCGCCGCTCGGCGACGAAGAGGTCCAGAAGTGGATTCTGGGGCCCCAGCCGCCGCAAGGCGGGGGCGTGCAGGCCACGGCGGAGTCGCTCGCCGAGCTGCTGCGCCTCGGCGACCCGAACCTGCGCGACAAGAAGCCCTGGGCGCCGCACCGGCCCGAGCGGCCGGAGAAATCCGAGGGCGGCGTCAAATTCGAGCTCGTCTCTGACTATACGCCCAAGGGCGATCAGCCGGCGGCGATCGCAGAGCTGGCGAAGGGCATAGAGGCCAATGAGCGCGATCAGGTGCTGCTCGGCGTCACCGGCTCGGGCAAGACCTTCACCATGGCGAGCGTCATCGCGGCGACGCAGCGCCCGGCGCTGATTCTCGCGCCCAACAAGACGCTCGCGGCGCAGCTTTACGGGGAGTTCAAGAGCTTCTTCCCCAACAACGCCGTCGAATATTTCGTCTCCTATTACGACTACTACCAGCCCGAGGCCTATGTGCCGCGCTCCGACACCTACATCGAGAAGGAGTCGAGCGTGAACGAGCAGATCGACCGCATGCGCCACGCCGCGACGCGCGCGCTGCTCGAACGCGACGACGTCATCATCGTCGCCTCGGTCTCCTGCATTTACGGCATCGGCTCGGTCGAGACCTATACGGCCATGACATTTTCCGTGCAGCTCGGCGAGAAGCTGGAGCAGCGTCAGCTGGTGACGGACCTGGTGGCGCTGCAGTACCGCCGCGTTCAGGCGGATTTCACGCGCGGCACATTTCGGGTGAGGGGCGACACGGTCGATGTCTTCCCGGCCCACTATGAGGACCGCGGCTGGCGCATTTCCTTCTTCGGCGACGAGGTGGAGGCGATCTCCGAATTCGATCCGCTGACCGGCAAGAAGACGGCCGATCTCGAATTCGTGAAGATCTACGCCAATTCGCACTATGTCACGCCACGCCCGACGCTGCTGCAATCCATTAAGGCGATCAAGGAAGAGCTGAAGCAGCGGCTCGACGAGCTGAACCGTTCCGGCCGTCTGCTGGAAGCGCAAAGGCTGGAGCAGCGCA
>DATBRF010000004.1:0-12617 GCA_036560425.1 Methylocystis sp. | reverse complement strand
TCTTCCGGCGGCCCTGGAAGGCTTCGTTTGGCTCGCAATGGCGGCGCAGGCTTGGTAGGCTGATCCTATCCGTCCCGCCAAAGGCTGCCGACATGCTGATGACGCCGCGCATATTGGCGTTCGCCCTCTCCCTACTCGCCGCTCTGACATCGGCCCAAGCCCGCGGCAGGGAAACGCCCGCGTTCGTCATCGATCCCGAGGCCGCTGCGCCGGCGCCCGAGCAAAAGCCTTCGAGCCGCGGCCGCACTTTCGTTCCCCTGCATTCGACGCTGGTCGGCCAGGGCGGCGTCACGCGGCTCAATTTCTCCGGGTCGCTTTCCATCCATAATCCGTCGGCCGCCAGCGTGCTCATGGTCGAAAAAATCGACTATCGCAGCGGGACGGGCCAGCTCGTCGAAAGCTACCTCGCGGAGCCCGTCTATCTGAAGCCATACGCCTCCATGCAGGTTGTGATCGCACAAGACGACGTGCGCGCGGGCGTCGGGGCGAGCTTTACGGTCGACTGGTCGATCTCCCCGAGCGCGGACGAGCCGGTCATCGACGCGCTGATGGCCTCTTTCGTGGGCACCCGCAGCTATAGTTTCCTCTCGCCGGGCCGGCGCGTTTCGCGTCCGTGAGTGTTATCTAAGCGCGAATGACGCGCGCCGATTCCCCGCCCGCGCCGCGCGTGCGGCGCCTTTCCCTTGCCGACTACCGCTCCTATACGCAGGCGCGCTGCGAGATGGACGCGCCGCTCGTCGCCCTCATCGGCGAGAACGGCGCCGGCAAGACAAATGTGCTCGAAGCGCTTTCGCTCTTCTCGCCGGGGCGCGGATTGCGTCGCGCGGAGCTTGCCGAATGCGCGCGGCGGGGAGGCGCCGGCGGCTTCGCCGTGTCAATCGACATCGAGCTCGACGGCGCGAGCACGCAGCTCGGCCATGGTCTGGCGCCCGAGGGCGAGCGCCAGTTCCGCATCGACCGCGCGCCGGTTTCCTCCGCCCGCGCCTTCGCCGACCATCTGCGCGTCTTGTGGCTCACGCCGGCCATGGACGGGCTTTTCAACGGCCCGGCGGGCGAGCGGCGTCGTTTTCTTGATCGTCTGGCGCTCGGCGTCGACGCCGATCACGGCGCGCGGGTGAACAAGCTCGAGCGCGCGCTGCGCAACCGCAACCGCCTCCTGGAGGAAGGCGTCTCGGACAGGCGCTGGCTGGAGGCTGCGGAGCAGGAAATCGCTGCGTTGGGCGTCGCCGTCGCGGCGGCGCGGCGAGAAACGGTCTCGCGGCTCTCCTCGTTGATCGTCGCGCGCGAGAGCGTCTTTCCTTGGGCGGAAATCGCAATTGACGGCGAGATCGAAACCATGCTGGCCGAGGCGCCGGCCCTCGCCGTCGAAGAGCGCTTCCGCGAGACGCTCCGTGAGACGCGGCGCCGCGACGCCGCCGCCGGCCGGACGCTCACCGGCCCGCAAACGAGCGACCTCGCCGTGCGCCACGGCCCCAAGAACGAAGCCGCGCGCGATTGCTCGACCGGCGAACAAAAAGCCTTGCTGATGGGGCTGACTCTGGCGCACGCCCGCCTCGTCGGCGAGATGACCGGCAAGGCGCCGCTGCTGCTCTTGGATGAAGTCGCCGCGCATTTCGATCCCAGGCGGCGCGAGGCGTTGTTCGAAGAGCTGGAGGCGCTCGGCGGTCAGGTTTGGATGAGCGGAGCGGATCCGCTGCTCTTTACGTCGCTCCAAGGGCGGGCGGAAATGGTGCAGGTTACGCCGGGGCGGATAGAACGGCTGTGATGCGAAAGGAAGGGGCTGGGTATGGACTGGTATTGGTACGCAATCATCGCGGGCGTCGCAGCGCCTTGGGTCATTCTCAACGCCAGCCTGCGCAACACCTTCAAGGAGGGAGGCGCGGCCACGGGCGTTTCCGTCTGGGCGGGCATGTCCGTCTTCACGACGCTGGTCGCGCTCTTGATCGGCTGGGTCATTCACAAGTTTATCGGCTGATGTCTGGATCGCGCGCCTGAAGGCGCTCGGTCCGCGCTCAGGCCGCTGACATGGCCATCACGGCTGCATCACCACCTTGATGCAGCCCTCCTTGCGGTTGCGGAAGGTCTTATAGAGTTCCGGCCCTTCATCGAGCGTGCCGTGATGCGTGACGACGAAGGACGGATCGATGTCGCCCTTTTCGATGCGCTCCAATAGCCGCGGCATATAGCGCTGCACAGGCGTCTGCGCCATGCGGAAGGTCAGGCCGCGATTGACGGCAGAGCCTATCGGAAACTTGTCGATGAAGCCGCCATAGACGCCGACGACCGAAACGGTTCCGAAATTGCGGCAGCAATGCACGGCCTGGCGCAGAACATGCGGCTGATCCGTGCCCAGAAAAGCCGCGACCTTCACCCGGTCGATGAAGGAATCGAGACTGCCGGTCGGATCGGGCTCGGTGCCGACGGCGTCGATGCAGGCGTCGGCGCCACGCCCTTTCGTCATGCTCTGGATCGCGTCAAAAATATCGACCTTATGAAAATCGAGCGTTTCGGCGCCGGCCTTTTCCGCAAGCGCCAACCGCTCGGGCACATGATCGACCGCAATCACGCGCTCGGCGCCGAGCATGAAGGCGCTGCGAATGGCGAATTGCCCAACAGGTCCGCAGCCCCAGATGGCGATGACGTCGCCTTTCTTGATGTCGCAAAATTCCGCGGCCATGTAGCCCGTGGGGAAAATATCCGAGAGAAAAAGCGCCTGATCGTCGGCAAGCGACTGCGGCACTTTGATCGGCCCAGAGTCGGCGTAAGGCACGCGCAGATATTCGGCCTGCCCGCCACGATAGCCGCCGAGAAGATGCGAATAACCATAAAGGCCTGCGGGGGAATGCCCCCAAAGCGTCTCGGCCTTTTCGTGGTCCGGATTGGTGCGCTCGCAAGCCGAGAAGAACCCGCGTTGGCAGAACCAGCATTCGCCGCAGGAGATGGTGAAGGGAACGACGACCCGGTCGCCGACCTTGATATTCTTCACGGCCGAGCCGGTTTCCACGACTTCGCCCATCGTCTCGTGGCCCATCACGTCGCCATGATGCATCTTCGGAATGACGCCGTCGTAAATGTGCAGATCGGAGCCGCAAATGGCGCAGGCCGTCACTTTGACGATGGCGTCGCGCGGGTCTTCGATTGTCGGGTCGGGCACATTTTCGCAGCGAATGTCGCCCTTGCCATGAAATGTGAGCGCTTTCATCAGGCCCTCGCTTCCATCGGCTGCACTGAGCCGAGCGCCGCCCGCCCAGGCGCGCGCCTCCCTGCCGAACTCGCGCAGACCCCGATGGTTCCAGAGCGGCCTCCGAATGCCGGGCGTGAGCCAATCCCTCCCCTTTACGGGGAGGGTGGCGCCGCGTAAGCGGCGTCGGGCGGGGTAGAGCCCCAGCTGCTATCGTTGTTCCGCGAACCCCACCCGGCGGCCTTTGACCGCCGACCTCCCCGTCCCGATGACCATGGACGGCGAGGCGTGGCCCAATGGCCCCATCACCCTCGCCTGTGCTACTCCCCCCGCATGTCTCCCCTCCCCCCGCAGGCGCGCGCGCTGCTCAAATCCGTCTTCGGCTACGACGACTTCCGACCCGGTCAGGCGGAGATCATCGCCGCCGTGCTCGACGGCGCCCCCGTGCTCGCGATCATGCCGACCGGCAGCGGCAAATCCATGTGCTATCAGCTGCCGGCGATCCTGGAGGGGGCGCTCACCGTCGTCGTCTCGCCGCTCATCGCCCTCATGCGCGACCAGGTCCGGCAGATGCGGGCGCTCGGCGTCGGCGCCGCCACGCTCAACTCCATGAACAGCGCGGAGGAGAATGAAGCGGCGCGCCGCGCCATGCGCGAGGGCGATCTGCGGCTTCTCTTCGTCTCTCCCGAACGCCTCATGATGGACGGGCTCACCGCGGAGCTCGAGCGGGCGAGGCCGCGCCGCCTCGCGATCGACGAAGCGCATTGCGTTTCGGAATGGGGGCACGACTTCCGCCCCGAATATCGTGAGATCGGCCGCGCCGCCGAAGCGCTGGGCGGCATTCAGGTCGTTGGCTTCACCGCCACCGCCGACGCCGCGACGCGCGACGACATCGCGCGGCGCCTCTTCCCGGAGCCGCCGCGACTTTTCCTGCATAGTTTCGACCGTCCGAACATTGCGCTCAATTTTGCGCTGAAGGATCAGCCGCGCCGGCAATTGTCGCGCTTTCTCGAACGCCACAAGGGCGAAAGCGGCATCGTTTATTGCTCCTCTCGCCAGCGCACGGAGGACCTTGCCGCCTATTTCGTCGACCAGGGCCACGACGCGCTTCCCTATCACGCGGGTCTCGACCAAGAGAGGCGCAACCGCAATCAGGACCGTTTCGTGCGCGAGGACGGGATCATCGCCGTCGCGACCATCGCCTTTGGCATGGGCGTCAACAAGCCGGACGTGCGCTTCGTGGCGCACGCCGACATGCCCTCTTCGGTCGAGAGCTACTATCAGGAAATCGGCCGCGCCGGGCGCGACGGACTGCCCGCCGACACGCTGACGCTCTATGGTCTGGACGACATGGCCTTCCGACGCCGCCAGATCGACGCGAAAGAGATCGACGATGAGCGCCGCCGCGTCGAGCACGATCGCTTCTCCGCGCTCGCCATGCTGTGCGAAACGCCGCGCTGCCGGCGCCAGACGCTGCTCGCCTATTTCGCGGAAGAAGCGGGCCCCTGTGGGCGCTGCGACGTCTGCCAGGGCAAGGTTTCAGTTTTCGACGACGCCATCCCTGCGCAAAAGGCGCTCTCCGCCGTCTATCGCACGGGCCAGCGCTTTGGCGCGAACCATATCGCCGACGTGCTAACGGGCGAAGCAACCGAGGCCGTGCGCCGCCATGGCCATGACGCGATCAAGACCTTCGGCGTCGGCAAGGAACATTCGAAGCAGGAATGGGCCTCGTTCCTGCGCCAGCTTTTCGCCATCGGCGCGCTACGGACCGCAAGCGCCGAACACGGGGGCTTCGCGCTGACGGCGAAGGGGGAGGACATTCTCTTCGGCCGCGAGGCGATCATGCTGCGCAGCGACCCGCTGGCGCGCCGCGAGCGCCGTGAAAAAGTGGCGGCCAATCTCGACGAGGCGACCGACCGCATCCTCGCCGCGCTCAAGCGCAAGCGGCGCGAGCTGGCGCAGGAGGAGGGCGTCCCCGCTTACGTGATCTTCGCCGACCGCACGCTGATCGACATGGCCGAGAAGCGCCCGGCGACGCTCGATGACATGCTCCGGGTGCATGGCGTCGGCGACCGCAAGGTCGCGCGCTACGGCGACGCCTTTCTGGAGGCGCTGGAGGAGGCGCTGCGGTAGATCGAGACAAAATTGCGAGCCAAGCGAAGCAATCCAGGGCGGCGATGGCTGCTGTGGATTGCTTCCCGCGCGGCAGGCGCTCGCCGAGGGAGGCTGTTGCCTTCCGGGATGACGCCTGACAGACCCGATTGCTCATTGAATCCATTACGCAAATGGAGTCTTTGGCTTTTGAAAATAAACGCCTACCCCATCAATAGCTTTGATGTCCGGCGACAATTTTCGATCACGGAAAAAATCGTGAACAGCCGCCTTGCAAGCCGGCACGACCAAATAATCGTCGACAATAACCCATCCACCAGCTGATATTTTATCGTACAGGTGTGTAAGCGGGATTATCGTGGACTCATACATGTCTCCGTCGAGACGCAAGACTGAAATGTTCGTAATGTCGAGTGACGGAATTGTATCGCGGAACCATCCTTTTACAAACACAACCTGCGCATCGAGCAGTCCGAATTTCTGGAAATTCTCTCGAACGACCTCCAAAGAGACCGCCAACTCTGGGCACTCGTGAAATGTCAATCCTTCATCTACCGGATAATGTTCGACATCCGGCGGTGGAAGACCCTCGAATGAATCGGTGACGAAGATGCGGCGGTTCTTCACGCCATACGCAGCGAGCACACCGCGCGCCAAAATGCTCGCCCCTCCCCTCCAAACGCCGGTTTCGACGATATCGCCGGGAACGCCTTCTAGAATCACTCGCTCCACTAGCGATCGGAAATTACGCATTCTTCCGGCGCCGATCATTGAATAGGCTTTCTTCGGCCAATCAAGACCGCGGTCGCGCGTATCCTTGTGGTAATCTTTATTTCCCCAAAGTTCCATCGGCGGATCCTCATAGATGCTGCCGATCAAAACAGCCTCCATGAGGTCGAGATAGCGAGCGCGTAGAGTCTCGCTCACGTCTGTCTCTTGGGCGACAGCGCCGCCAATCCGCATAGTTTCGGAGATCTGTCTCGTCATGTTGGCGATGGTCGCGTTCAACGCGTCGCGCTCGGCGATAAGTTGGTTTATGACGCTATTTTTGGTTGCGTTCAACGTGTCGCGCTCGACGACCAACGCATCACGCTCGACGACCAACGCGTCACGCTCGACGAGGAGTTGATTTATGACGCTATTCTTTTGCGCGAGTTCGGCGGCAATGCTGACGAGTCGCGGATCGTCTTTCCCTTTTACAGCGCGGAGCAAACGCTGCATATAACGGTTCGTAATCATCGTATACCATGCCCCTTTTGATGAGTGGAAATGCGCAGTGTATAAGCATTCAGCAAGGAGCGGCTGTCCACAGCTCTGGTCTGTAGAATTTCCCCGGTTCTTCGAACAAGCGCCACCGCCACATCATCGTTTGAAGCGGGTCGCGGCCGTAGCCAGTCTTTCGAAGAAACGGCGTGGCGGTTCCGGCGGTCGCGCCAGCTCGGGCGGGACGCCACGAGCCGCCCACTCGGTCAGGGTTGATTGGCCAGCCTTGGCGCGCGCCGTCGCCTCCAGGAATTGGCGGCCGTATTTTCTGTCAGGTTCGAGATGAGCGCCCTCCGCCCATTCGTTCCAAGCGTTGATGAATACAAACCCATCTTGGTTTGGATATTCGCGTTTCGTTTTTTCTATGGCCCGGGACAACCAGTATTCGTAATTTTCCGGCGTCGCATTCAGCCCGATAGTGCCGAGTTTGTGTCGACGCGCCGAATTATCCCAAGATGGAAAGACCGCCCGAATCCCGTTCATTTCCGAGTAGTCTCGAGCAAGATACAGTTCAGCTACGTCAGCGTAATCGTAAATATATCCTTCATATTCAGGAACGCATTCAAGTTGCGGCGCCAAGTTCGGCCCAATCATATTGTGCGGGGGGAATTCAACGCCGCCGTCGAACCCGAACTGATCATATGTCCAATTTCCGTGGGTGAACGCAGCATATATCTTTATTTCGCCCAACCCGATGGATGCGCAGTATTTTCGCCAAATGTCCGCGCTTTTTCTCGCATCCGGCAAATGTTGCGGCCGATACACGATAAGCAAGGGCGCTCCGCCTATACGTATGTATCGCGGGTCGCTGAAGTACGGTATTAAGCTTTTAACAAAGTCCAGATCATCGTCTGGAAGATATTTTTGCGCTAGCAAAACCTCTGTTTCGGCCGCATCCCAACGGCGTGACCAGTTTTCGTTAGCCCAGCACAGGCAAAACGGCATGTCACTGTCTTTATCAGCAAGCATGTCTTCGAGCGGGCGCTCGAGGAGGCGCTTGCCAGAAAACCAATAGTAATAATAGCAAAAACCATCTATTCCATATTCTTTTGCGAGCCTAATCTGTTCTCGGCGCGTTTCTGGCACACGCAAATCATAAAACCCTAGATCAGTCGGGAGATGAGGTTGGTAATGTCCGCGGAACATGGGCCGCGCTTTAGTGGTATTCGTCCATTCGGTAAAACCTTTCCCCCACCACAAATCATTTTCAGGTATAGGATGAAATTGAGTCAGATAATATGCGATTATCTTTATATTCTTGTTTTGCGTTTGGGAAGGTGTGGAATCACCGCCGATCATAAACTCTGCCTCCGCAGTTTTTTAGAGCCCGAATATCCCGCGCAACTTCTGAAAGAAACCCATGAGCCGGCCACCGGACGGCGCAATCGTAGGGTGACGTTCCGCTGCACGGAGCGACGCGGCCAGCAAATCGAGAGGCTCGGGCACCAGCTCGGCGCGCTGGGCGCGCGTCACGACCTGATAGACTCTCCCGTGGGGGGCGCGCGATAGCATAGTCCGCATCGCGGGAGACACTCGCTCCCAATCGGCGGCGAACTCCGTTTCGTGCGGGCCAAATAAAACGAAACGAGCGTCTGTTACGGCAAATCCAACGCTCTTATACATATCAACGATGTTGTGCAGGCCAAAAAATCTAATATGCGTCTTATCTAATAAGCCGAATTCCTGGTAAGGATAATCACTTCGAAGTATTGCCGACATCAGCGCGACATGACCAACATGCGGCAGGCTCAAAACAATCGACCCAGTATCATTTAGAAGGCTCGTCATTTGCTTTATGACAGCCCACGGATCATAGAGATGCTCAAGCACATCGGCAGCAAGAACAACGTCGAACTTTCCTTCCGCGGATATAGCCTCAACCCACCCCGAATCATTGAGATCAAGCTGATAAACGCGTTCGACGATATTTTTTAGCTTGGCAACGGATTTTGGATTGATCTCCACCGCCGTGACATCGCAGTTATTGATCCCCACGAGGCGCCGAGTGATGGAGCCAGAGCCCGCGCCAATTTCAAGGACTCTCTTTTCCGAGCCGACGACGTCGAGCACATAGGCTCCAGCGTTGTTGGCGCCCAACTGAATCTCGTATTCGTAATCCACAAAGACGCTGAGGTCAGGCACTGATGACGTTCGGGAATTCATCGGCTTTATTTGCCCCCCCCAAATGGTTCGAGTAGTAACATCCCAGATGTTCAAACCACGCGGCGGATTCACGATCCGTACTATGCGGCGAATCTCGGTGTCTTAAGCGGGATAGAATTTAAAGAAAAGGACCAGGTTTGTCACTGCGTCCCGCTTAGTCTTCAATCACGAGCGGATACTCCTATGGCAGAAGCGGCTTAGCCGCGCGCAAGTTGCGAGAGCGAGGCCACGATTTGGTTAAGCCATTTCTGTTCAATCAGTTGCAACACAAGGAAAACCCCTTTCTCCGCTCGCGTTCGCAGGCCCTTCCGAGGTAGAATGGGCCTTACGAATCAGGGGGCCCAAATCCCCCGGAAAAGCGAGAGAAATGAGCGAGAACGAGAAGCTGAACGATCCTGCCGAATATGGCGCCGAATCCATCAAGGTGCTGCGCGGCCTGGACGCGGTCCGCAAGCGTCCGGGCATGTATATCGGCGACACGGACGACGGGACCGGCCTGCACCACATGGTCTATGAGGTCGTCGACAACGCCATCGACGAGGCCCTCGCCGGCCATGCGACGCGCGTCACAGTCACGCTCAACGCCGACGGCTCCTGCACCGTCACCGACAATGGCCGAGGCATTCCGACCGACATCCACCACGAAGAGGGCGTGTCGGCGGCCGAGGTCATCATGACCCAGCTCCATGCGGGCGGCAAATTCGACCAGAATTCCTACAAGGTCTCCGGCGGCCTGCACGGCGTCGGCGTTTCGGTCGTCAATGCGCTGTCCGTTTGGCTGAAGCTGCGCATCTGGCGTGGCGGCAAAGAGCATTTCATGGAGTTTCACAACGGCGACGCGGTCGAGCGGCTCGCGGTCGCCGGCGACGCGCCGATCGAGGATGGCGCGCCCAAACGCGGCACGGAAGTCACCTTCCTGCCATCGTCCGCGACCTTCAGCATGGTCGAGTTCGACTATGCGACGATCGAGCATCGCCTGCGCGAGCTCGCCTTTCTGAACTCGGGGGTGCGCATCATCTTGACCGATGCGCGCCACGCCGAGGTGAAGCGCGAGGAGCTTCATTACGAAGGCGGCCTCGAAGCCTTCGTCCGCTGGCTCGACCGCACCAAACAGCCGCTGCTTTCCTCGCCGATCCTCATCAAGGGCCAGCGCGACCACATCAGCGTTGAAGTGGCGCTGTGGTGGAACGACTCCTATCACGAGAATGTGCTGGCCTTCACCAACAACATCCCGCAGCGCGACGGCGGCACCCATCTCGCCGGCTTCCGCGCGGCGCTGACGCGCCAGATCACGGGCTACGCCGACTCTTCGGGCCTCACCAAGCGCGAGAAGGTCGACCTCTCCGGCGACGACTGCCGCGAGGGTCTCACCTGCGTGCTGTCGGTGAAAGTGCCCGACCCGAAGTTTTCGTCGCAGACAAAGGACAAGCTCGTCTCGTCCGAAGTGCGTCCGGCGGTCGAGAATGTCATGAACGATATTCTTGGCCAATGGCTCGAAGAGCATCCCGCCGACGCGAAAAACGTCGTCTCCAAGGTCGTCGAGGCGGCGGCGGCGCGCGAAGCGGCGCGCAAGGCTCGCGAGCTGACGCGCCGCAAGGGCGCGCTCGATGTCGCGAACCTGCCCGGCAAGCTCGCGGACTGTCAGGAGCGCGATCCGGCCAAGGCCGAGCTCTTCATCGTCGAGGGCGACTCGGCCGGCGGCACTGCCAAGCAGGGGCGCGACCGCGCCTTTCAGGCGGTGCTTCCCTTGCGCGGCAAGATCCTGAACGTTGAGCGCGCGCGTTTCGACAAAATGCTGTCGTCCGAACAGATCGGCACGCTGATCACCGCGCTGGGCACGGGCGTCGGGCGCGACGAATTCAACGCCGACAAGCTGCGCTATCACAAGGTCATCATCATGACCGACGCCGACGTCGACGGCGCCCATATCCGCACGCTGATCCTCACCTTCTTCTACCGGCAGATGCCGGAGCTGATCGAGCGCGGCCACGTCTTTATCGCGCAGGCGCCGCTCTACAAAGTGACGCGCGGCAAGTCGACACAGTATCTGAAGGACGAGCGCGCGCTCGAGGATTATCTCATCGACGCGCTGCTCGACGGCGCCGTGTTGCGCACGGGAACCGAAGACCGCGCCGGCGCCGATCTGCGTAAGGTGCTGGAGGACGCGCGCGCCTTCCGCACGGTCATCATGAGCCTGCATTCGCGCTACGACCGCGGCGTCGTCGAGCAGGCCGCCATGGCCGGCGCGCTGAAGCCGCATGGCGAGAGTGGCGAGGCGGAGCGCCTTGCGCAGGAAGTCGCGCGGCGCCTCGACGCCATCGCCGAAGAAACAGAACGCGGCTGGATGGGCGAAGCGCGCGAGGGCGGCTATGTCTTCAAGCGCACCTTGCGCGGCGTGACGCAGGCGGTGATCCTCGACGCCGCCATGCTGAATTCATCCGAGGCGCGCAAGCTGCAGGAGCGCGCGGATTTGCTGCGCGAGATTTTCTCCGCGCCGGCGACGCTCATCCGCCGCGGCGACGAGGCGCAGCTTTCGGGCCCCGTCGCGCTTTACGACGCCATGAATCAGATCGGCCGCAAGGGCCTCGCCATCCAGCGCTACAAAGGCTTGGGCGAGATGAACGCCGAGCAGCTCTGGGAGACGACGCTCGACCGCGAGGCGCGCTCGCTCTTGCAGGTGAAGGTGAAGGAAGCCGCGGAAGCCGACGACATTTTCGTCAAGCTGATGGGCGACGTGGTCGAGCCGCGCCGCGAGTTCATCCACGAGAATGCGCTGAATGTCGCGAACTTGGACGTGTGAGGCCGTGTGCATTACCCCATAAGTTGCAAATCGACCCCATAAGTTGAGTCAAACCCGGTCGGGAGGCGGATTCCGCCGGGTTCGACGGAATACTTACGGATACTTCGGAATGTCTATGCGCCGGGCGCGCGGCGGTGCGTCCGGGAGCCGTTCCAGCGCAAATACTCGGACTCGACTTGCGAGGTCGCGCCCGGAATACTGCGTCTCTACTACCCCGATCGGCAGCCTTCATTCCTAGCGTCGAGCCGCCTGCGGCGGTAAGGTCCCGCCATGTGCGGACGCTTCACCCAGCACCTCTCTTGGGCGGATATCCACCGGCTCGCCGGCCTGATCGGCCAGCCCCGCAACCTGCCGCCGCGCTTCAACATCGCGCCGACGACCGCGGTCGAGGTCGTCAGGTCGACGGAAGGCGGGGCCGAATTGGTTCCGATGCGGTGGGGCCTCGTCCCGTCATGGTGGAGGAAGCCGTTCAAGGAGCTGCCGGCGACCTTCAACGCCCGGGCCGAGACGGTGGCCGAGAAGCCGATGTTCCGCTCGGCCTTCAAATCCCGTCGGTGCGTCATCCCGGCGAGCGGCTTCTACGAATGGACCGGCGCCCCCGGCTCCAAGACGCCCCATTACTTCTCGGCGAGATCAGGCGAGCCGCTGGCCTTCGCCGCCCTCTGGGAGCCGGCGATGCATCCCGAGACGGGCGAGCCGCTCGTCTCGACCACGATCGTCGTGGGGCCGGCAAACGAGTGGATGTATGGCGCGACAATCTGAGTGAGAAGAGCGCGACAATTGGGATGAGATGTTGCGGTCGCGGTGTTGGGATGATTGTCGCGGAGCGACAATAAGACAAGCAGATTTTTGTGAGCCTTGCTTTGATTGTCGTGGAGCGACAATCAGGATGAGGATTTGATTGTCGCGCGCGAGGCGGGTCGGCCTGGGCCTTGAGATTTTTTGATCGCCGCTTTCCGTCGGTAACTGTCGACATTCATCTCGAAGATTGTCGCGTGATGGACGAGCCTGTCGATAGCGGCGAGGGTCATGGCCTGATCGGGAAAGATTTTTCCCCATTCGCCGAAGGGCTGATTTGCCGTGATGAGAAGGGAGCGT
>DATBRF010000003.1:0-9179 GCA_036560425.1 Methylocystis sp. | reverse complement strand
GCGGCCTTGATTTCGGGAGTGGCCGCGCTGCTGACTTATTGGCTGGTTTGCGCACGAGAGACCGCGCCCCTTCAGGAATCTCGACAGCTATTTGAGGAATTCGGAGATTCGGTGAATGATTGAGCACATGGCGGCGGTTGGCGCGAAGGGCACTCACATCCGCCCTCGTCGATCGCAGTCTCCTCAGCTGGGCAGGCCGAACTGCTGACGTAAGATCTTGTCGAACATCCGCGCGAGCGCGAGTCGGCGTAACAGGCTGACCTGCCGCGCGACTTTGCCGACGGTGTACCGTAGCCGCTGGCGCGGGGCCGTGGCCGCTAGAAGTACCGCGTCCGCCACGTCTTCAGGCGTAACCGCCGTCTGCAACGCCTTCTTGTAAAAGCCATGCACCCAGGCGCGCGCGTCATCATACTCCGTCATCCTGGTGTCGGGCTCCAGGGCGCTCTGGTCGAAATTACCTTTCACGGTGCCAGGCTCGATCAGCGACACGCGGACGTTGAAGGCGCGGACTTCGTGATCGAGCGACTCTGAATAGCCTTCAAGGGCGAACTTGCTTCCTGCATAATGCGCCGAATACGGCGCCGGCAAGAACCCAAGCGCGCTACTCAGGTTGATGATGCGCCCTTGCCCACGCGCCCGCATCGACGGCAACACCGCGTTGATCACCCGGATGACACCGAACAGATTGACGTCGAACAGGCGCTGAACCTGCGCGGCCGAGGACTCCTCGGCGCCCCCGAACAGGCCAAGGCCGGCATTGTTGACGAGAACATCGATGCGTCCTGTCCGTGCGAGTATCTCCGAAACAAGGGCCGCCACAGAATGTTCCTCCGTCACGTCGCACGCCAGCATCGAAACCCGGTTCGGGCTGTTTCCGCTCGGCTTGCGGCTGGTGCCGAAGACGGCGAAACCGGCCCGCGCCAGAGCCTCGGCGCTCGCACGACCGATTCCGGACGACGCGCCCGTCACGAGAGCAGTTTTTTGGGAATTTGAGTACATCGCTGTCGATCCGGTTTGTTGAACACGGGGTGTATTCACGATCGTGTCTTTGGATACGAGCAACAGACACGCGCTGCGGCGCCGCCCGTGCTTCAGGGTAAAGGCGACATCGCCGTCATCTCAGCGTGACGACGACCTTGCCTTTTGACCGTCCAGTTTCGATGTATGCCAACGCTTCATTGGCCGCTTCGAACGGGAAGACCCGATCCATGATCGGGCGGATGATCCCGGCTTCGATGAGCGATGTGATCTGCCTCAACTGCTCGCCGTCGCCCGCATGAACAGGAATGAATAGCCGATCCCCCGACCTGCGGCCTTCCTTCGGATGCCGAAGCTGAGAAGACGCATGACCTGACGAAGAACCCAGTTCAGTCCTTGTTCCTGGCCGAAACGGGGGTCCGGCGGACCGGAAATGGAGATCAGTTTGCCACCGGGCTTCAGCACGCTCAGGGATTTTCGGAGCGTGTCGCCGTCCAGGCTGTTCAATACGACGTCGTAGTTAGACAGGACCCTTCTCGAAGTCCTGCTTCTTGTAGTCGATCACAACATCAGCGCCGAGGCTTCTGACGAGCTCGACATTGGCTGTGCTCGTCGTCGTAGCGACCGTCGCGCCGAGATGCTTGGCCAACTGAATAGCGAATGTCCCAACGCCTCCCGAGCCCGCGTGTATGAGGACCTTCTGCCCTTTTCGCAGGCCGGCTCGATCGGCTAATGCCTGCCATGCGGTCAGCCCGACCAAGGGGATCGAAGCCGCTTCCTCCATGGTCAGGTTCTTCGGCTTCAGCGCAATGTCGGCCTCATTTATGGAAATCGATTCCGCGAAGGTCCCGATGTGGCCATCGCGCGGGCGGGCATAGACCTCGTCACCCACCTTGAATCGACGGACCTTCAATCCGAGCTTGGTGACTGTTCCGGCCATGTCGTGTCCCAGGACGAAGGGCGGGCGATACGGAAGGAGCGGCTTGAAGGCGCCATCGCGGATTTGGAATCCAAAGGGTTGAGCCCCGCGGCGTGGATCTCGACCAGGACATCGTCATCTCTCAATATTGGTTCCGGCATTTCGCCAAAGCGGAGGGCGCCACTCGTTTTGTATTTGCCGACGATGAAGGCTTTCATGATGATCTGCTCTCAGGTAACTGCCGACGGCCGCTCTCGGTTGGAGAGGCGTTATCGCGGATAGCGCAAAAGGGGCCGCGCCGGATGATTGGCTGCGGGAATGCTCAGTCTGCCGTTCGATATCGCGCTGCGGCGTGTTCCTGGCGCGTGTTTGGGAGCATGACCTGACGTGCGGCCTGATATGTGTTCCACTGTTCCACATCGGGCAGCGGCGGAATCGTGACCGCCTCGCGGCGGTCAAAGCCGACCAGCGCCGCATCCACGAGTTCATCAACCTCCATTACCCCACTCATCGTGTTGACGTCGGCGCCGGCGCGTTCCCAGATTTCGGTGCGCGTCGCGGCGGGAAGCACGGCCTGGACATAGACGCCCTTGGGGCCGAGCTCGACGCTGAGGCCCTGCGAAAAGAACAATGCGAAAGCCTTGGTCGCGCCATAAACGGTCATGGCGAATTCAGGAGCTAGCCCAACCACGGAGCCGATATTGATGATCGCCCCTTCGCCCGCCCGGACAAATCGCGGCGCAACTGCGCTGGCGAGCCGGAGAAGAGCTGTCGTGTTGAGCGCGACAATCCGCGCGACATCATCGGTGGACTGCTCGATGAAGCTGCCTCCAAGCGCCGTTCCGGCGTTGTTGACAAGAACGCCAATGCGAGCGTCGTCACGCAGACGGGTCTCCACCACAGCAAGCTCGTCAGGCCGAGTCAGATCAGCCTGGATGATGTCGATCGCGACGCCCGCTTCCTTTCGGAGGCGCATGGAGAGGGCCTCCATTCGCGGCCGATCGCGCGCCACCAGCACGAGATCATGGCCGCGGCGCGCGAAGCGCTCGGCATAGGCGGCGCCAATGCCGGTGGACGCTCCGGTGATAAGAACTGAGGGTATGGCGGGCATGGGATTGCTCACTGCTCTGTGCTGCCTATATTCATGATGGCCGTCATGAATATAAATATGATGATCATCATGAATATGTCAATGGGCCGGCGGAGAAAGTGGAATGAAAGTCAGTCGAGAGCAGATGGCGGAGAACCGGCGCCGTATCCTAGATGTGGCCAGCCGGCTATTCCGCGAGAGGGGGTTCGACGCCGTCAGCGTGGCCGAAGTGATGAAGGCCGCGGGTCTCACTCACGGCGGATTCTACGGTCATTTCAGTTCGAAGGACGACCTGGTCGCCCAGACGATCGGCTATCTTCTGGCCCCGGGTGAAGGCGGCGACGTTGGACTTCGCGCCTATCTCGACGCGTATCTTGCGCCCAAGCATCGAGACGATGCTGCCCGTGGTTGCCCCACAGCGTGCCTTGCTGCGGAAATCCGCCACCAGACACCGGCTGCGCGCGCGGCCATGACGGAGGGGCTACGATCGCAAATCGAGCGGATTAGCAAAGCTCTCTCCGGCATGGATGAGCCAGACAGACGCCGTGCGGCGATCGGCGCCTGGGCGGCGATGGTCGGGGCAGTGATCCTCGCCCGCGCGATCGACGACACGACGCTCTCTGATGAGGTCCTGGAGCAGACGCGTGCGTGGATCGACGCTGCAATAAAGCAAGTGGATGCTAAATAAGCGCCGCGTTCAATCTGGCGGCCTTCAGGCAGGCGATGCGCAGTTGATCGGCAGGGATCCCGACGTCGGTCTGCGAGACAAGTAGTTGATTTTGCGCATGCAGGCCCATCATGTCGTCGCGCGAATTTCACCCATGACCCGAAGACCGCGGAAGCTCGGCCCGGCACGCCACCTCCCGGACACGATGGTCTCTGTATCGCTATCTAAGCCGTCCCCTCGAATCTCGGCGCTTGATGTCTATCTCCGCCCGGTGCCTTAGCGCAGCTGAGATTGTACTGCCGATCAAATCTGCGGCTCGACGAATTGGGTCGGCGTCGAGATGTGCATATCTCTCTGTGGTAGCTGCCTGAGAGTGCCCGAGAAGTTTTCCTACTATTGGGAGTCCAAGTCCTGCTCCGGCACCGACGCTCGCGCGCATAAACTTCCGGAAGTAGCCGAAAAACAAATGCTTCGGGCGAACTCGTTGTCTTAGGGCGTCCTTTGGGCGCGGGTTGTGTCCAACAAATTCCTTGGTATCGTTGTTGGCATATTCCCCGCTCCCGGGGCGATACCAACAGCCGTTCAACGATTTGGAAATCCGGAACGCGGAGCCCTCGACCAGCTCGGGAAGCTTTCGGACGGCGGAGGCCTTCAGCTTTGGACTACGCCAGACGGGGCGAAGCGCTGGGGACTGGCCTACCGCTTCGCAGGGGCGCAGAAAAACCTCGCCTTCGCTGCGGTGGGCTTCGAGGAGGGCGCGCTCGGTGAACTTGCATGGGGCGCGTTGCTCAATGCGCCCGAGCGGCTCAACAGGATTGCCGAGTCGGCCGCCAGCCACAGGATGGCGAGCGCGGCAAGGAGGAACTGCTGCGTTTCGAACTCTGGAACGAGCAGATGGGCTAGGCAGGGCTCTCCGGTGCGGTTGGCGACCATCCGGGGCCGCGAGAACCGGTTCTCAAGCCCCGCCGGCCCTTCGGCCTCGAAGCGCTTCACCCATTTCCGGGCGGTTCGTTCGCTGATTCCAACGCCGGTGGCGACGGTGGCCAAGGGCAGGCGCCCCTCGCGTATCCAACGCACCATTTCCGCTCGACCAAGCGGCGTCGTTAGCGCATTCTTGTGTGGGTTGTTCATCCCTGAAGTCCCGAGTGCATCGTGTGCGAACGACCACTCTCAAGCCGCCAGCTCGGGTGAACAACCTCCTCAGACGCCACAGCTAATGGGGAGGATCCACTCGCGCGGCGCGTACGGCGCGGAGGATTCGGGCCAGCTGGTCTTCCTTCACATCCGGCCCAACACGCACCACGATGTCGCCAACCGAAAACTCGACCATTTCCGCGGTTGGTTCCTCCGCGAAGCCGCTTGGTCGGTCAGCTGCGCAATCCGAGGTGGGGAAAACGTCGGCCATCGGTGTCGGGGGGCGGGCGGGCGGCGCGGGCGCAGAAGAGTCGACCTCGACCTCCGCCCGAAGAGAAAGCCCGCGCCCATAAGTCGTGGCGACTAAATCGCCAAAGCCTGCTTCGCGGAGCGGCTTTCGGAGGAGATAGACGCAGCGGTCGATGGATGCGTCCGAGGGTGGCCGATTCGGCCATAAGCGGGCGCTGATCTCTTGCCTGGTCACGCCGCCGCCATCCGCCTCAAGCAGCAACTCAAGCAACTGCCGGGCTTGAGGCCCTAATGGAATCTCCACGCCGCCTCGCCACAGCCCCTTTCGGGGGCTGTATGTAAAACCAGCAAATCGACGGATCCCATCACGCATGTTTACATTTTGGGATATTCTCCTGTCTGGTTCAAGAAAAATTTTCTGACGAGAAAGAGAATCTCGCTACCCGATGAACAGATACCGGAAGCGATCGGACTCGGCTTTCCGCATTTTGCAGAGACATTCATGAGGCTCGAGCCCTCGCAGCGTCTTGGCGATGGGTTGGAAACCGGAAATCGGCAGATGTCGCCCGCAAATTGCCAGCGAAGAGAAATCTGCGGTCTGCATTTTCAAGCACGAGCGCTGTCAAAAGGGATGTCGCGAAAGCGCCCGTGTCGAGATTGATCCGATTTGATTTGGCGTCAGGGACGTGAACCGGGCTGTGTCCATGGACGACAAACTTTTGGTGCGCGCCGGCGAATTTCAGGAAGTCATCCCTAATCCACAAAAGGTCTTCAGCGGTCTGCCTTTCAAAAGACACTCCGGGCCGAACGCCAGCGTGACAGAAGAAGTAATCTCCATAGGAAGCAGACAGGGGCGTTTCTTCCAGAAACGCGCGATGCCGATGCGGCAAACGCTCAACGAACTTCTCCCGCGCCGCGCCGAAGCCTTTGCCTCGCATCGCATCGCCGACATCGAGCCCATAGGAATGAAGAGTCTCCAGACCGCCGAATTTGCGCCAGCCTTCAAGGACGCTTTCATCCTCAAGGAACTTAAGGGCCATCTCCTCATGGTTTCCGCGCAAGGCCAGAAACGCCGTCGGAAAGTCGCCCGTGCTCAGTCTCTCTAAAATGCCGTAGGAACCAGGCCCGCGGTCGATATAGTCCCCAAGGAAAATGGTTAATGTTTCCTTTGGCGCATCGACAAGATCGGCTTGAATCAGCGAAGCCAGTTCGTCCAGTAGATCCATCCTGCCATGGATGTCGCCGACAGCATAAATGCGCAACCCAGAGGACAAGGCCGCGGAAGCGGCTCTGCCTCTCTCAAACATCTTAGCCAATGATCTCGACATTTTCGGCGACCCTTTGTGAGCACCCCTGTAGCGCCGCTCGGCCAATCTTATCAGATTTTGGCTTTGCCGGAGCGAAAAATTATTGCGAAGCTGATCGAGCTGATCTAGCATTCGAGAGAATTTTATCAGGAACCTATAAATGCGTTTGACCTCTCCAACTTCTCGGACGAAATATCGTCTTCGGCTCCTCCCGGTTGATGTGCTCTCGGCGGCGGCCGCGCCGTTACTGGCTCTTTGGCTGCGAGACCCGAATCTCGTGGGGGTGGCCGACTTTCCTCGCGGAGTTCCCGAGACTTATCAATATGCAGCCATCACATTTGCTTGCGCCCTGGGCTCCTTCCTGTTTTTCCGATTGAGCGATAGCGTAAGCCGATTCTTTTCGGTTCACGACGCTCTCCTCATCTGTGGCGCGGTCGCCTGCACCGTGGCGGCGAGCAGTCTGATGTGTTTCACGTTCACGCGCCTAGAAGGCGTCCCGCGCTCGACGCCTTTCATCTACGGCCTCGTTCTGGGCGGCGGCTTGATCTTTGCGCGTCTTTTTTGCCGTCTCTTTTCGCCGGACGGCCCGAGATATTCGGCTCGGGCGAAGAGGCTGGACGTCCGGCGCGTTTTGCTTATCGGCGTCGATCGTTTCGCCGCCGCTGCGATACGGCTGACCGATTGCCAGCAGCCTCGCACGACGGTCGTCGTCGCCGCCCTCGACGGCCAGGCCTCGTCGGTCGGCCGGAAAGTCTGTGGCGTCAAGATTGTCGGCCACGCGCAGGATCTGGATGACGTCATCGAAGAATATGCCGTCCATGGCGTTGCGTTGGATGAAGTCTGGCTCTCCGATGACGCAAATCTTACAAGGGAGGCTGTCGACCGCGTTCGAGCAGTCTGCGACGCCCGTCACCTTCCTCTCGTTCGGGTCTCGGAGGCCCTCGGCCTCCTCCCGCCTGTCTCGCAAAGCGCCACCGCTGCTTATCGTGGGATCGAGCTCAACGATTATTTCGAATTGAAGCGCGTCCTCGATATTTTGATCGCCACGTCATTACTCATTGCGCTCCTGCCGGTCGCGCCCGTTGTGGCGTTTCTGGTGATGGTGGATGTCGGCGCGCCTGTTCTGTTTTGGCAGCAAAGAATTGGCCGAAACGGCCGCAAATTTCTCTTGTATAAGTTCAGGACGTACCATGCGCCCTTCGACAGGTCTGGAAATCGCATCGCGGAGGCTGACCGTCTCTCCCGGATTGGTCGCGCCATTCGCGCGACGCGGCTCGACGAAATCCCGCAACTTTACAATGTGCTTATCGGAGATATGTCGATGGTTGGACCGCGGCCGCTGTTGCCGCACGACCAGCCGAGCGATCCTCGCATCCGTTTGCTTGTGCGGCCAGGGATTACAGGGTGGGCGCAAATCAATGGCGGCGCCATCATCGGACCCGAAGAAAAGGATGCGCTGGACACGTGGTATATTCAGCGCGCATCTTTTTCCCTGGACCTTGAAATTCTGGTCAATACGATCCTCGTCGCTCTGACGGGCGAAAAGATGAATCAGTTTGTCGTTGAAGACGCTGTCCGCTGGCGAGATAGCGCATTTTCGGAACCCGCGACGGCCGGCCAAATTCCGCCCCCACGATACGAGGCCGGCGAAGTTCGCAGGCGCGACCATTCGCCTTTCTCGCCAAATCAGGCTGAGACATGAAAGCCGTTCCGCAAAGAAACCAATTGGCCTACGGCAAGGAGAGTACAATCTCGGAGGCGCCAGGATGGGCCGATTGCTACCGCCGGTTCGGCGGCGCCAACACGCAGCCGGTTCTCGGGTCGCCCTTATCGTCGGGTTCGAGATAGGCCGAACAGTCGAAATTGGGATCGATTGGCGGACGGGGGGCAAAGGGCCGCCAGCGCCCTCGGGTATCGCGGCCCCGAAGACCGCGTTGTTTGTTTGTCCGCCCTGCGGCGTGATCTGCTCTCTCAGCGCCCGAGGATTGATCGAGGCGTCTTGATGAAGGGCGGAGCGTCGCGAGAAATGGAGGCCTGGCGCTCCCAGGGGAACGACCGTTATGCCATGATCTGAGCTAATCGTCATGCGGAAGCCCTGCTGTCGGGGCGAGAAATAGATCGCCTTCTTCTTTCCTGCCCAACCGTCTGCGCCGCGAAATCCAAGCGAGCACGCGCCGGCTCCGAATACTTGTTCGCACAAAGACCGTGTGGGGTAGCGCGGCGCTTTCTCTTCAAACTCGGCTTCGGCGCTCGCGTGGGCGAAGCCGCAAATATCGGTCGGCACTTTACCGCTTGATGCGCAATTGCTCGAAGAGGAAAATGTGTAGGAGCCCTTTGCCATGTCGGCGAAACTCGGGTCGAGCGTCGTCGCCATGATCAGGGCGGCTGCCGGCAATCCGAATTTCGTGGGCGCCATCATCGAAGCCTCTTCTCATCGATCACGCGTCTCAACTCATTCATTCGAGCAGGGCCGCCTTTAATTACGCACGAGCAGAACGCTTTGGACCGCCCGTCATGCAGTTGGCCGCACTGTTCCATAAAGGCGCTATCGCATTCCAACCGATTGTACGAATTCTGACAGCATTTGACAGCGCGCAAGCGCTGGGGCCCTTGCAGACGATTCTGATGGTCGCCATATTGACGTCGCCCGCACTTCGCTTTTATCTGATTCTGATTTTAACACTGTGAAGGACGTAAGGCTCATGTTTTTTCCGAGATTGCGCGATCTTTTTTTTGCTTTGTCCGTTGCGTTGACGGGTTGCGGCAGCGAAGCGCATCTCGGTCCGATCTCGGACGAAGAGCGGGAGGCCTTGATCAGATCGGTTACGATGACGG
>DATBRF010000002.1:0-13177 GCA_036560425.1 Methylocystis sp. | reverse complement strand
GCCTGCTTGGTTAGAGCCACATAGAGCTTGTCCTGCCACGGCGGCATCTCGGACGAGGGGCTTTCCTTGATCGTCCGCCGGCCGAGGAAGAAGCTCGTCGTCATGATGTCATATTTGTAGCCGGCCTTGCGCATCAGGGCGAGCGCCGCCGGCACGCGCGGGCTCTCCATGAAGCCATAGTGCAAGATGGCTAGATCGAAATCATGCGATAGTTTTTTCAGCTCGAAGCGCTTCTGGAGCGAGACGCGCGGGCGATTTTCAGTGCGCACGTAAAGGATGAGCACACGCTCGTGCAGCACTTTATTGTGCTTGATATTGTGCAGGAGCGCGGTCGGCGCGACATTTGGGTCGTTCGTCAAAAAGATCGCTGTGCCGGGCGCGCGAATCAGCTTCGATTTTTCGAGCATCGGCAAGAGCTCGGCGATCGGTATCGAGTCGCGGCGAGTCTTCTCCGTCAGCAGCCGTGTGCCGCGGACCCAGGTCCACATCACGATCATCGAGCAGGCGCCGAGCGCCACCGGAACCCAGCCTCCTTCCACGACCTTCATCAAATTGGCGGCGAGAAAGGCGAGATCGACGATGAGGAAAGAAGAAGTCACGCCGATGCTCAGCCACAGAGGCCATTTCCAGTCCTTCCGGACGACGATGAAGGCGAGGGCGGTTGTGACGACCATCGTGCCGGTGACGGCGATGCCATAGGCGGAGGCCAACGCCGAGGAGCTGCGGAAAACCATGACAAGGAGCAGCACGCCCACCAGCAGCAGCCGGTTGACGCGCGCGATATAGATCTGGCCTTCCTGCGCTTCCGACGTGTGGGTGACTTCGAGACGCGGCAGCAGACCGAGCTGGATCGCCTGGCGCGCGATGGAGAAAGCGCCGGTGATAACGGCTTGACTTGCGATGACGGTCGCGACCGTCGATAGCAGGACGAGCGGCAGCAAGGCCCAATCCGGCGCAAGGAGGAAGAAGGGATTATCGATGGCCTCCGGCCGCGACAGGATGAGCGCGCCCTGACCGAGATAGTTCAGAAGCAGCGCCGGCAGCACGAAGGCCAGCCAGGCGGCCCGGATCGGAAAGCGCCCGAAATGGCCCATATCCGCATAGAGCGCCTCCGCGCCCGTCACGCCGAGAAACACCGAGCCAAGGATCGCGAAACCGAGCCAGCCGTGGTTGAAGAGGAAGGTTATGCCCTCGCGCGGGTCAAAGGCTGAGAGCACCTGCGGCGCGTCGCCGATATGCATTGCTCCGAGCCCGCCGATCACGGCGAAAAAGATGACCATGATCGGGCCGAACAGGCTCGCGACGCGCGCCGTGCCGTAACTCTGCACCCAGAACAGCGTTACGAGAATAAAGAGCGTTATCGGCAGCACATAGTCTGTCAACTGATGGGTAACGAGCTCCAGGCCCTCGACGGCGGAGAGGACCGAGATCGCCGGCGTGATGATGGCGTCGCCCGAGAAGAGCGCGGCGCCGGCGACGCCAAGAAGGAAGATCGCGAGCGAGCGTCCGCCGACCGAAGATTCGGCGAGCGCCATCAGCGAAAGCGTTCCACCCTCGCCACGGTTGTCGGCGCGCATCAGGAAAATGACGTATTTGAGCGTGACGGTGAAAATCAGCGCAAGGATCAGCAGCGAGATGGAGCCGATCACCGCCTCTTCCGTCAGCGCGTCGGCCTTGATGCTATGCGAAAGCGACTCGCGCAGGGCGTAAAGCGGGCTCGTTCCGATGTCGCCGTAAACGACGCCGATGGAGCCCAATATCAGCGCGGCGGTCGAATGTTTCGCGTGTCCGTCGCCTTCCGCGCTGGCCGGTTGAGCTTCGCCCGCGCCGATCTGCGTATGCTTCGTCATAGACGACTCCGAAAAAGATACGGTTCAGATTGTCACCTGCGCGCCGAGCTCCACGACTCGGTCCGAGGGGATGGAGAAAAAGTCCGTGGCGTTGGCCGCCTGTTTTGTGAGCGCGACATAAAGCTTGTCTTGCCAGGCGGGCATTTCTGACGCCGGGCTTTCCTTGATGGTGCGCCGGCCCAGGAAGAAGCTCGTGGTCATGATGTCATATTTGAAGCCGGCCTTGCGCATGGCGGCGAGGGCGGCCGGAACGCGCGGGCTTTCCATGAAGCCGAAATGCAGATTGGCGCGCGAGAAATCCTCCGAAAGCTGCGTGAGCTCGAAACGTTTCTCATTCGCGACGCGCGGCCGGTTCTCTGTGCGCACGCAAATGATCAGCACGCGCTCGTGCAGCACTTTGTTGTGCTTCAGATTGTGCATGAGCGCGGTGGGCGCGACATTCGGGTCGCTGGTCAAGAAGACCGCCATGCCGGGGACGCGGGGGGGCTTCGACTTCCGCATCAAGCCGATGAGATCCATGAGGGGGATCGAGTCCCGGTGAGTCTTCTCCGCAAGAAGGCGCGTGCCGCGCACCCATGTCCACATGACGATGATCGCGCTGGCGCCAAACGTCAGTGGAACCCAGCCGCCTTCGACGAATTTCATCAAATTGGCGGTTAGAAACGTAAGGTCGACCACGAGAAAGGCGGCGATCGATACGATCGCCGCCCACAAGGGCCAGCACCATTTGCGCCAGACGACGACAAAAGCCAGCGACGTCGTCACAACCATCGTGCCCGCCACGGCGATGCCGTATGCAGAGGCGAGCCCCGAAGAGCTCTTGAAGGCGATGACGAGCAGCAGCACGCCGATGAGCAATAGCCGGTTGACGCGGCCGATATAGATCTGGCCCTCGAGCATCGCCGAGGTATGGGTGATCTCGAGGCGCGGCAACAAGCCAAGCTGGATCGCCTGCCGGACGATCGAAAAAGCGCCGGTGATGACGGACTGGCTGGCGATGACGGTGGCGAGGGTCGAGAGGATGACGATCGGGAGCAGGCCCCATTCGGGCGCCATCAGAAAAAACGGATTCCCCACCGCTTCGGGCCGCGACAGGACGAGGGCGCCTTGTCCCAGATAATTCAGGAGCAGCGCTGGCAGCACGAGGCCGAGCCATGCGAGTTGTATGGGAAAACGCCCGAAATGTCCGATGTCGGCGTAAAGCGCCTCGGCCCCCGTCACCGCCAGAAAGACCGAGCCCAAAACGGCGAATCCGAGCCAGCCGTGCGTGAGCAAAAAGACAATGCCACGTCGCGGATCGAAAGCTTCGAGCACTTGCGGCGCGTCGGCGATATGGGAAGCGCCGAGGATGCCGATCGTGAGAAAAAATGTCGTCATGATTGGGCTGAAGAGCGCGGCGACACGGGCCGTGCCGCTGCTCTGCACCCAGAACAGAGTCACGAGGATGAAAATCGTGATCGGCATCACGAATTCGCTGAAGCGGTCGGTGACGAGTTGCAGGCCTTCGATCGACGACATCACTGAAATCGCGGGCGTGATCACCGCCTCGCCGGCGAAGAGCGCCGCTCCGCCGACGCCGAGCAGAAAGGCGACGCCGGCTTGCCGGCCCATGGCGCTTTGCGCGAGGGCCATCAGGGCGAGAATGCCGCCCTCGCCGCGGTTGTCCGCACGCATCACGAATAGGATGTATTTGATGGTGACGATGAAGATCAGCGCAAAAATGAGAAGCGAAATCGAACCGATGACGCCTGCTTCCGTCAAGGCTTCCGCTTTCACCTGATGGGCGAGCGCCTCGCGCAGGGCGTAAAGCGGGCTCGTGCCGATATCGCCGTAGACAACCCCGATCGAACCTATGGTCAGGGCGGCGAGGCCGCCTTTGCCTTGTCCGTTCTCATTATCCGCCGCTCGAGCAGACTCCTGGGGCGGCGTAGCGGCCCGCGGCTCGGCGCCCGATTGCTGCGTCATGAGGCGGTCCTTCGGGAAAAAAGACTTTGTGCGCAGAAGAGCGCGCGGCTGACGGGGGACGGCTCGGCCACAACTTGAAGGGCAAACACGAACTCGGCCCTCTCGATGCGGGAGGCTTCCTCCCGCAAACGGCGCCGCGATATACGCTCTTTTGGCGCTGATGAGAAGGCCAAGTTTTGCGTCGCAAGAATCGCGCGCTCAGGCTTGCGGGCGGCGCGGCCGCGCGCGAATTATCGGGCGACCGGGGAGGGTCACGCGGATGACGCAGGGTGAGCACGGCAAAGGTTTTGCGGCGGCGGCCGGGCCGGCGTCGAGCGACGCGACCCACACCGATTCCATGGGGCTGGAGGCTGGCCTCGCGACATTGCCCGGCGGCGCGCCCGCCTATTACGCCAAGATCGAAGGCGGCGAGAACCTGCCCGTCCTGCTGATCGCCGAGGAAGTTTTCGGTCTGCACGAGCATATCCGCGACGTCGCCCGGCGCTTCGCCAAGCTCGGCTTCTTCGCTGTCGCGCCCGATTATCTCGTTCGCTACGGCGACCCCATGGCGGCGCGTGACATGGACGCAATCCGTGCGATCGTCGCCAAGGTTCCGGACTCCGAGACCATGGGCGTTTTCGACGAGGCGCTGGCCTTTGCGGTGAGCCGCGGCGCCGACGCCGCGCGCGCGGCGGTCACGGGCTTTTGCTGGGGTGGGCGCATTGCTTGGCTTTACGCCGCGCACAATCCCAGGCTCGCCGCCTGCGTTCCCTGGTATGGCCGCCTCGACGGGCCGCGCACGGCGGAGCAGCCGCGCTGGCCAATCGACATCGTGGGCGAGATCCGGGTTCCAACGCTTGGTCTTTACGGCGGTGACGATCCGAGCATTCCTCGCGATCTTATTGCGCGGATGAAGGAGAAGCTCGCCCAAGCTGGAGCGCCGGCGGATATTATTGTCTATGATGATGCGCCGCATGGCTTCTTCGCTGACTACCGGCCGAGCTATCGCGCGCAGGAGGCTCGTGACGCGCTCGGACGCATGATCGCCTTTTTTAGGGCGCAGGGCGTCATTTAGCGCGAGGATGGCGGTTGGCCCCATCGTGACGGCGCCGCCCTCTTGCGGCCGGCTACGCAATCCGGCAATTAAGGCGTTTAACGCGAATGGGGTCGCGCGAGCGGCGACGCGCGGCAAAGCTTATCGCGGGAGCACGACATTGGCAGGGACCGATCGGCCCGCCCACGCGGGGCCAGGTCTGGAAGCGGCGGAAGCGGCCAGCCGCGCCGCCCCGGCGATCACGGGCGGAGCCGCCGGCGTGGAAATGCACGGCGCGCATGGCTACGTGCATACCTACGCCGCGCTCGATCTCGGCACCAATAACTGCCGTCTGCTCATCGCCCGCCCGGAACGGCGCCCGCGCCGGCGCAATTCGGATTTCCTGCGGATCATCGACGCCTTCTCGCGCATCGTGCGCCTCGGCGAGGGCCTGGGTCGCGCGGGCCGCATCAGCGAGGCGGCGATCGAGCGCACGATCGCGGCGCTGGAAATCTGCCGAGATAAGATGGAGGCGCGCGGCGTCACCCGTGCGCGGCTTGTCGCGACGCAAGCCTGCCGCAGCGCGGCCAATGGAGAGGAATTCGTGGGCCGGGTCCTTGAGCGCACCGGCCTCGAGCTGGAGGTTATCGACCGCGAGACGGAAGCGCGCTTCGCGGCGCGCGGCTGCGGCTCTCTTGCCGACCCGCAAGCGGCGAGCGTGCTGCTTTTCGACATCGGCGGAGGATCGACCGAGCTCGTCTGGCTCACCCGCTCGCCCGCCGCCCCCGATGGCCGCGAGCTGCACCGCTGGACGTCGCTGGAGCTCGGCGTCGTGACGCTCGCGGAACATTTCGGCGGCCGCATCGTCGACGCCCACACTTTTTCGGCGATGAGAAATCATGCCCGGGACGCGCTCGAACATTTTGTCCAGGAGACGGCTGAGATCCACCGATGCGCACGTTTCCATTTGCTGGGCACTTCGGGCACGGTGACGACGCTTGCCGGCGTCCATCTGGGGCTGGAGCGCTATGACCGCTGGCGGGTCGACGGGCTTTGGATGTCCGACGCCGAGGCGACGCGGGCGATCACGCGCCTGCGGGCGATGGATTTCGAGGAGCGGGTGGCGAACGGCTGCATCGGTCCGCAGCGGGCTGACCTCGTCCTTGCGGGCTGCGCGATTTTCGAGGCGATCCGCGAAATGTTCCCCGCCGGCCGCACGCGGATCGCCGACCGCGGCCTGCGAGAAGGCATCCTTCTGGAGCTGATGGAGGCGGACGGGGTTCTGTGAGCCCCCGGACTGCAACCGCTCGACGGCCTGCGGCTGCGCCGTCACAATGTCCGTCAGATGATTCGTCCCGAGAAGCGCCCGCCTTCATGCTCGATGAACTGAACCAGCCCCTCGGACGCGAGTCGCCCCGGCCCAGGAGGGCAGGCTTTGAGCATCCCTTCGCTCTGGGCGCCGGAGCGCTCGTCGCGGCAGGCGCGGTCGCGCTTTACCTTGCGCCGCCCGACCCCTTCGGCGGCGAGCCCTACGCCGTGGCCAGGATAGAGCCCTATAGGCCGCCGGAGCCAGCGCCCGCGCCGCCCGCCCAGCAGCAGCCGATCGCAGCCGCGGACGCAGGGCAGGGGCAGCCGCCGAGAGAGGCGGGCGTCAGCGAGATCGAGCAGCTCTCGGGCGTCAAGGTCACAAGACATGGCGGCGAGGGCTCGTCGGCCCGCATCATTCACATCGATCCGCCCTCCGGCGTGCGACTCGCGCCCGCGCCCGACCGCCGCGTGACGGAGAAGGGCCCCTATGGCCTCCTGCCGAAGATCGGCGCCGACGGGGCGCGGCCGATGGACGTCTACTCCCGCCCCTTCGTCGTCGCGCCGACGATAAAGCCCGGCGCGCCGCGCATCGCGCTCGTCGTGGGCGGCGTCGGGCTCAACGCGAAATCTTCCTTAGACGCCATCGACCAGCTTCCAGAGGGCGTCACCCTCGCCTTCGCGCCCTATGGGGCCGACCTCGATCGGCTCGTGCGGCAGGCCCGCGCGCGCGGCCACGAGGCGCTGCTGCAGGCGCCCATGGAGCCTTTCGACTATCCGCAAAACAATCCCGGCCCCCATACGCTTCTAACCGGGGCGCCCGATGGCGCTCTCGACGATCTGCGATGGTTGATGAGCCGCTTTTCAGGCTATGCCGGCGTGATGAATTATCTTGGCGGCCGCTTCACTGCGGATGAGACAGCGATGTATGGCGCCTTGAGCGAGATCGCCCAGCGCGGGCTTTTCTTCCTCGACGACGGCGTCTCGCCGCAGTCCCTCGCCGGCAAGCTCGCGCCCAAGCTATCGCTGTCGCACGCCAGGGTGGACGTGATCATCGACCAGCGCAATACGCCGCAATCCATGGACGCAGCGCTCGCACAGCTCGAATCGACTGCGCGCGACAAGGGCGTCGCGATCGGCTTCGCCAACGCCACGCCCGCGGCAATCGCGCGCATCGCCCGTTTCGGCCGTGATCTCGAACGGCGAGGCGTCGCCCTGGCGCCGGTCTCGGCCGCGCTGGCCTCCAGAAGCTCGAACCGCGCGGCGGCCGATATGGAGCAAAGCAGATGAGCGCGCCTGATCGCCGTTACCGCCCCTGCGTCGGGGTGACCCTCTTCAACGCCGAGGGCCTCGTCTTCATCGGCCATCGCAAGGCGAAGGGCGCCTTCGACCGGACCGCCGAGCCTTATCTTTGGCAGATGCCGCAGGGCGGCATAGACGAGGGCGAGACCCCTTACGAGGCCGCGCTGCGCGAGCTTTACGAGGAGACGAACGTCAAGAGCGCGGCCTTCCTCGCCGAGGCGCCGACGTGGCTCTCCTACGATCTGCCGCCCGAGGCCAGCAAGCGCTGGAACGGCAAATATGTCGGCCAGACCCAACGCTGGTTCGCGCTGCGATTCAGCGCCCCCGATAGCGAGATCGACATTCACGCGCCCGGCCATGGCAGGCACAAGCCAGAATTCGACGACTGGCGATGGGAGAAGCTCTCGAACCTCCCGGATCTGATCGTCCCCTTCAAGCGGCAGGTCTATCTGGATGTGGTGGAGGCGTTCAGGCCCTTCGCGGCGACGTAAACGCGCGCCTCGCCTTGGCGAGCTGATGACGTGTCGCACCTTTTGGCGCATTGTTTGCGGGGCTCGCCGAGACGCGCGTTAATAAATGTAGTTAGTTTTGGCGATACGCACTTCCGTTCGTCACCACCCCGCCAACTCCGCCGCCCTATACCCCGACCTTATTGACCCCTCGATCGTCGCGGGCAGCCCCGTCGCGGTCCAGTCGCCGGCGAGGAAGAGATTGCGCCATTGCGTCTGCGCCCCCGGTCGGCGCGCTTCTTGCGCGGGCGTCGCGGCGAAGGTGGCGCGCTTTTCCTTCACAATCTGCCAAGGGGGCATAGGCTCCGCCGGCAAGCCCGTCGCCGACGCGACCTCGGCCCAGATCTTTGCGGCCAGTTCCTCTCGCGGCTCGTCCATCAGCCGGTCCGCACCGCTGATCGTGACGGACAGCCTGTCATCGAAGGCAAAGAGCCATTCCGAGAGCGAACCTACCATGCCGAGCAAGAGCGGCTGGCCCGGCGGCGGCGCGATTTTGAAATGCGCATTGAGGATGGCGCGATGATCTTCTGGCGTCGTCAGGGCGGGCATGAGTTCCTTCGCGGTCCAGGCCGGAACGGCGAGCACCACGCTGTCACGGTCGCCGACTGCGACTTCCTCATCCCCGAAGCGCAGCGTGCGGGCGTAAAGGTCGTCGCAACCGATCTCCTTCAGCCGCGCGCCAAAGCGCGGCTCGACGCCTTGTGATTGCAGCTTGCGCAGCGCCGGCTCGATGAAAGCTTGACCCAGCCCGCCCTTGGCGACGAGCGGCCGGCAGGCGGCGCCGCCCGCCGCGAGGGTCTCGCGCAGCACGGCGCCGGCGAGCGTCGCCGAAGCCTCGCTTGGCTCGATATTGAGCGCCGAGAGCATGACCGGGCGCCAGAGCTTTTCCCAAAGCAGGCCCTCGCAGCGCATGGTCTCGCCGATGGTTGCGCCCTGTTTGGCGAAGAGCAGCTTGCCGGCGTCGAGATAGTCGAGCGGCCCCGTGCCGGGCACGCGACGGTCGGCGAAGAAAACCCACCAAGGGAGCTTCGAGTCGTTCGGACGCAGCTTCCAGCGCCGGCCGGTCGAAAAATCCAGAAAGTCGAAAACGCATTGCTCGGGTCCGAGCAGCGCGTCGGCTGCGCCGATGCGCGCGCCGTAATCGCGCGCGGCCGCGTTACCCGAGAGCAGCAAATGGTTGCCATTGTCGATCGTCAGGCCGAGCGTCGCGTCGAAATAGGAGCGGCAGCGCCCTCCGGCCATGCGCGCGGCCTCGTAAAGCGCGACGCGCTTTCCTTCGTCCGCGAGGCGCACGGCGCAGGAAAGGCCGGCGAGCCCCGCCCCGATGATGTGAACGGTTCCGCTCACAGGAAGGCGTGCCGCACCAAAGCGCCGACGAGCTTCAGCTTCGACATGCGCACCGGCGCGCGCGGGGGCGCGAAGCCGCGCGCGGTGAGGCCGTCGAGGATAGAGCGATAGCCGGCGGCCATCAGGTATGGCGCCTTCACCGCAGATTTCGGCAGGCCGGTCATGACGAGGTCCGCCTGCTCGAAATGTTCACGCGCACGCTGCACGACCGTAGCGCAGACCTGATCGAGCGCGGGGCTGGCAAGCGCGGCGTGCGGCGCGTGGCTGGCGACGCCCGACTCCTCCAGCGCCTCGCGCGGCAGATAGAGCCGTCCGCGCGCGGCGTCCTCGTCGAGGTCGCGCAGAATATTGGTGAGCTGCAGGGCGCGACCGAGGTGATAGGCGAGGAGCTTCGGGCCGGTCGGCAACTGCAGCTCGCTTTCATCCGCGAGGCCGAAAGCGCGGACGGACAGCCGCCCCACCGCGCTCGCGACGCGATCGCAATACAGGTCGAGCTTCTCCCAATCCGGCGCGCAAATATCCTCATCGACGTCCATCGCCATTCCATCGATGATGGACTCGAAATCGGCGCGGGCCAGCCTGTAGCGGCGGACCGGCTCGGCGAGGAAAGCGCTTCTGGGCCGGATGCGGCCGGCGTAAAGCTCGTCGAGATCGTAGCGCCATTGATCCAGCGCCTCGCGGCGGGCGGCGCGGTCGCCTTCGTCGTCGGCAATGTCGTCGACCGCGCGGCAGAAGGCGTAAATGGAGAACATGGCGTTCCGGCGCGCGGGCTCGAGCACGCGCATGGCGAGATAAAAGGAGCTCTTGACCGCGATCGGCTGCGTCTGCAAGGGCGCGATGTCGTTGAGGCTTTCCATGGTCATCGGGTTGCGTCCGCCATTTTGCGCCGCGGGCGCGAGATGCGCCCCATCAAGGCGCCGACCGCGCCCATTGCGCTCGCGAGCGCAAAGCCGAGCTTGCCTTCGTGGACCTTATCGCAGAGCGGGTCCGCAATGCGCAGCCTCTCGACGAGCCTCTCGGCAAGCCCCTGAATGGCCCCGACTTCCATCGCGAGCCGCGTATCGTCGATGAGATCGGCGAAGACGCGCGACCGATCGAGAAGCGTGGCGGTCCTTTCGTTGAGGTCGCGAATGGCCGCGAGAAGCGGCGCCGGCGCGCGCGCGTCGCCGAGCATCTCTACGGCGGCGCCATGGGCGGCGAGCGATTCGGCGGTGATGTAGACCCGATCAAGATTGCGATAGTCTTTCGCGCAGTCCTGAAGATGGTTGATCACCTGCAGAGCGGCGCAGAGCGCGTCATTGGCGTCCCAGACGCGGGCAGGGTCCTCTCCATGCACGTCGCACACGAAGCGGCCGACCGGCATCGCCGAATAGCGGCAGTAGAAGATGAGGTCATCCCAATCGCGATAGCGCAGATAGGTGACGTCGCGCTTGAAGGCGGTGATGAGGTCGCGCGCGTGTTGTGGGTCGAGGCGGCGTTCGCGGCATTGCGCGCGCAGCTTCGCCGCGACGGGCTCGTCCGGGCCTTTGCCGATCAGCGCGGCGTCGAGGCGATCGAGCAGCATGAGCTTTTGCTCGGGCGCGAGGGTGGCGTGATCGGAGATGTCGTCCGCTGCGCGCACGAAGTTGTAGAAGGCCATGATTGGCGCGCGATGGCGCGGCGCAATGAGGATCGAGGCGACGGGAAAATTCTCGTCGCGATGCGTCTTGCCGGAGCTTGTATCGACAATGTCGACCATAATGCCTCTCGCTCAGGCGGGCGCCTGGAAACGACCCTTCCATTCGCCGCCGCGGCCGCGCATGTGACGCCAAGCCGAAACGACGGTAAACCACGTATAGCACGCCGCGATTAACGGCAACGCGAAGGCCCTCGCCCTCGACAGCCCATAAAAGCGCAGGCTCGGCATATAGGCTTGGGCCATGATCATCCAGCCCACAAGCCCGATTTCGCGCGCCGGCGGCGCGCCGAAAATGGCGAGCAAAGGCGGCGCGAGATAGACGAGAATCATGCCGAGCAGCGCGCCCGCGAGCTTGAACGGCGAATAGTCCAGCTGGGCGTAGGCCGAGCGCGACACCATCCGCTCGATGTCGGAGAGATGCGGATAGGGGCGGAGGCTATGGACGCCGTCTGTAAGGCCGAGCCAGATCGGTCCTTGCGTTTTCATGAGCGCGCCGAGCGCGCAATCGTCGATGAGCGCTTCGCGTATGGCCGGCAGGCCGCCCGCCCTGGCCAGCGCCTCGGGACGAACCAGCATCACGCCGCCCGCCGCCCCCGCGACCTTGCTCTTGGGGTCGTTCACCGCGCGGAAGGGGTAGAGCATCTGAAAGAAGAAGACGAAGGCCGGGACGAACCATTTCTCGGCCGCGCTGTCGCAGCGCAGCTTCACCATGAGCGAGGACAGCACAGTCCCGCGCGCCGTCGCGCCGGCGACGAGGCGGGAGAGCACATGCGGCTCGAAGGCGATGTCGGCGTCGCAGAAGAGGACGAAATCAGGTTGCTTCTCGAGGCCGCGCACATGCATGAAGCCACGGTGCATGGCGGCGATCTTCCCGGTCCAGCCGTCCGAGGGGCCGCCGGATTGGAGGACGGTCAGGCGCTCGGCGGCGGAAAGCTCGACCGCCTTGGCGCGGGCGGCGTCAGCGGTGCCGTCGGTGCTGTCGTCGTCGACCAGAGCGACCTCGAAGCGGCCGGGGAAGTCCTGCCGCAGCAGAGAGGCGAGGCTCGTCGCGATCACCTGCGCTTCGTCGCGCGCGGGGACGATGGCGATCACATGCGTTCCCTCGGGAACCGTCGCGCCTTCAGGGGCAAAGCTGCGGTCGTGCTCGGTGAGCCGCCAAAATCCCGAATTGAAAATCAGGAGATAGAGCCAGGCGGCGAGCCCGGCTATGGCGATGAGGGTGAAGACCATGGCCGGCGGCTTCTACCACCGCGCGCCGGGGCTGGCCAGAGCGGGGCTTCAATCCTCGCGCCTGCGCCAGCCTTCTTCCGTCTTCACGTAGCTACGTTTCACGGCCGCCCAGGCGATCCGGTGCGCGGCTTCTTCCTGCCGGGGGTCGCCCTCATGGTCCGCAAAGGCGTGGTTGAAGGCTTCCCGGTAGATATCCTGCGCGTGCAGGGGCAAAAGCCGTTGAAGATTATCGGGCAGATCGGCGCTGCTGGCGTAGGGCAAGGGCTCGGCTCCGATTGCATGTTGGCGCGAAAGGCCATCTAGCGCGCTTTCCGTGCGAGCGATAAGAAATCGCGCCTATCCTTCGCCTTTCGCGACGAGTTCGCCATAGACGTCCATGTCGATGACGCCGCCAGCCTCGCGGACGCGGGCGCGATCCGCCGGCGTGATCGCCTCCTGGGCCAGATCGAGCCTCTTCCACCCGGGCAGCGGCGCTTCGCCATTCGCATCGGGGGTATATTTGGATTCGCCCATTTTCTGATAGCCATGGATATAGCGCGGGCAATTGACCCAAATGCTCTCCACCTCGACCCCGATGACGAATTGCGCGCCGGGATAGGAAGACACAAGCGCCGGATCGCGCAGGATTTTCGCGTCGCCCTGCGCCCGAAGCCGATTCGGCGTGAGGAAATCAATGAACAGCAGGCCGACCTTCGCCGTCTCCGCGATATTGCCGGCGGAATAGAACATGCCGTTGCCGTCGTACCAGGGGAAGATCAGGCTGCTCGGGCCGGTGACGCGGACGAATCCCGCCGCGCCGCCCTTGTAAGAAACCGTTGGACGTCCGAAGGGGTCGACGGTCGCGAGAAAGAACATGTCGCGAGACTGGATGAAATTCACTTCGTGCGGCGCGAATTCGGCGTGCATGACGCCGCTTTCCATCAGATCGGCGAGGCGGCGCGCGTCGAATTCGTCCTGCAGCGCGCGATGGGACGCGCCA
>DATBRF010000001.1:0-2596 GCA_036560425.1 Methylocystis sp. | reverse complement strand
CTCCAAATGAGCGGGAATGAGATGCAGCGTCGGAATGTAGGTGCCGCGCACTATTTCACTGATCGACCGCCGTTGATCGTCATATCGAATGGCTCCGTAAAGAGTATCGTTGGGTCCGACATCCAACTCCGGCTGCGTGCCAAAAAGCGCCGATAAACTCGCTTGAGGGTCGAGGTCAATCGCCAGCGTTCGATAGCCGTGAAGCGCCAGGTACTGCGCAAGATGAGCTGAGGTCGTTGTTTTTCCCGACCCGCCCTTGAAATTCATGACTGTGATTATCTGCAAATGTTCGCCTGCAATCCGATGCGGCAAATACCGGCGATCTCCTCTCGCGCCTTGATCTAGAACGACACGAATGTTTTGGATATCGTCGACTGAGTAAGTCCGACGTCCGTTCGTGACGCTCGCAGATACGCCGCGCCCCTCAGAGGCGATCTGCCGCAAATACCCTTCGTGAATGCCGATCAGCTTTGCGGCCTCCGCTGGCGAAAAATAGCGGATGGTTTTTTCCGCCGATGGCGGAAAACTGTTTCGCTGGTGAGCTTGCAGCTGTTCCGACAGATCTCGGGCATGACGCTGGATAAGCGTTCGAAGCTCGGTTGCCACATGGCTCTGATCTGGCGATTGAGATGACATGGCGACTTCTTGAAGGAGAGGAATCTGCGGAATTTTTCGAAGTTGCGGCGTTTTTGCGCGTCTTTGAGCCATTAATGCCGATTCTGGTCTGGTGCGCAACAAATTTAGTCCTAATGAAAAGTTAATGCACACTGCGAAGCGGAAGGGCGCTCACGCGCCATAACCTGGCGGTCGGTCAAAGGATTGAAAATCGACAGCGAGAGATGTTAGCCGCGGCTAACAACATCCCCTGGAAACGCGCGCCCCTTCCGGGCATTTCCGTGTTTGTTCAGAGTGATCATCCCGCGACGAGGTCAAAGCGATCCCGTTCGGGCGGACGCGGGTTAGCCGCGGCTAACCGTTGCGCATATAGATCCGCCCCGCCCTCACGCGCCCTCCTTTGCAAACTTCCAAACCGGAATTCCCATCTTCCGCGCCTTGTCGGCAAGATTCTCTACGATGCCCGATCCGGGAAAAACGATGACCCCGATCGGAAGCGCTTCGAGCATGGCGTCATTGCGCTTGAACGGCGCGGCATTCTTGTGACGGGTCCAATCCGGCTTGAAGGCGACCTGTGGAACCTTGCGGTTGTCGGCCCAGCACGCGGCGATTCTCTCCGCGCCTTTCGGGCCGGCGCCGTGAAGCAAGACCATGTCAGAGTGCTTCACGCGAACCTTATCGAGCGCGTCCCAGATTCGACGATGATCATTGCAGTCGGCTCCGCCCGTAAAGGCGACCCGAGGGCCGGGAGGGAGTAGCACTTGTGTCTCGGTCAGTTTCTTGGCGTTGAGGAAGTCCCGACTGTCGATCATCGCAGCCGTCAGGGCGCGGTGATTGACCTGCGAACCGGAGCGCGGACGCCAGGAGGAGCCGGTCTGGGTCGAATGGAGCTCGCCAGATGGTCGCGGAAAAATTCGAAGGCGTTACGGCGTTCGACCAGTGTAAGCCCTTGCGCGATCAGTCGCTCCAGTTCGAGAGAGTGGATTTCCGAGCCGTCCTATTCGGCGTGGGAACGACGCTGCGCGGTTTCATTGTCGTCAAAGTCTCGGCCGACACGCTCCGCCTTGCGGTGGAAGAGATTGACGAAAGACCAAAGTAGATCGGGGAGATCGGCCTCGATGCGCGTGTCGATAAAGAGGCCCGCGATCGCTTCGACGGCAGTCTCGAGCGCAAAGGACGCCGCGTCTGAAGTGGGTAGGGGACGTGGGTTTGGGTCGACTTCGAGGGGGCGATAACCGTGCAAGGCCAGTTCATCGAGAAGGTGCGAAGAGGGCGATGCAGCTTCTTGATCTGGGGAGAACGCATCGAAGGGCAGGGAGGCGAAGTCATCGTTCATGGCCTGGCTCTTTCGCTAGTGGCCGCGCCGATCGCGGCCTGACAGCGATCTCGAGCCACGGGCGGATCGCGCCGCACCCGAAGGGCCGAAACGAAGTGGAGGACGTTTCCCGGCGACTTTCTTGCACCGCGAGGAATGCCCGAAGCGCAAGCGGAGGGCAGGGGAAAGAAGTCGACGGGAGCGTTGCCGCTTGTGGCGTCATCGCTGCTTTTTCAGGCCGGCGCGCGGCCCTCCCGAAGAGACCATGGCGTGAGATTGGAAAGGGCTCCTCGCTCACAAGCGGTCGGACGGACAGCGTGCAGTGAACCATCGCGTGATTGGAGAAACCGCTTCGCGTTGGACGCCCACGTGGCAAGATCGACGGGTTCCTCAGCCTCGCAGCGCCGCCGTACCTTCGTTGAGAATGTCGAGGTAAGCGGGGTAGCTGAAAACGCGTCCTCGACGACGCCCAGTGATCTCAGCGACGACGCCAAGACGCTCAAGATCGGCCAACGCCGCATTGACGGTGGGCGCCGTCAACCCCGTGCGCGCGACGAGGTCGTTGGCGGTCGCGAAAGGATGCTGCTGAAGGAGATCGTGAATCCGCTGAGCGGATCCGGCCCGTTCGCTCTCCGCCACAATTCGCGCTCGATCTTTCGTGAAAAG